>NZ_JBSEYI010000014.1:0-69684 GCF_053627715.1 Aerococcus sp. 150760013-2
TTAAATAGCTTAGACCGCTGTTTTGCTTTGAAATAAGTGGAACAAGTCATGAGTGTTCCTAGAAACACGCCATTTTAATGGCGTTGTAGTTCATAGTGTCAGTTTTTATATTAGATAAAACTAAATTTATAAGCAATTAGATTGCTCAAGGCTTCAATGTTCGATATTTCGCATGAAAAATTTGGTCATGTTAGAATAGGTAAAGAACTATATAAAGGAGAACTAGCATGGAAGATAAAATCCAACAATTTAAACAACAAATTCAGGATAGCCAATGTATTGTCTTTTTTACAGGAGCGGGCATGTCTACAGCCTCTGGTATTCCTGATTTTCGGTCAGCGAATGGCCTTTTTATGGAAAACTTAGGTGGGACTTATAGCCCAGAAGAAGTCGTTTCTCATCATTTCTTTACACAATACCCGAAGGAATACTTTGCCTATCACTTTGATAAATTGGTCCACCCAGAAGCCAAACCAAATGCGGGCCACGAATTTATTGCCGAGTTGGAAAAATCGGGCAAAGATGTTTCTGTTGTTACGCAAAACATTGATGGTTTGCATCAAAAAGCAGGATCAAAAGCCGTATATGAATTACACGGTACTGTATTAGAAAATTATTGCGTAGAATGCGGGCAACGTTACGCACCTGAAGACCTACGTATAGATGAAGACGGGATACCTCGTTGTGCCAATGATGGTGGTATTGTGCGTCCTGACATCGTGCTTTACGGCGAACAATTAGACCAAGATACTGTAAATGGGGCGATTGATAAGATTCGTCAAGCCGATTTACTCGTCATCTTAGGCACCAGTCTAGTTGTATATCCAGCAGCTGGATTTTTACGCTACTTCAATGGGCAACATTTGACAATTGTAAACAAGTCACCACTCACAATTCCCTTTAACGATGTACTAGTATTTGAAGACAGCATCGAAAATGTCTTTAGTCAGCTAGTCTAAAAACATTGATAAATTAAAAACGCCTTACGTAAAATTCGTAGGGCGTTTTTCTTGCATACCCTAGTCATACGATATTAATAATGACCTTGTCAGCTAGCTTATGTATTATATAATATAGTAGATAAAGGTTTTTAAATTGATATAAATCTTAGTATGGGAGGATCATAAGTATGAAGAAGTTAAAAATATTGAGTATCCTTATTTCGCTAACTTTGCTAGCATCTTGCAGTTTGGATGGCACTAATGAAAATAATCAATCAAGTAAGATATCTACCGCTGAATCCACTAATACCCAGTCATCAGAGTCAGATACCAGCGCCGAAAGTGAAGATAGTCTATCTCCTTATAGTGATGAAGAGATTGAATATGCAAGAGTGTGGTTAAATTTTGGCAGTAATAGAGACGTAGAAAATCTTGAAGTTATATTACTTCCCAAGGGTTCCCTTATTAATCCAAATAATGTAAATTACGGGGTATATCCAGAAGATGTCATTCAAATTCGTGGACCACAAGAAGCAGATGGTCATATCGTCTATAGTGTAAGTGAGGAAGGCTCAGGGTATATTCAGACCTATCCCATTCCTTACAATTTTGAAACAGATCAATCGCCAGATATTGCCCAATATGAAAATATAGCAGACCATACCGAAAGTGCCTATGTCGAACCAGGAAATAACGAATCTGTTAGTCAATTAATTGATAAATTAACAATTTCAGAAAAAGATTCTTATATCTCTAAAGATGCTGCGATTGACCTATATGAAGCAGGTATCAAAGTCACTTCTAATGGTGAAGCTAGTGGTTTGAATTCTGAATTTTATAGCCGCGACTATTTTGCAGTTGCTCAAGATGAGCCCGATTACTTGATGCTTTCCTTTGAAAATCAAGGGCGTGGTGGTCAAGATTTTTATGTGTTCAAGGGTGAAGGCAACACAATTACGATAGATACTTATTTTGAAAACTACGAAAAAGAAGAACCTGATATTCAATGGACCTACGATATCCAGACGGAGGCTTTTACTGAGAAACTTAGCCAAGAAAGAGAAAACCAACAAAAGGTGATTGATCCTTTCACGGAAGAAACTGCTTTTGAATATATTAAAGATCAAGAAGGCTTTTCTGATGATATCGAAGTAGAGGTTTCTGAGACTAGAGATGATGGCAGTATGGAACTGACACTAGCGTCAAAAGAATTAAAACGCAATGGGGGTAGTGGTACAGTTGATATATTTATCATCTATCCAAACGGTAATTACTATTCGAAATATGATCAAACCAATATTTAGTTTCAACTATAAATCGTCATGGTTGTATACATAGTTCAATAAAAAACGCCTTACGTAAAAACGTAGGGCGTTTTCTATTTCAGAACCCAAATACATTTAAACTCGAATAGTCTATTGATTAGATTTACATAGCGATTATACTTTAAAAATACAAGCCCGAGGCTGGAACTACCTAGCATGCCTTAGCAGTGAAACAAGGATTTCTTACTCATCTCAGTCTGTTGGGCTTCAGCCCTTACAGAATGAATCGTAAGAAAAGCCCTTAGAGAATTTTTTCTCTAAGGGCGGTGCCACTGCTTTTAAGGCAGTGATAGGTATGTGGAAGCCGAAAGGCTACCCCATAAATATTAAGTTTGCGCTGTCTCACATCCTGTGAAGTTGAGCTCGACAGGGCAGATAGGTGTCCACTTCAGAATAGTTTGCGTCACACTCTGTGTGCCACGGCACTATTTCTTCCATTGTCTCCTATCTAGACGCTCTATCTCACACCCTGTTTAGTCAAACATTTTTCCTGGGTTCAAGATGTTATTTGGATCCATGGCTTGTTTGATGGACTTCAATACTGCCATATATGCTTCGTCTTTGAAGTAAGGCAGATAAGCTTTTTTCTCTAAACCAATACCGTGTTCTGCGGATAATAAACCACCTTGTTCAGCAACATATGGGAATAAATCATTTTCATAGTCGTGTTTAATTTGTTCCCAAGTTTCATCATCTTGATCACCGCGTAAGATACAAATATGAATATTGCCATCTCCTGCGTGACCGAAGAATCCAGTTTGGACATTATATTTATCTCCTAAGCGTTTACCTTCTTTAACTAAGTCTGTAAACAAGTGGTTAGGAACAACCGGGTCATACATTTTCCAGTCACCTTTAGAAACGATACCGTTCAAGACATTATCGCGGATGGTCCACATTTCGCTGGATTCATCGTCAGAAAGTTCGCGCGCTTCAATTGCACCAGCTTTTTTTCCTAGGGCTTGGATAGCTTCAAGTTGGAAGGCTAAACCGTCTGCCGCATTGTCTGCTACAGTTGCCAATAAGAAAGCTTCACCATGAACTTCAGGCATTTTCTTGTTGATAAATTGTTCAGAATAGTGAATACCTGATTCTTCTAATAGTTCTAAAGCAATTGGTTGAACAGGTGACTTCACAACTTCAAAAATAGCATCTGACACACCGTCTAAAGAACTAAAACCGAGAATAACAGATTTCTCAAAAGCTGGACGTGGTGTTAATTTCAATTGTAACTCTGTGATCACCCCGAGTGTACCTTCAGCACCGATAAATAGGTCTTTCAAATCATAAGCTGTTGCATCTTTTTTATTTAAAGAGCCAACGTGAATCAATTCTCCATTAGCTAATACCACATCATAACCACGGATATTGTCACGGGTCACACCGTATTTAATCGCTCGCATCCCACCAGCATTTGTAGATGCATTTCCGCCGACTGAAGCATTTTTATTACCAGGGTCAGGGGCATAGAAATAAGGCGTATTCACTAGATAATCTCGGATTTGAAATAAGGTTACACCTGCTTGAACTGTTAAAGTCAGCGTTTGTTCATCTAATGAAATAATGTTATTCATTTTCTCCAAGCTTAGTAACCAAGCATTATTGATAGGATAAGTTGCGCTCGTTAATCCAGTTTGACGACCGATAGTAATCGTGGGTTGCTTTCTTGCGTTGGCATCCTTAATAAATGCGACCACTTCTTCAGTTGAAGTGGGGAAAGCAATTAAAGATGCAGATCCCGGATCTTTTTCAACCATATATGTCTTCAAATACTTATCTGCAATTTGTTTTTCAATTTCCATAATAGTGCCTCCATTTGTAAGGGTTTACAATTATATTGTGCTCCAGTCATCTTAAAAATGCAAGGCAAAATTATACTAGTGGGTTTGCTTATAGTTGATAATTAAATTAGTAACTAATTGGGATGTCTACATAGATTTGTTGCCCAATAGCAAATTCAGCTTGGTCACTTGTTAGATTAACTATGTCGGCTTGAACTTGATCTACTAAATCAGACGGGACACCTAAATGATAAGTTACGTCAGCTAGGTAAGTTGTATCTAATAAGCTATAGGGCGATTCAGCAATCCAATGTTCTAATTGACCAGTTAATGGGTAAGCAACTTTGATGTCTAATTGGGTTTGCAGCTGACGTTCTACTTGACCGATGGCATCTAATCCTTCAGACACTGCGGATGAGTAAGCACGAACGAGCCCACCAGCACCTAGTTTTGTACCACCGAAATAGCGGGTAACAATAACGATAATATTTTGTAAATTCCGCTGTTTTAAAACTTCTAGCATAGGGACGCCCGCTGTTCCAGAGGGTTCGCCATCATCTAGCGCTCGTTGAATCTCATTTTTTTCGCCAATTTGAAAGGCTACACAATTGTGAGTGGCTTTGTAGTGTTCTTTACGAATTTTTTGGATAAAAGCGTTGGCTTCATCTTCATTGAAGATTCGTTGTGCATGGCAAATAAATCTGGACCCTTTCACTTCAATTTCGTGGCTACCGCCACCTTCAACTACAGTCCGGTATTCAATCATTTGACTTGCCTCCTTGTTAATCATTTCTTTCCTTTGAGAGTAGCATATTTTATTATTTTTAGCTATTTGCCTGTCTTTTGTGTATATTTCACAAAGTTGAAGCGCTTTACTAGATAAACTTGTCGAATTTTATCCAGATGTTTGATAAAATGGCACTGAAGTTATTGTCAGTTGATTATTTTTCAAGTGGCAATCTGTAAAGTACAGGGATTAGAGGAGAAAATTATATGTCACTTGCCATTGTAACGGATAGTACTGCCTATCTTTCAGACGAATTTGTTAGTCGTCACGATATTACAGTTCTACCATTAACAATCACATTTTCAGACGGATCTTACCGTGACAATATCGACATCACGATTGATGAATTTTATGCCAAAATGGCGGCCTTAGATGAGATCCCAACAAGTTCGCAACCAGCGCCAGGCCTTGTCACAGAAGCCTTTGAAGGACTTGCTGACAGTCATGATGAAATTTTGGTTGTGACCCTATCAAAAGGTATTTCTGGTACCTTCCAAACCTTTAGTATGATTGCAAGCGAAGTTGCTGAAGAAAAAAATGTTCGGATTGAGGTTTATAATTCCGATATTTCTTTGATTGGTCAAGGGTTATTCGTTCAAGAAGCCGTTAAGTTGCGGGAACAAGGTCTAGGATTGATGGACATTCTGCCTAAACTAGACGCCTTGAAGCTAACTGCTGACGCATATTTCTCAGTGGAAGATTTAGGACACTTAGCTAAAGGCGGCCGTATCTCTGCTAGTGCAGCTGGAATTGGCAACCTATTACAAGTAAAACCAATCTTGCATTTCGAACAGGGAAAAATTGAGGTTTTTGAAAAAGTTCGTACCCATAAAAAGACAGTGAAACGGATGCTTGATTTATTTGAACAGGCTTATCAAGCAAATCCCCATTTAAGAGTGGCCATTGTCGGGGAAGATGATACCCCGCAAGTTCAAAGTTTGGTGACTTATATGACTGAAAACCACCCAGACTTAGATATGCAACGAACGCCAGTAGGCCCTGTTATCGGGACCCATCTTGGGCCAGCTGCCTATGCTTTAGTTTGGTGGCAAAATACTGATATTGACTAGAATAAGACTAAGTTTTACATGCATTAAAATTGCACTTATTTTTTTTATATTTAATTGAGATTAGGAAGTTTCCTGGTCTTTTTTTTTGGCATAATCCCTAAAATTTGACGTATAAACTGGATGAGGGGTGAGAATCATGGACGAAATAATCAATTTATTAAGCGGTCGACTCGTTACAGCCAAGGAAATAGGCCAGACCGATGCAGCCATCAACTTACTGGATATACCCGGATTGCAAATCTTCCCCGCCCTGGAAAAAGAGGGCTCGCGCTTAAACTGTCGTCGTTGCGGAAATCAAACCATCTTTCAAGAAAATATCTGTCAGTGTGGCCTGACAGACTGCGTCTATTGTCTACAATGTCTCAACTTCGGTAAACTACGGACCTGCGACAAGTTATATCACTTAGCTGAGGCGACTGAACCCTATAGCTGGCAAAGAGACCAATCTTATTTGGCTTGGACCGGCACTTTATCAGACCAACAAGCCCAAGCCTCCAAAGAAATTTGTCAGACCTACCAAGCAGGCGGTCAACGTCTAGTTTGGGCTGTTACAGGAGCAGGTAAGACAGAGATGGTCTTTGAAGCTGTTAACCAAGCCCTGATGGCTGGCGAGAAAGTAGCCCTCGCCACACCCCGAGTTGACGTGGCCAATGAACTAGCCCCACGCTTTAAAGAAGCCTTTCCTGAAGTGACTATCCAGTTACTCCACGGTCAATCAGAAGAAACTTATGCTGAACAACCTTTTACCATCGGGTCCACCCACCAACTCATTCGCTTTAAAGAAGCTTTTGACCTGTTGATTATTGATGAAATTGACGCCTTTCCTTATGACGGCGACCTTATGCTCTATTTCGCTTCAGAGCGTGCCATTAAAAAGACAGGGGCCCAGATTTTGCTGACGGCAACCCCAAATCCAAGTCATGAGAAATTAATCAAAGATGGCAAGCTACCCGTGTCCATTCTGCCAGCCCGCTACCACCGCCACCACCTACCAGTCCCCGTACACCAATGGGTAGGCGACTGGCATAGTATTATTCAAGCAGGTAAAGTACCAAGTGTTTTTAAACGACTATTAGGACGGCTACTGGTCAAAGGGCGACGAGTTTTGGTCTTTATGCCCAACATTGATTTAATGCTAACTTTCGTAAGATTATGCCGACAAGTATTTGCTGATTACCGGTTTGAATCCGTGTCTTCAAAAGACCCAGACCGTATTATCAAGGTACAAAATATGCGAGATGGTCATTATGATTTTTTATTTTCAACGACTATCTTAGAGCGTGGCGTTACCTTTGCTAATATTGATGTCATCGTATTGGGTAGTGAGGACCAGACCTTTACTACAGCAGCTCTAGTCCAGATTTCAGGCCGAGTGGGCCGAAAACCCAAATGGCCATCAGGGTCAGTTTATTTTCTCCATTACGGGAAAACGAAAGCATCAAATGCCGCAATTCGGCAAATTAAAACGATGAATGAGCAAGCAAGAAAACGAGGTTTAATTGATGACTAATCTATTTAAGATTTTGATGAATGATGAAAGCACAACTACTGATACAGCGTCAGCTTGTTTAATATGTCAAAATATCTTAGATATTCACTTAACCTTATCGGATATCTTGTCTTTAGGTCGGATTCAACCAGCTCTTTTTTGCCAAGAATGTTTAAGCGGATTAAAAACTATTCCTATTAAAAATACCTGTAAACAATGTGGGCGGCCCGTTGTGGAAGAAATGGTAGTTGAAGTGAACGCAGATGGATTTTGCAGTGATTGTCAAAGTTGGCATAGGTACCACAATTGGCATTTTAAGAATCAATCATTCTACCAATATAATAGAATATTTAAAGATTGGTTAGTCGTTTTAAAAGGGCAGGGAGATATACGGGGCCGTTTTCTTTTTGATCATGAAATAAGATCTGCTTATCGAAAAGATCAGAATGCGATTTGGGTCCCTATGCCTTCCTCTAGTGAGAAAGTAGCGAATAGAGGTTTCAATCAAACAGCCTTATTATTAGAAGCTGCACGTATTCCTTATAAGGATTTACTGATAAGTGAGGGGAATAAGGGGAAGCAAGCTTATAAAAATCGACAGAATCGGTTACGAGACCTTAATAAAATTAGGATTAATCCAGCAATAAGACCATTAGACCAACGTCGACCTATTGTTTTATTTGATGATGTCTATACTACGGGCACCACAATGTTCTCAGCCTATAAAGCACTTGAATTAGCTGGCTTCAGTCAAATAAGCGGATTAACCCTTGCAAGATAATATGCATTTTTGGGAGTAGATTATTTGTATCGGTAAGCGGTTTCCATTATAATAAAAGTACTAATAAAGAAGCTATAGGAGCTTCACCAGTAATTTATTACTGGTAGAAAGGATGAAAGATTATGTTTACATACAACGTCCGCGGTGAGAATATTGAAATCACTCCAGCAATCAGAGAGTATGCTGAAAAGAAAATCTCTAAGATTGAACGGTATTTCACTGATTCACCAGATGCTACTGCATATGTAAATGCGAAAGTTTATCCGAACAAGGATGCTAAGGCAGAGGTTACTATTCCTTTAACGGGTGGTTTGACTTTACGTGCTGAAGAAACATCTCAAGACTTGTACGGTTCTATTGACCTTGTGGTTGATAAGTTAGAACGTCAAGTACGTAAATACAAAACAAAAATGAATCGTAAACCTCGTGTAAGTGCTGGTTTACCAGGCGCTGTGGAGACACAAGTGCAAGCTGACCGCGTTGAGCAAGAGGCTGAAGAAGGGCATGACCCAATTAAGATTGTGCGTCGTAAAACCTTATCTGTGAAGCCGATGACTGCAGAAGAAGCAGTATTACAAATGGAAATGCTAGGTCACAACTTCTTCATCTTTGAAGATGCTGAAACTGGTAAAGGTGCCTTGGTATATGCTCGTCGTAAAGGATCTTATGGTTTAATTGCCATTGAAGATGACTTAGAAGAAGCATAATCAAACAGAAAAATCTTATAAAACAACAAGCTCCGGTGTATGCTGGAGCTTTTTAATGCATTTAACTATTTTTCTAGCATATTTTGTAGAAATCTTGTAATTTCTGCTAAGGCTGTCCGTTTCTTGTTTTAATGACAAATTTTTAATGCTATCATATAATGGACGATAAATATATTGGGGATAGTGGGTAGCGCGATACCGCTGGACACATTAGCCCAAGATTTATACAAGTTTCTGAACCAAAGGAGAAAATAATGGCAAATGTTTTAAAAAAGGTTTTTGATAACCAAAGAAAAGATTTGAAAAAATTTGATAAAACTGCAAAACAAGTTGAAGCATTAGAGGATCGTTTTGCAAATTACACAGATGACCAATTAAAAGATATGACTAAGTCATTCCAAGAACGGCTACAATTAGGTGAAGACTTGGAAGATATTTTAGTGGAAGCTTTTGCTACAGTAAGAGAAGGTGCACGCCGTGTCCTTGGATTATTCCCTTACCATGTACAAATTATGGGTGGTTTGGCTTTACACTACGGAAACATAGCAGAGATGAAAACTGGTGAAGGTAAAACTTTAACAGCAACAATGCCAGTGTACCTGAATGCCTTAGCTGGTAAAGGCGTTCACGTCGTGACAGTCAATGACTACTTGGCAAGCCGTGACTCAGCGCAAATGGGTGAGTTATATACTTTCTTAGGCTTAACAGTGGGCTTGAATAAAGCTGGTATGAACAACGACGAAAAGCGTGAAGCATATGCAGCGGATATTACTTATTCAACAAATAATGAGCTTGGATTTGACTACTTGCGTGACAACATGGTCGTGTACAAACGCCAAATGGTGCAACGTCCTTTATACTTTGCGGTTGTCGATGAAGTGGATTCAATCTTAATCGATGAGGCGCGTACGCCGTTGATTATTTCCAACCAAGCAGAGCAATCAACAGCACTTTATCAACGCGCAGATTATTTTGCTAAAAGTTTAAAAGAAGAGGAAGACTATGTTATTGATGTTTCTTCTAAAACAATAGCCCTTACTGAAGCAGGTATTGAAAAAGCCGAAGATGTCTTCCATGTAAAAAACTTATACGACATGGAAAATGGCCGTTTAATCCACCATATTGATACAGCTTTGCGTGCTAACTACATCATGATTTTAAATATTGACTACGTTGTAGTTGATGGTCAAGTTAAAATTGTTGATGGTTTCACAGGTCGTATCATGGAAGGGCGTCGTTTCTCTGACGGGTTACACCAAGGTATTGAAGCCAAAGAAAATGTTGAAATTCAAAATGAATCAAAAACAATGGCGACAATTACCTTCCAAAATTACTTTAGAATGTATGAAAAATTATCTGGTATGACAGGTACAGCTAAAACTGAAGAAGAAGAATTCCGTGAAATTTATAATATGAACGTTATTCAAATTCCAACCAATAAACCAGTTATTCGGGAAGATAAATCAGATATCTTATACCCTAACTTAAAATCGAAATTCAATGCAGTTGTAAAAGATATCGCTGCCCGCCATGAGGCTGGACAACCAGTTTTAGTAGGTACGGTAGCAGTTGAAACCTCTGAAATGTTATCAGATGCCTTAACGCAATTAGGTATTCGCCATAATGTGTTGAACGCTAAAAACCATGAACGTGAAGCACAAATTGTTGCTGATGCAGGTCAAAAGGGCGCCGTGACGATTGCGACGAACATGGCGGGGCGAGGTACAGATATTAAATTGAGCCCCGAAGTAAAAGAACTTGGTGGCTTAGCTGTAATTGGTACTGAACGTCACGAATCACGTCGTATTGATAACCAGTTACGTGGACGTGCTGGACGCCAAGGGGATCCTGGATATTCACGTTTCTACTTGTCTCTTGAAGATGATGTAATGCGTCGTTTTGGTTCAGAGCGTATCCAACAACTATGGGAAAGCTTAAATCTTGATCAAGATGATCCAGATATGGTGATTGAGTCTCGTATGATTACTAAACAGGTTGAAGGTGCACAAATTCGTGTTGAAGGGAATAACTACGATACCCGTAAAAACGTCCTGGAATACGATGAAGTGATGCGTCAACAACGTGATGTCATCTACGCACAACGTTTCGAAGTGATTTCAGCTGAAGAGTCATTGGATGACGTGATGTGGCCAATGATTGAGCGGACCATTAAACGCCAAGTGGAATTATACACTGCTGGTGACCGTGCTGATTGGAATTTAGAAGCGCTGGCTGATTTTGCCGAAACAACCTTATACCGCAATACGCAAGTAGACATTGATAACTTAGAGGGTAAAAACCAAAAAGAAATCATTGCCTACATTACTGATAAAGCGGCTGACCGTTTCAACCAAAAAATTGATTCAATCAATAACAAAGATATGGCCCTAGAATTTGAAAAAGTGGTTATCCTGCGTGCAGTTGACTCTCGTTGGACTGACCATATTGACGCTATGGACCAATTACGTCAAGGGGTTGGACTACGTGCTTACGCGCAAAATAACCCATTGGTAGAATACCAATCTGAAGGATTTGACCGTTTCAACGAAATGATTGCCGGTATTGAATATGATGCAACACGCATGTTCATGCAATCTGAAATCCGTCAAAACTTAGAACGTAAACAAGCTAAATAAGAGCATATTATGAACATCGGGACGAACAAGGCATTGACCGAGTAACATCATCATGCATGTTGGTCCCGTGTTTTTATTAGGAGCGATATAAGATGGAACAATATGAAATTAATAACTTACTAGAGCAAAATAAAACCCAAATTGACAGCTTCAGGGGGTCTCTTTGACTTAGAGAAAATGGAAGCAGATTTAGCTGAGTATGAAGCTGATATGGTTCAACCAGGTTTCTGGGATGATTCAGAAAAAGCACAATCAGTAATTGATGCGAATAACGCCTTGAAAAAGGTCTATGATGAATTCAATAATCTAGCGGATGAATATGAAGAATTGACACTTTTAAACGAAATGGTTAAAGAAGAACCAGATCCCGATTTATCTAAGGAATTAGTTAATCGAATACAAGCTTTTCAAGCTAAAATTAGCGCCTATGAGCGCAATATTTTACTAAGTGGTGAGTATGACCATAACGATGCCTTATTAGAGATTCATCCAGGTGCTGGTGGTACTGAGTCCCAAGACTGGGCTTCTATGCTACTTAGAATGTACCAACGGTGGGCAGACCAACACGACTATCAAGTAACCACACTAGACTTCCAAAATGGCGATGAAGCTGGGATTAAATCTGTGACACTAGAAATTAAAGGTTTGAATGCTTATGGATTCTTAAAATCAGAAGATGGTATCCACCGTTTGGTGCGTATTTCACCATTTGACTCTAATAAGCGTCGGCATAC
Organism: Aerococcus sp. 150760013-2; assembly: GCF_053627715.1. Taxonomy (NCBI): domain Bacteria; kingdom Bacillati; phylum Bacillota; class Bacilli; order Lactobacillales; family Aerococcaceae; genus Aerococcus; species Aerococcus sp. 150760013-2. The sequence goes on from NZ_JBSEYI010000014.1 coordinate 12,252, forward strand.
ATCCTTTGCTTCAGTGGAGATTATGCCAGTGTTAGACCAAAATACGGAAATTGAAATTGATGAATCAGACATTGAAATGGACGTATTCCGCGCATCAGGTGCTGGAGGGCAGCATATCAATAAAACATCTTCAGCAGTCCGGTTAACTCACGTGCCAACAGGTATTGTTGTGGCTTCGCAAGGTCAAAGGTCTCAATTCCAAAATAGGGATACGGCTATGAAGATGTTACAAGCTAAATTAGCGCATTTACTAGCTGAAAAGAATGCTAAAGAATTAGATGAAATTCGTGGTGAAAAATCAGAAATTGCCTGGGGTTCACAAATTCGTTCTTATGTTTTCCATCCATATAATATGGTAAAAGACCACCGAACTGACCATGAAACTGCTAATGTACAAGCGGTGATGGATGGCGATTTAGATGGATTTATTGACGCATATTTAAAAGCGCAATTGAGTGATGAAGAGGCATAGTGGTAATCGATTGTGTCTCGGCGGATTTAAATGACAAATTAAACGGTATATAATAATAAATAAAATATAGCTTGTATCTGAGACCTAGGGTAGTTGGTTGATGTTGGGTGTAATCACGTTCCCAAAGTTGTGTGTGGAGGAAATATATGAAAAAAGTATTGATAGTGGATGATGAGCAATCGATATTAACATTATTAAAATATAGTTTAGAAAAAGAAGGCTATGAAGTTATCCAAGCAGAAGATGGCCAAGCGGGATTAGAATTGGCGATGAATCATCAATTAGACTTTATTATTCTTGACTTAATGCTACCCAAAATGGATGGGATGGACGTTTGTAAAAACTTACGCCAAAATAAGATAAACACACCTATTCTAATGTTAACTGCAAAAGATGACGAATTAGAAAAAATCATTGGGTTGGAGTTGGGTGCGGATGATTATATGACTAAACCATTTAGCCCACGTGAGGTATTAGCACGGATGAAAGCAATCTTACGCCGTGCATCATATAGTGCTCCTGAAGCTCTAATTGGTGAAGAAAATGGCATTGAAGCTAAACACAAAATTACCTTAACGAAAGATTCGGTGGGTAATTTTAAAGATGAAGATGTCGAAATCATTAAAGCAGGTGATATTGAAATCCATGTAAATGATTATGTTGTATACGTGCGCGGGGAATCGATTGAAATGACGCCTAAAGAGTTCGAGTTATTAACTTATATGGCTCGTCGTGTGAATCGTACATTATCACGTGAACAATTATTACAAAAGTTATGGCGGTTTGATTATGCCGGAGAAACGCGTATAGTTGATGTTCATGTAAGCCACTTACGTGAAAAAATCGAATTAGATACCAAAAATCCTGAGTATATTATTACAGTACGTGGCTTTGGATATAAATTTGAGGTGCCTCACTAATGCAAAAATTGATTCGAAGTATAACAACAGTGTTTGCACTGTTGTTTATTTTATATAGTGTGATATTTGCTTTCACGGTAAACCGCTTTGTTTCTGATACTGTTAACGAAGAAGTGCAAAATACGTTGGTAAATGTAGTTTCAACTATTCGACCAAGTTTCAGATCTTTAGAAGTGACTGATATAACAGACAATACGCTTGAATTCCGGTCTGTTAAACGGACTATCCAACCCATGATTAATTTAAATGATCGAATCTTAATTTATGATGCAAACGGAAACCGTGTTTACACAGTTGGAAATGAGCAATTATCAAATGATTTAGCATTTAGAAACTATGAAGATAATATGGATAATAGATTTAAACAGGAAGAAACAGAAAAGAATACGATTATTTACTCTTACTCTGAACGAATTTCGAACTCAAAAGGAGATGTACTTGGGTATATTCAAGTATTGAGAAATTTTCCTCTTAATCGTCCAGTGGAAGAAAATATTATCTTTATTGCCGTGGTAATGGCTCTTGGTGCGGTTATTTTACTTGTGGGCTTTTTTGTACACTTTAACCGCAGAATACACTTGCCTATTTTGGCCATTAATCGCCAATTAAATCATATAGCAAATAATGATTATGCGACAAAATATACACCCGTAGACATTGAAGAATTTGATGAAATTGGTGAAAATATTAATGATCTATCCAATGAGCTGGCTCTTCAAGAATTTCAAATTACAAATCAAACACAACGAATGAACAAATTGGTAGATGCCATGATGTTAGGTGTTGTGATGGTAGATAAAGACCATATTGTGCGTTTAGCTAACCCAGCTATTTATGAAATTCTAGGGCTAGAGGAGCAGATAGAAGGTCGTCGTTTTGAAGAAGTATTACAAAGTTATCGTTTGGTTCAAATGCTAAACCAAGCTTCTAAAACAAAACAGAAAATTAATGAGGAAATTTATTTATATTATCCAAGAGAAGTTATTTTGGATGTGAATATTATTCATTTAAGCTATGAAGAAATGGATGCTTACTTTGATACTGAAACCAATGAAGAACTAACAAATCCAAATGATTCAGAACAAATTATTCTTTTAATCTATGATATTACTAGTATTCGTCATTTGGAAAAAGTTCGTAGCGATTTTATTTCTAACGCATCTCATGAGCTTAAAACACCAGTCACTGCCTTACAAGGATTTACTGAGACATTATTAGATGGGGCCATTGAAGATCACGATACAGCAGTGGAATTCGTTAAAATTATGCAAAAAGAGAGTAATCGCCTCGGTTCTTTAATTAAGGATATTTTAGATCTGGCTAAAATTGAACAGGATCAAATACAACATACTAGTGAATTGTTAGAGGCGGACGAGCTTTTAGAAGACGTATTTCAACACCTAAGTGGGCGGGCAAAAGATAAGCATATTGATTTAGTTAAAGATGATAACTCCCAACTAGATGTTTCTTTTAGAGGAGATCGGGGTAGGATTTTACAGGTACTTACCAACCTAATTCATAATGCCATTATTTATAATAATCCTTATGGGTTTGTTAAGGTATCCATTTCTGAAGAGGAAAATATGATTCAATTTAAAATTTCAGATAATGGTATCGGCATACCACAAGAGGACCTTCCACGAATATTTGAACGATTCTACCGGGTAAGTAAAGACCGGTCAACTGCATCTGGTGGTACAGGGCTAGGTTTATCCATCGTTCGTAATATACTAGAACATATGGGTGGTAGGATTGAAGTAGATAGTGTATTTGGAAGGGGAACAAGTTTTACGGTCTATATTCCTAAGATAGAACCGCTAGAATTAGATGAAGAAGATGAAATTGAAGAAGAATAAACGAATAGTAAATTTAGCCGATGAGGGAAGATAAATGAGAATTTACCAATGAAATTTACACAAACTTTACAATATATTTACATAACTGGCGGTAATTTACATTTTATCCACTTAGATATTTACAATCATCTTATATAATAACCTTGTAATCGTTTGGAATATGGTTATATGGATTAAGAAAAAGAAAAGGTGGAAAGTATAAATGACTTTTAGCAAGCTTTCAAAATTAGTTTTAGCGTTAGGTGCTTCAGCTGCTTTAGCTGCATGTGGAAACAGTGACTCTAGTAATGACTCAACGGATACTAGTTCTGATTCGACAACAGAAGCGGCAGCAATTACTGGTCCTATTTCAGTAATTTCTCGTGAAGAAGGTTCTGGAACGCGTGATGCCTTTGTAGAGGCTACAGGTGTTATGGCTGATGATATTGATAACACTACTGCTGCAGCTACCATCATGAATGGTACAGACCAAGTAATTACTGCTGTTGCTGATGATCCAAATGCAATCGGATATATTTCTTTAGGTTCATTAAACGATACAGTCACTGCTGTTTCTGTTGATGGTGTTGAAGCTACAGAAGAAAACGTTGCATCAGGTGATTACGCCATTTCTCGTCCATTTAACATCGTATATCAAGGCGAATTAGAAGGTGTAGTAGCTGACTTCCACGATTTCATTTTCTCTGAAGAAGGGCAAGCAATCGTCTTAGATGAAGGTTTTGTACAAGCTAAAGCTGATGCGGAAGCTTATGCAGGTGACGGCTCTCAATCAGGATCTATCACCATTGTTGGTTCTACTTCAGTTTCTCCAGTAATGGAAAAATTAGCGGAAGCTTATGAAGAATTAAACTCAGGTGTTCAAATTAATATTACCTCTAATGGTTCATCTGCAGGCGTTAAGGCTGCTACTGATGGAACTGCAGACTTGGGTATGGCTTCTCGTGCATTAGCGGACGATGAAACTGATGTAACTGCAGAAGCAATTGCTGTTGATGGTGTTGCGGTAATCGTTAACCCTGAGAATGGCGTTTCTGACTTAAGCTTAGCTACAGTCGCAAGTATTTTTACTGGCGAAACTACTGACTGGGAAGGCACTGCTCAATAATTCTGACTAGTTAAGTAACAACTAAGGGTTTATCTTATTAGAGTTGCTACTCCTATATAGTAGCAACTCCTTTTATATTTTGAGGGTATATTAAATTATTCAGAGGTCGAATAACCAATTGTGAATTTATGGGTTTTTAAAACCGGATAGATACGTTATAATTTCCCTTGGACACATTTTTATAGTGAATTTGAATTTAATAAGGAGAACATATGAAACAAAATAATATGTTGGAAACAGTAATGAAGTACGTTTTCATGTTAGCTGCTTTCACTTCAATTCTTGCCTTGTTAGCAATTTGTTACTTTATATTTGCAAGAGGATTACCTTTTATGGCTGATTATGGCTTTGGTCAATTCTTATTTGGTAGCAAATGGCAACCATCTCAAGAAATTTTTGGGTTAGCACCAATGTTAATAGGTTCACTATACGTAACCTTAATCGCATTCGTGTTGGGCGTACCAACAGGTGTATTTACTGCGATGTTTATGGCATTTTATTGCCCTCCCAAATTACATAAAGTTTTGAAACCAGCGATGAACTTAATGTCTGGTATTCCTTCTATTGTATTTGGTTATTTCGGTTTACAAGTATTGGTTCCAGGAATTCGAACTTTTTCAAGATCTTTAGGAATTGCATCAAATGGTATGAGTATCATGACAGCGGGTATTGTTTTAGCAATTATGATTTTACCTACTATTATTACCATGTCTGAGTCTTCGTTACGTGCTGTACCAAAAACTTACTATAATGCGTCAGTTGGATTAGGAGCTGATCATGATAGAACTTCTTATGTTATCATGATGCCGGCTGCTAGATCAGGGATCTTTTCTTCTATCATCTTAGGTATTGGTCGAGCTGTTGGTGAAACAATGGCAGTTATCATGGTTGCAGGGAACCAAGCAATTTTCCCACGAGGCTTATTCCAAGGTGCACGTACAATGACTGCTAATATCATCTTAGAGATGGCTTATGCAACTGGTACCCACCAAAGCGCCTTAATTGCAACAGGTGCGGTGTTATTTGTTATTATTTTGATTATCAATGGTATCTTCGCGTATGTTAAGAGAACGGGGGTAAATAACTAATGTCTAAAGTACTACGTGGATTTACATATTTCTTTGCAGCAGTTACATTTGCTGCCTTAGTATGGATCATCGGTTACGTATTAGTTTCAGGTGTCCCTCACTTAACAGCTGACTTATTCTCATGGAAGTACTCAACAGATAACGTTTCAATGATGCCTTCAATTATCACAACAATCTACGTAATTGGGGGCTCATTACTTCTTGCTATTCCATTTGGTGTATTTGCTGGTTTCTACCTAGTAGAGTATGCTGGTAAAAATAACAAATGGGTTGAAGGTATCCGTATTGCGACTGATACCTTAACAGGTGTGCCGTCTATCGTATTTGGTTTATTCGGTATGCTAGCCTTTGTATCTGCAGCAGGATTCCAATATTCATTAATTTCAGGTATTCTTACTTCAGCAATTATGGTATTACCATTGATTATCCGTAATACTGAAGAAGCCTTAATGTCAGTTAAAGACAATTTACGTCAAGCAAGTTTCGGTTTAGGTGCGGGTAAATTACGTACTATCTTTAGAATCGTATTGCCAATCGCTATGCCAGGTATCTTGTCAGGTATCATCCTTGCTATCGGACGTATCGTTGGTGAGACAGCAGCCTTGATGTATACATTAGGTACATCAACATCACTACCTAATTCAATCTTCTCTTCTGGTCGTACATTGGCTCTCCATATGTATGTATTATCAAGTGAAGGTTTGCACCGTGATCAAGCGAATGCTACTGGTGTAATACTATTATTAGTTGTATTAGTAATCAACGGCTTATCTACATGGTTATCACAACGATTTACAAAAGGAGGACAAAATTAATCATGGTTGAAAACAACAATCTTAAAATTAAAATGCAAGCAGAAAACATGGACCTTTACTATGGTAACTTTAAAGCCTTAGAAGGTATTAACATGCCAATTTATGAAAAACAAGTAACAGCATTAATTGGTCCTTCTGGATCAGGTAAATCTACTTTCTTAAAAACATTAAATCGTATGAATGACCTTGTTGAAGGTTGTCGTATTGAAGGTAAAATTACATTAGACGGTAAAAGTATCTTTGACCGTGACATGAACTTAAATACGTTACGTAAAAATGTTGGTATGGTTTTCCAACAACCAAACCCATTCCCAATGTCAATCTATGACAATGTTGCTTACGGACCGCGCACTCATGGTATCCGTGACAAGAATGAATTAGATGAAATTGTTGAAACTTCATTACGCGGTGCTGCAATCTGGGATGAGGTAAAAGATGACTTAAACAAAAACGGTATGGCTATTTCTGGGGGGCAACAACAACGTGTTTGTATCGCGCGTGCCTTAGCAGTTAAACCTGACGTATTATTAATGGATGAGCCAACTTCAGCATTAGACCCAATTTCAACGCTAAAAGTTGAAGAGTTAGTACAACAATTACGTGACGACTACACCATCGCAATTGTTACCCATAACATGCAACAGGCTGCGCGTGTTTCTGACTACACAGGATTCTTCTACGCAGACCCAGAAACTGGTCCAGGTAGATCTCACATTATTGAATTTGGTGAAACAGACCAAATCTTTAACAACCCAACCAATACACAAACAGCAGATTATGTTGCTGGACGTTTTGGTTAATCCATATTCCAAACCAATAACCTTTTCAAGCCACTGGCATTTGTCGGTGGTTTTTCTTTATGCGCAAATCAGGTAGCTAGTGGAGGGTAGGGGCTTTTCGGTGAGGATTGGTTCGGTACAAACAGAATATTTTTGCTGATGTACTAAGGTGAATATTATGCAACGAACATACGTTTGTGTTAAAATAGAAGAGTATTTGAGACAAATTATTCGCAACAAATGCGAACTATGTCATAATAGATGAATAGATATAAGTGATAAGGTATAATCATTGATTGCTGAACTTTAAACGAGGTTTAGTAATGAGGTATAACAATAAGGAGTGGCATGATTGAGAGATTTAATTAAAGTAAGGGGCGCTCGTTCCCATAATCTAAAAAATATTGATATTGATATTCCCCGCGATCAAATGGTCGTTGTAACTGGTTTATCAGGATCTGGGAAAAGTACTTTAGCCTTCGATACCTTATATGCAGAAGGACAAAGACGTTATGTAGAAAGTTTATCGGCCTTTGCACGTCAATTCTTGGGTAATACAGAGAAACCAGATGTAGATTCTATTGAAGGGTTAAGTCCAGCTATCTCAATCGACCAGAAGACTACCTCAAGAAACCCACGTTCAACAGTAGGAACGATTACTGAGGTGAACGATTATCTTCGTTTATTATATGCTCGGGTTGGCCAACCAATCTGCCCAAATGATGGGACAGAAATTACGAGTGAATCTTTAGACCAAATGTTAGACCGGATTTTAAGTTTGCCTGAACGGACTAAAGTGCAAATTCTATCTCCAGTTGTTTATGGTAAAAAAGGTCAACATAAAAAAATCATCGACGGTATCCGTAAACAAGGATATGTCCGTGTGCGTATTGATGGCGAAATCTATGACATCGATGATGTACCTGAATTAGATAAGAATAAAAAACATCAAATTGATATTGTGATAGACCGTTTAGTGATTAAAGAAGATATTAGAGGGCGTTTAGCTGACTCTTTAGAAGCGGCTCTTAGATTAGCTGATGGCTATGCAGTCTGTGATTTGATTGATGGTGACGAAATTCTCTTTTCAGAGCATTATTCATGCCCCCACTGTGGATTTACAGTAGGTGAATTAGAACCCCGTCTATTCTCATTTAATGCGCCTTATGGAGCATGTGAGGAGTGTACTGGTTTAGGTTCAAAAATTGAAGCTGATCCTAATTTAATTGTGCCAGATAAAAATAAAACATTAAAAGAAGGGGCTATCGTACCTTGGGATTCAAAAGGTTCTGCTTTCTACCCAACCATGTTGGAACAAGCAGCTACTGCCTTTGAGGTGCCAATGGATGTACCTTTTAAAGAACTTACACAAGAACAACAAGACCTGATTTTATATGGGTCTGGCGAAGAAGAATTCCATTTCTATTATCAAAATGAATTCGGATCTGTTCAAGATAAAATGCGGGTATTTGAAGGGGTTATTCCAAATGTCCGTCGTCGTTACCAATCTAGTCAATCTAAGGCTATGCGAGAAGCTATGGGTCAATATATGACCGAATTAGAATGTCCTGTATGTCATGGTAAACGTTTAAATCGTCAAGCCTTGTCAGTAAAAATTGGTGGTCAAGATATTGCTGAAGTAACCCATAAAGCGATTGTGGATACCATTGAATTTTTCGAGGGGTTAGATTTATCTGAACAAAATACGACGATTGCTCAACCGATCATGCGTGAAATTGCCTCACGGTTAAACTTCCTAGAAGAAGTGGGCTTAAACTACCTAACTTTAGACCGATCTGCAGGTACTTTATCAGGTGGGGAAGCGCAACGTATTCGTCTAGCTACTCAAATTGGATCAAACCTTTCTGGAATCATGTATGTCTTGGATGAACCTTCGATTGGATTACACCAAAGAGACAATGACCGTCTGATTAAATCATTGAAACGTATGCGTGATTTAGGTAACACCTTGATTGTCGTTGAACATGATGAAGAAACCATGCGTGAAGCAGATTATCTAATTGACATGGGACCTGGTGCTGGTGAATATGGTGGCGAAATTGTGGCTGCAGGTACACCAGATGAAGTGGCAAATAATAAAGACTCTATCACAGGGCAATACCTAAAAGGTGCCCGTAAAATTGATTTGCCAGAAAAAAGACGTAAAGAGGATAGAGGGGCTATTCATATTAAGGGCGCTAGTGAAAACAACTTGAAAAATGTTGATGTGGATATTCCAATTGGCCGCCTAAATGTGATTTCAGGTGTTTCTGGATCAGGTAAATCCTCATTAGTTAATGAGGTCATGAAAAAGTATCTGATACGTGAACTAAATAGAGCAAAGATGCCTCATGGTAAAGTAGATGAAATTTCTGGCTATGAATCATTAGATAAGGTTATTGATATTGACCAAAGTCCAATCGGGCGTACGCCACGCTCTAACCCGGCAACATACACATCTGTGTTTGATGATATTCGTGATCTTTTTGCACAAACCAATGAGGCTAAACTACGTGGTTATGGAAAAGGGCGTTTCTCATTTAATGTTAAAGGTGGCCGTTGTGAAGCATGTAAAGGTGATGGTATTTTAAAAGTTGAAATGCATTTCCTACCTGATGTATATGTACCTTGTGAAGTGTGTCATGGAACCCGTTATAATTCAGAAACCTTACAGGTAAAATATAAAGGTAAAAATATTGCAGAAGTTTTAGACATGCGTATTGAAGAAGCTTTAGAATTCTTTGCGGCAGTGCCAAAAATTCGTCGTAAATTACAAGCAATTATGGATGTAGGTCTTGGTTATGTCACATTAGGTCAACCAGCGCCAACCCTATCAGGTGGGGAAGCCCAACGGATGAAATTGGCCTCTGAGTTACAACGTGTAGCAACTGGTAACACCTTATATGTTTTAGATGAACCAACTACTGGTCTACATACAGAAGATATCAAGCGATTAATTGGTGTTTTACAACGTTTAGTAGATGCTGGTAACACCATTGTCGTGATTGAGCACAATTTAGATGTGATTAAAACTGCAGACTATATCGTGGATATTGGCCCGGAAGGTGGTGCTCAAGGTGGTAAAATCGTAGCTTCTGGTACCCCTGAAGAGGTTGCTAAAGTGAAAGGCTCATACACAGGTAAATACTTAAAACCATTGTTGAAAAAATAGAATAAAATAGAAAAACACTATGTTGACGATAAATATTACATTCATCTTGAAACATAGTGTTTTTTCTTTAAAATGAAAGATTATGAGAAGGAAGTGGGATAGTAGTGAAAATTGTACATACAGCGGATTGGCATATTGGAAAAGTGGTCAATAACCACTCTCTAATAGAAGACCAACGTACCATATTAAGCGACTGGCTAGCACAAACTGTCGCTTTAAAGCCTGATTTGGTGATTATGGTAGGCGATTTATATGACCGGACTTTACCTAGTGGTGAAACGGTTCAGTTAGTCAATGAAACGCTAACGAAAATGTCACAAGAACTAGCTTGTCCCATTTGTATTATCGCTGGAAACCATGATTCAGGTGAACGAGTAGGTTATGCTGCAGGTTTACTGTCAGGACAAGGCTTACACATGGCTGGTGTCCCTAGTACCGAGATTCGAAAGGTTGAAGTTGGTGACGCAGATGTGTATCTATTACCATTTAGCGATCATCTAACAATTAAACGTCTATATCCTGAAGAAACTATCCATAGTATTGAGGATGCCACTAAGGTACAGGTAGCGCGAATTAAAGACAAATGGGATCCTAGTCGGGTCAATATCATCCTTTACCATGGTTATGTAACTGCTGGGGCCATTGAAGGGGCAGGGGAAGACTTAGAAAAATCCGATTCAGAACGTCCCTTGTCCATTGGTACCAGTGAATATGTACCCCATACCATCTTTGATGGTTTTGATTATGTGGCGCTTGGTCATTTACACGGACCGCAACAAGTAGGTAGTCCGCGAATTCGCTATTCAGGTTCGCCCTTGAAGTTTTCTAAGTCAGAAGTTCATCATCATAAGGCCTTTTTAGAGATCGACTTGGATAAAAAGGCGGACACCATTGAAGTTGTGAAGCATGAATTAAAGCCTAATAAGGATATGCGGATTATGCGCGGTCAATTTGAAGATTTGTTACAAGGGCAATCAGATGACTATATTTTCTTTGAACTAACGGACGCCTATGCTCAGCATGAAGCCATGAATCGCTTGAAGAAACGGTACCCAAATGCCATGAGCTTAGAGTATGTAGCTTTAGAAAATAGACAGCGACAAGACTTGAAATCCAAACGTCACGAAGTGCAAGCAACACCTGTATGGGACCAGTTTGCTCAGTTTTATCAAAATAATACGGACCAAGAATTATCAGCCTTCCAAGCGGAAATTGTCCGTGATATTTTCCAATCAACCTTAAAGGAGGATAAGGCATAGTGAGACCTATTAAACTTGAATTGCAGGCTTTTGGCCCTTATAAAGAAAAAACGAGCCTAGACTTTACAGACTTAGGTGATCAGAACTTATTCTTGATTTCAGGGTCCACTGGTGCTGGTAAAACGACCATTTTTGATGCCATTGTTTACGCCTTATACGGAAAGACTTCTGGTTCATCGCGTGATATTAATGAATTGAAGTCGCAGTTAGCTGAAGATGAAAGTGTTGCTTATGTACGGTTAACCTTTATGATTCACGGGAAAACCTATACGGTGGAACGGATTCCCAAGCAAAAACGGCCGACTAAAAGGGGCTTAATTCGAGAGCAAAATGCCGAGGTAACCTTAGAAGGGGAAGATTTTTCACTAAATAAAACGCAAGAAGTGGATAGTAAGTTAGTTGAAGTTCTTGGTTTGTCAGCAGATCAATTTAGACAAATTGTCATGTTGCCACAAGGAGAGTTTAAAAAACTCTTGGAAGCTAGCTCGGGCGAAAAGGAAGCCATTTTACGGACCATATTCCATACTGATTATTTAGACCGGTTCCAACAAGCCATTGCAGAACGGTTTAAGCAAGCTAACCAGGAAGTGGGCGCCTTGAAGAAACAGGTAGACCAACATAGCCAATCATTTGTGACGTTTGTAGATAATGAAGCGATAGCAATCGCGGAAAATGTTGATGAAGAGGTCGATACGGCTGACAAGAGCTTGACAGAAAAAGACCGGGTTCAAAATTGGGTAGACCAAGAAGATTATCAAAATCTTTCTGAATGGGCTGGCACTAAAGTAGTTGACTTGGACAAAAAGAATGCCGATTTAAGTCAACAAATCACTGGTTTTGAGACTACTATTCAACGGCTAGAAGGCTTTATTAAGCTTTTAGCTAAACAGGATAAATTGCATCACCAAGAAGCTTCCATCAAAGAACGTGAAGCGACCATTACTAGTGAACGAAAGTCTTTGCAACAGTACCGTGAAACACAAAGCGCTTACCAGTTAATCCAACAAATTCAAAAACAAGCGCATAAACAGGGGCAATTACAAAACCTGGTGAATGAGAAAACGGGCTTATTACAGGAAGCGAAGGGTCGTTTGCAAACTGTCAAAGCAGAGCAAGCTGACTGGCAAGACCAGATTCAACAAGTAGATAGCTTGCGAGCAGAATTGCAAGACTTGGCTATCCAAGAAAATAAATGGGATAACTATTTAATACAAGAAGGTAGTCTCAACAAGCAAGTAACTTACGGCCAAAGTTTGGCTGAACAAGCGACAAAATTAACCAGTCAGATTCAAGACCAGGAAAAAGCGGTCAAAGCTGGGCAAGCATCTCTGAAAAAACTGCAAGCAGAGTTAGAACAAGTAGTGGATCTCAACCAACAACAAGTCCTAGTTGATCAAAAAATCTATCAATATAATTTGTTGGAAAAAAATTATGAGGACATGGTGAAAACCAACCAACAGATTGCAGACCTTACTGTTCAAGTAGAAGCTGACCAGAGAGTCTATCAAGCAAAAGTAGACGGACGAAATCGTTTGGAATTGGCTTATAGCCAAAATCTGGCAGGAGAATTAGCCAGTCAATTAGTTGAAGGTCAACCTTGTTTAGTTTGTGGATCTATTCACCATCCAGCACCAGCTGCTGTGCAAGAGGATGCAGTGACAAAAGAAATGGTTGAGGCAGGGGTGGAGGCTGCGCAAACAGCTTTCCAATCTTATTCAAGTAAAATAGAGCGTCTATCTGCCATTCAGGGGACGTTTGACCGAATAATTGCTAACCAAGATATTGAAGGCATAGCGACGGATGCGACAAGTAATCATGAAAAACTTGAAGTATGGCGGGCTCATCTAGATAAGGAAGCTGAAGACATTCAACAAAGCAAGTCTCATTTAGATAAGTTATGCCAGACCAAGCAAGATTTGGACAAACAATTAAATGACTCGACTAAGCAAGTGGATGAAGCGAAGGCGACTTTGAATAATATGCAAATCGAGGCGTCAACTCTTAAAGGGCAAACAGCGTCTAACCAAAGCGCTGTTGAAGAATTGCGGAAAGAAATCGACCAATTAAAAGATCAATTAGTTGGCAATTCAAAAGCTGCTGTCACAGCTGAATACGAGGCAAAAAACAAGACCTTAGCGGAAATTACAACTAAAGACCAAGAGTTGAAGACTCAATTAGATAAGCACCAGCAAGAAGTTGCTCAGCTAACCACACAGATTGCAGGATATAAAGATCAAATCAAGCAAGGGCTAGTAGAATTACAAGCTGATCAAACTGCTTTGGATAACGTGATGGCCGACCGTCAAGAAAGTCAGGAAGACATCTGTCAAATCCATCAAAGTCAAAAGAATTGGGCAGCTATTGAAAGTGAAATTCAACGTTTTGATAATGAGGTTTATGCCTTTAATGAAAACAAAGCAACAAATCAAAAAGAAATTGAAACAGCTGGCTTAGATAAAAATGCCGAGACTTACCAAGCGGAAATTGCCCAAGAACGGATTAAATTAGCTGAATTTAAAGCTAGAAAAGATCAGGTGATTTCAATCAAAGCCCAATTAGACCATGCTATTTACCTATTTAAGGATAGTTTCGCATCCTACCAAGAAAAAGGGCGTCATTTCGGGGAACTATCGCTCTTAAACAAGGTAGCCAATGGGAAAGAGAAGGCTTTTGGCTATATTTCCTTTGAACGCTATATTTTAGGTTTGTACTTTGATGAAATTCTCCAATATGCTAATGAACGATTGATGGCCATGACTCAAATGCGGTATGAATTTAGACGGATTGTCGAAGGACAGTCTGGTGCAGGGGCTAAAGGACTTGACCTAGCTGTCTTTGACTACCAAGCTGGTGGGAAGCGGTCGGTCCAATCTCTATCTGGTGGAGAAGGCTTTAAAGCTTCCTTAGCCTTGGCCCTTGGTCTGTCTGACGTGATTCAAAATGATGCCGGTGGTATTGAAATTGGCACGCTCTTTATTGACGAAGGTTTTGGTACCTTAGACCAGGAATCCTTGCAACAAGCGATTGAAACCTTGACTGATTTGCAACAAGCGAGCGGCCGTATTGTTGGGATTATTTCTCACGTGGCTGAATTGAAACAACAAATTCCAGTCCACTTACAAGTGTCTGCCAGCAACGACGGGTCCAAAGCCTTTTTTACAGGGGTTCAATAGGGCTAAAATCAAACAATTGTGAAATTAGGTCCATAGACCTATGACATTTACCTCCAAAGTTGGCAAAATATAGATAACAAAGGAAAGCTAAACAACTAGGAGGTTGTCACAATGACGAATCATAAAGAACGTATTTTAAACTTAGTTAAAGAAGGCATTTTAACAAACGAAGAAGCGATTATCTTATTAGAAAATAGAGCGAAGCAAGCTGAATCAAACCCTACAACACAAACGCAAGTTGAGGAAGAAAAAGATATCTTAGATGACTTTTATGCTGATTGGGAAAATGACCAAGCGGTAAATCAAGATGATATTACTGGGCGTACACAAAAAGTGGCTATTCAAAAAGACTTGGAAGCGTCACTCGCAAGCAAGTTAACTGAGCGTCAAAATTTGGTTAACCAAGAAGAAAAATCTGAAGTGACTCATATTGAAATTGACCGTTTGACTGAAGAAATCAACCAATTGACGGAGCAAATCCACCAATTGAAAGAAGATATTATTCAAATCGATGCGGAAAATCCAAGACCATCAAAAGCGACGGCACAAGTAGATTCAAAAGTTGACGAAAGCCAACCGATTGAAGAAGAAACTCAAGCAAATGCTTACGACTACAAAAATATCGTTGGCGACTTCTTCACTAAAACACGGTCAGTTTTAGACCAAGTGCAAGATAGGGTATCAAAAACTGTTAAATTTGAAAAAGGTAGCGGATCAATTCCAATTCCTAAATTGATTACCCATGATTTTGAAGCGACCTATGAATACACTGAACCATTATCAATGGTGGATATTCAAATTGCGGCTGGTCAAATTGAGTTAACATCTTGGGACCAACCAACTACGAAATTAACAGTCGTTGGTAAGTTATACGGCGATTTCGAGGAGGAAGATGCGCAAACTGCCTTTGAAAAAAGAGCAAACCTAGAATTTGTTGACGGGGCCTTAAGCTTGAATATGATTTCTCGTTTTATCAAGACAGATATTGTGGTACAAGTGCCAAAAGACCGCTTAGACTTTATTAAAGCGAGAACAATTTCTGGCCCTGTAACGGTTGAAGATATGGATACGAATGATATCTATATTCAAACAGTTGA
The DNA here is from genome assembly GCF_053627715.1 of Aerococcus sp. 150760013-2. Classification (NCBI taxonomy): domain Bacteria; kingdom Bacillati; phylum Bacillota; class Bacilli; order Lactobacillales; family Aerococcaceae; genus Aerococcus; species Aerococcus sp. 150760013-2. The sequence continues at coordinate 27,988 of NZ_JBSEYI010000014.1, forward strand.
CGGCGCGATTAATATCGAAAACTTTACAGCTTCAATGATTGAAGTGGATACGAAAAATGGTCAATTAACCTTAAACGATGTGGAAGCCTTGGATTTAGTGGTGAAATCATTGAATGGTAGCCAACGATTGAAAGGTCACGTAGAAAATGTATTGATGGAAACCTTAAACGGGGACATCGTGATTACAATGGACGCAAAACCTTTAGTTCGTGCCCAAGTAGAAACAAAAAATGGCGATATTAAATTGAATATGCCAGCAGGTACAGCGGTTGATGGGGTAGCCCACACCAACCAAGGTGAAATTATGTTCCGATCAGATTTGATTAAGAGTCAATCACAAGTCAACGATCAATTTAACAAACAAAAAGCATTTTACTATGATGTAGCTGGAGAAAAGGCTTATCGAGTGAACTTGAAGACAATGCGTGGTAATATTCGCGTGAAAGATGATGCTGATATGCGTAGTGGAGAGATTTAATATGTCAGGGAGATTAATGAAGTCAAGAAAAGATAGTTACTTATTTGGGATATGTGGTGGTATTGGTGAATACTTTGGTATTTCTGGTAATTTAGTCCGTATCATCGCAGTATTATTAAGTTTGACACAGTTTCCAGTTTGGCTAATCTACATTATTTTAATTTTTGTAATGCCCAACAGAAGCCACTAAGAAGGTAGGAGTGAATAGAATGGCTAAGAAATTAACAAAATCACGTAATGACGTAAAATTAGATGGTGTTTGTGCCGGGATTGCTGAGTACTTTGAAATTGACCCAACGATTGTCCGTGTAATCTTTGTCTTCGTCACACTTTCTGGCGGAGCTGGGATACTGATTTATCTATTGTTAGCATTGATTTTACCAAGAGATGAAGGCCGTACACGTGTAGACAGACATGACCGTGACGCATATCGTCAGACTAAATCATTTGATGCTGAAGATCAGGACGACTATAATGAATCTAGCTATAATAAAGATTCAAAAGATACTCTTGATGAGGAAGAAAGTTGGCGTGATTTTTAATTATGAGACGTTTTATATTAGCGACACTGATTGATGCCTTGGGCTTGATGGCTATTTCATGGATCCTTGCCCCAAATGTATATGTGGCAGATTTTTGGTCAGCAATTTTAGTAGCCATCGTATTAAGTATTGTGAACTCAATTATCCGTCCTATCGTAAACTTGTTAGCATTACCATTGAATATCCTAACATTCGGCTTGTTTAGATTAGTTGTAAACGGCTTTATGTTTATTATTGTAGGATTGTTCTTCCCAACATCCTTCGTATTCGCAAACTTCTTTTACGCAATCGCCGCAGCCTTCTTGTTCTCGATGTACCATTGGTTCTTTGAGAAATTTATCGAATCCGGGAAATAAAGAAGGATGTGAAAAATGTCGCTTAGACTCGTAACGGTGGAAGTTTAAGGCAGTAGATGGCGAAGTCAGCTACAACTTAAGCTGAAACGCAGCCCTGTCTGGAGGCTCGAACTCGACGAGGGTGCGAGAGCCGACGCAGTCGAATCTATATTTTAAATCCTAATCCGCTTGTTGATCTGAATGCCAGATTGACGGGCGGATTTTTCTTTTTCACAAATTACAGCTTATCCAACTGTCCATATGGGTCTAGTATGGTAAAATAGGGGCAAAGTGACTTGTTAAGAAAGGAAACCGTATATGACAAAGGTAACCGTGAAAGATTTAGTCGAAAAATTTGATTTTGAGGTTATTTGTGGTGCAGATTATTTAGACCGCGAGATCATTACCAGTGATATTTCGAGACCTGGTTTGGAAATTACCGGCTATTTTAACTATTATCCATCTGAGCGTGTCCAATTGTTTGGACGTGCAGAGCATACATATTTGTCTAGAATGACTTCGGATGAGCGTTTATTAATTATGCGCCGTCTCTCAAAAGAAGATACACCATTCTTTATTTTCTCTAGAGGATTACAACCGGAATATGAAGTGATTCAAGCTGCTGAAGAAAATCATATTCCTGTATTAAGTTCAACAACAACGACGACCCGTCTGTCTAGTAACTTAGCGGAAATGTTGCATGCTCACTTAGCAGAGCGAATCTCAAAACATGGGGTATTTGTGGATGTATACGGGCTGGGTATTATGATTACTGGCCATTCTGGTGTAGGTAAATCAGAAACCGCTTTAGAACTTGTAAAAGGTGGACACCGTTTAGTGGCTGATGACCGCGTAGATTTTTATCAACGTGATGACACGACAATTATGGGTGAAGCGCCTGAAATTCTACGTAATGTCATGGAAATTCGTGGTCTTGGGATTATTGACGTGATGACTCTTTACGGGGCAGGTGCAGTTCGTAAAGAACAACAGCTAAACTTGATTATTGACTTGAAAGATTTGAAAAAGGGGGCCAATTTTGACCGCTTAGGAACTGCAGAAGAGCGTGAACAAATTTTAGAGGTCGCGATTCCCAAAATTACCATTCCTGTCCAAACTGGACGGAATATTTCAAGTATTATCGAGGTAGCAGCTATCAACTTTAGAGCCAAATCAATGGGCTTTGACGCTGCACAAATGTTTAACGACCGTTTAACAAGACTCATCGATAACAACAAATTATAAATGCTATTAAATAAAGATTTAACTAAAGGAATTAACACATAGGAGAGAAAGAACAAAATGATGAATATAGCTGCAATAGATCCAGTCGCTTTTGATATATTCGGCTGGCCAATCCGTTGGTACGGGATTTTTATCGGGGCTGCTATTTTATTAGCCCTTACATTTGCTTCAAGAGATTTTCGTCGTAAGGGTTGGGATGAAGAATTTATTTTAGACGCAGCTGTATGGACCATTCTAATCGGTTTTATCGGAGCGCGCGCCTACTACGTTTTATTTGAACTTGACTACTACCTACAAAATCCAGGCGAAATACTACAAATTTGGAACGGTGGGATTGCCATATATGGTGGTGTCATCGCCGGAGGGTTAACCCTTTACTTCTACGCTAAATCGAAGAAAATGGACCCCTTATTCGTAACGGATACTGTAGCGCCCTACCTATTACTAGCGCAAGCCATCGGTCGTTGGGGTAACTTCGTTAACCAAGAAGCCCACGGTGGGGAAGTGACTTTAGAATTCCTGCAAGATACCTTACATTTACCGCAATTCATCGTTGACGGCATGCATATCAACGGAGCTTACTACCATCCAACTTTCCTGTACGAATCAGTCTGGAACATCCTTGGGGTAGTTGTTCTATTATTCGTCCGTTCACGCAATAAAACCTTGCATATTGGCGACACCACCTTACTATATCTGATCTGGTACTCATTTGGCCGCTTCTTCATCGAAGGGTTGCGGACAGACAGCTTGTGGTGGGGACCATTCCGTGTCAGCCAAGTATTAGCCGCCGTCTTATTCATCGGCGCATTATTGATTTTTGCTGCACGCCGCATGAACGACAAGTATTATGAATACTACTCTGAACACAACGGTCCGGCTTACAAATCAAGTAAATAGAAAATATACCAATAGATTGGAGAAGTGATGACTTGACGTCCAAAAATATTGCCGTACTAGGCGCTGGCTCATGGGGAACAGCACTTGCCATGGTCCTTGCAGAAAATGGCCATCAGGTGACCTTATGGACGCATAATCCAGAACAGGCCCATGAGATTCAAACCACTGGGAAAAATGACCATTATTTACCTGATCTAGTGTTGCCGAAGAATATCATTGCAACAAATGATATGGCCCTAGCCTTGGACCAGGCAGACTTGATCAACATCGTCGTGCCCACCAAGGCCATACGGCAGGTAGCAAGCCAGGTGGTTACTATTTTACAGGAGAAAAATGTGCACGAATTACCGGTCATTATGCACGCGGCTAAGGGATTAGAGCAGAGCACCCATCTGCGGATTTCTGAGATTTTAACGGAAGTCTTCCAGCCAATCGGCCAAGCGCGGGTGGTGGTTTTATCAGGCCCAAGCCACGCAGAAGAGGTGGTCAAACATGATATTACGACTATAACAGCGGCTTCAATTGATGACGAGGCCTGTCACTTAGTCCAAGAAGTATTCATGAATGACTACTTCAGGGTCTATACCAATCCAGATATCATCGGGGTGGAACTGGCAGGATCATTGAAAAACATTATCGCTTTAGGTGCTGGCGCCTTAGTGGGAGCAGGTTACGGGGACAATGCCAAGGCGGCTTTAATCACCCGAGGACTTGCTGAAATTACCCGGTTAGGGGTGGCCATGGGCGCTGATCCGTTAACCTTTATGGGCCTTTCAGCAGTCGGTGACTTGATTGTTACCGCTACAAGTATCCACTCAAGAAACTGGCGGGCCGGCCAACAAGTTGGTCAAGGTCAAGCTGTGAAAGACGTAGAAGACCATATGGGTATGGTTGTTGAAGGGTTTGCGACAGCTGTTTCAGCCTATGAATTGGCCCAAGAAGAGGGCGTTGATATGCCGATTACCCAAGCAATTTACAAGGTGATTCAAGGAGAATCTAGTATTCAAGATGTGATCACCGCCTTAATGGCTAGAGAACGCAAAGGTGAATTGCAGTTTGAAGATGACTTAAAGGATATTTTTTAACGGCAATTTGTTTTATAATGAAATGAGAAAATTTAACAGATAAATGGAGGATTCATTCATGGCGAAAGTAAGAAAAGCGATTATTCCTGCAGCAGGGCTAGGTACACGGTTCCTACCTGCAACAAAGGCAATGGCGAAAGAGATGTTGCCGATTGTTAATAAACCAACGATTCAATTTATCGTAGAAGAGGCCCTGGCTTCTGGAATTGAAGACATTCTAATTGTTACTGGAAAAAGTAAACGACCAATCGAAGACCACTTTGACTCAAATGTGGAGTTAGAGTCGAACTTGGCAGATAAGGGTCGCGATGACTTGCTTGAAATCATCGGGGAAACGGTTGGTTTAAACCTATTCTTCAAACGTCAATCTTATCCAAAAGGGTTAGGAGACGCGGTATTACAAGCAAAAGCCTTTGTTGGTGACGAGCCTTTTGTCGTAATGCTTGGGGATGACTTGATGGTTGACGAAGTGCCATTAACTAAACAATTGATTGACGCTTATGATGTCACAAAGGCGTCTAACATTGCGGTAATGCCTGTACCACATGAAGATACAGATAAATACGGGGTAATCGATCCTGAAGCGCAATTCTCTGAAAAAATCTACAATGTAAAACAATTCGTTGAAAAACCTAAACCAGAAGATGCGCCATCAAACTTAGCTATTATCGGTCGTTACTTGTTAACGCCAGAAATCTTTGACTTGTTGGAAACACAAGGTGAGGGTGCTGGTAACGAAATCCAATTAACAGATGCTATTGACCGTTTAAACAAAACGCAACGTGTGTTTGCGTATGAGTTTACTGGTCGTCGTTATGATGTTGGGAATAAATTGGGCTACATGCAAACAAGCATTGAATACGGCCTTCAACAAGACGATATCAAAGAAGGTTTGAAAGAATATTTACTATCCATTGAAGATGAACTTTAATTAGAGAATTTTTGTGAAAGGTTGTAATTAGCTTGAGCTAGTTGCAATCTTTTTCCCTTAAATCGTGTTAGAATTGTAAGCGGCGTTAAGAAAAGCAATTGATTATAAAAATGAAAAATTACAAGAAAGGATGTGTACGATTTGGCAGAAGAAATTCAAAAATTTGATGTAGTTGTGGTTGGTGCAGGACCAGCGGGTATGACTGCTGCCTTATACGCATCACGGGCTAACTTGTCCGTAGCATTATTAGAACGTGGAATCCCTGGGGGCGAATTGGTCAATACAGCGGATGTCGAAAATTACCCTGGTTTCAAAAACATTCAAGGACCAGACTTGGCCAATGAAATGTATGAAGGGGCAATGCAATTTGGTGTGGTCCACGAATTTGGGACGGTCACTACAGTAACGCCGAATGAAGGGGCACATTTACTGGAAACAGATATGGGTAAAACTTACCAAGCTAAAGCGATTATTATCGCAACTGGTTCTGTTCACCGTAAATTGGGTGTGCCAGGTGAAGATAAATATTCAGGCCGCGGTGTTTCTTACTGTGCGGTTTGTGACGGGGCTTTCTTCCGTGATAAAGACCTTCGTGTAATCGGTGGGGGCGACTCAGCCGTTGAAGAAGGGACTTACTTAACCCAATTTGGTAAAAACGTGAATATCGTTCACCGTCGTGACGAATTACGAGCTCAAAAAATCTTACAAGACCGTGCTATGTCTAACGATAAGGTTGATTTCACCTGGGATACAGTTGTCAAAGAAATCAAAGGAGACGACATGAAAGTCACTGGTTTAGCCGTTGAAAACATTAAAACTGGTGAAATCACTGACGTGGATACAGATGGTGTCTTCATTTATGTTGGTTTGATTCCAAATACCGAAGCATTTGCTGATTTAAACATCACAGATGAAGAAGGTTGGGTGATCACAGATGAAGATATGCAAACAAATATTCCTGGTATCTTCGCCATTGGTGACGTTCGTCAAAAGAAATTGCGCCAAATTTCAACAGCAGTCGGTGACGGTGCCATTGGTGGCCAAGAAGCCTTCAATTACATTGAAACCCTAAACGACTAGTTCTAAACATCATATAAAAAAACAGTTAAAGCAAGGTGAATGTGCGTTAACTTGAAGGGGGTAGGCTATGGTCTACCTCCTTTTTGATTGAAAAAGGACCAATCTTCATTTAAGCTAGCACCTATATGAAATTGCCAATCAGCTTGTCTTTGATATATCTTTTTTTATAAAATTTGATACAATAAGGTTAAGATGTTATCGCTTTTAAAATTAGGGAGGCTACATGATGAACTGGAAAGAAACTTACTTACAATGGCGTAATTTTGAAGAGTTAGACGGTGCTTTGAAAGAAGATTTGGCGTCTATTGAAGCTGACGAAAAATTGCTTGAGGATGCTTTTTATCAACCATTGAGTTTTGGTACAGCTGGTATGCGCGGGATTTTAGGTGCCGGCATTAACCGGATGAATATTTATACCATTCGTCAAGCGACTGAAGGGTTGGCTAACTTACTAGAAGATTATGGTCAAGATGCGAAGGACCGCGGGGTGGCGATTGCTTACGATTCTCGTCATATGTCACCTGAATTTGCTATGGAATCGGCGAAGACTTTAGGGGCACACGGGATTAAATCTTACGTATTCGAAGCATTACGCCCAACGCCTGAATTGTCATTTGCAGTTCGTGAATTAAATGCCTTTGCGGGGATTATGATCACAGCTTCTCACAACCCGGCTGACTACAACGGCTACAAGGTTTACGGTGAAGATGGTGGACAAATGCCACCAGTGGACGCGGATGCTGTAACGGCCAACGTACGTGCGGTTGAAAACCCATTAACTGTTGAAGTGGGCGATGAAGCAGCGCTTAAGGCTGACGGCACAATTACGATTATTGGTGAAGAAATTGACCAAAAATACTTAGACAATATGAAGGCTGTTGTGGTGGACCAAGCTGTGATTGATGAGATGGCTGACCAAGTATCTATTGTTTATACACCCCTACATGGTACGGGTCAAATGTTGGTGGAACGGACTTTAGCTGACGCTGGGTTTACCAATGTCACCTATGTGGCTGAGCAAAAAGAGCCGGATGCTGATTTTTCAACGGTTAAATCACCAAACCCTGAAGAAGCGGGTGCCTTTGAAGTGGCTGAAAAGTACGGTAAGGACAATGACGCGGATATCTTAATCGCGACTGACCCGGATGCTGACCGTATGGGTGCAGCTGTGAAATTGCCAAATGGTGACTACCAAGTGATTACTGGTAACCAAATTGCCGCATTAATGACGCATTATATTTTAACCGCTAAGAAAAATACAGGTACATTACCTGATAACGGAGTGATTTTAAAATCCATCGTATCAAGTGAGATGCCAACAACGATTGCCAAATCATTTGGTGTTGAAACAGTTGACGTATTAACTGGATTCAAATTTATTGCGGAAAAGATCAAAAACTATGAAGCTGATGCTAGCAAGACTTTCCTATTCGGTTTCGAAGAAAGTTACGGATATTTGGTGAAAGCCTTCGTTCGTGATAAAGACGCCGTTCAAGCGACTTTATTATTAGCTGAAGTAGCTGCTTTCTACAAGAAACAAGGTAAAACAGCTTATGACGGCTTACAAGACTTGTTTGCTGAATACGGCACCTACCAAGAAAAAACAATCTCTGTAAGCTTACCAGGCCAAGAGGGTGCATCTAAAATCGAAGCCATCCTAAACAATTTGCGTGGGGAAGGTTTAAGTGAAATCGCTGGTCAAGCAGTTGTTGAAACTGAGGACTACCTACAAGATACGCGCCAGTTCGCTGACGGTACTACTGAAGCCTTAGACATGGACAAATCAAATGTATTGAAATACTATCTAGCAGATGAAACATGGATTGCCGTTAGACCATCAGGTACAGAACCAAAAATCAAGTTCTATATTGGTGTGGTCGCTGATTCACTAGAAGCAACACAAGCAAAAATTAAGGCATATGAGGCAGCCTTAAACGACTTGACGGCTTAAGTGTATGCTGTCTGGCAGCTTTATCGATAAAAGGGCAACCTTTCATCTCCCCTTTAAGGAGGAAAAAACAAATTGAATGATCAATTAAAATTAGTCATTATCACAGGTATGAGCGGTGCCGGTAAAACGGTCGCCCTACAAAGTTTTGAAGATATGGGTTACTACTGCGTGGATAATATGCCACCGTCACTATTACCTAAATTCTGGGATTTAATCAAAGAAACAGGTAAAATCAGTAAAATCTGTTTAGTGATTGATTTACGGTCACGTTCATTCTTTGATGAGTTATTAACAGAGATTAATGGCATGGACAACACGAACACCATTGAAATGTCCGTATTATTCCTAGAAGCGGATGATCAGACTTTAGTGGCTCGTTATAAAGAAACACGCCGTGCCCACCCACTTCAAAAAGATGGGGTTTCTGTCTTAGAAGCAATTCAAAAAGAAAAAATCTTATTAAATGATATTCGTAAGGAATCTTCAGTGATTGATACGACAAACTTAACACCGCGTAAATTCCGCGAGTTATTGTTGACCGAATTCCAATCTGAAGATCAGGGTACCTTCACGGTTAACGTCATGTCATTTGGTTTCAAATATGGTTTACCTATTGATTCAGATATCGTGATGGACGTCCGTTTCTTACCAAATCCGCATTATATCGATGAATTACGCCCGATGACAGGGCTAGATGCACCAGTTTATGACTATGTCATGTCTCAGCCAGAAACAGAGACTTTCTACCGTAAATTCACTGATTTATTAGATTTTGAATTACCTTTATATGAAAAAGAAGGGAAGTCTAGTCTGACGATCACTATCGGTTGTACAGGCGGTCAGCACCGCTCAATTGCCTTGACTGAACGTGTGGCCCACCATATCCAAGACCTAGGTTACAAGGTCAACATCATCCACCGTGATCGCACAAAAAGAAAAGAGTCGATGAACCTATCGTGATAAATAAGAATCCACGTCCGGCTAGACGGCCGAAGGTTGCGGTCATCGGAGGCGGAACGGGCCTTCCTATCTTGTTGGAAGGTCTAAAGAATGCTGATTGTAATGTGACAGCCATCGTCACAGTGGCTGATGATGGTGGGTCGAGTGGATCTTTACGTAATGCAGTCAGTACAATTCCTCCAGGAGATATCCGTAACTGCCTAGTTGCGCTATCGGACATGAAGAAAATATATAAAGATGTATTTCAATACCGTTTTAGTGAAGAAGATAAAGAATTTTCTGGTCACGCGATTGGGAATTTAATCATTGCAGCCATTGCTGAAATGCGGGGCGATACCTTTGCCGCTTTGCGTCTCCTTTCTTATATGATGGAAGTGGATGGCAAGGTCTTGCCAGCTTGTGAGGAGGCGCTTGTTTTACAAGGACATTTTGCAGATGGGACTATGATTGAAGGGGAAACGGCTGTTGTAGCCCACCCTGACCAAATTCAAGAAGTGACTGTTCGCTTGGCCAATGACCGACCGAAAGTGGATGTGTCGGGTAACCCAATCACCAGTCCGCGTGCTGGGCGTGAAGTGGTGTCAGAAATTATGCAGGCCGATATGGTCATTCTGGGCCCAGGTTCTTTATACACGTCTATTTTGCCAAATGTGGCAATTGAGGAAATTCGAAACGCAATTGTTGACACGCCCGCAAAAGTTGTCTATATTTGTAATATCATGACACAACTTGGCGAGACTGAGCATTTCTCAGATGCAGACCATGTACGTGTAATTAACGAACACTTAGGGGCTAAGGCGATAGACACGGTGCTATTGAATAAAACCCCAGTACCCTTTGAATACTTGGAGGGTGCCAGTGAAAAGGACTATTTAGTTCAAATCACACAAGACCGTCAAGGCTTGGCAGATCAAAAATGTCAGGTGGTTGGCTGTGACTTTTTAAATCTTGAAAAGAGTGGGGTTTACCACAACCAGGATAAATTAGTCGGCGCTATTATGGATGTCATGAACGATCGCATAAAATAAAGTGAATAAGAAAGAGGTGAGCTGGTGGCTTCATTTGCAGGAGATGTAAAGAAAGAACTCACTCAGCTAACAGTGGACTATGAGCACGCGCGTTCAGAGCTAGCAGCCATTCTACGTATGAACGGATCGATTTCCCTTATGAATGGGCAATTAATCTTAAATGTACAGACAGAAAATGCTGCAATTGCCCGACGAATCTACTCACTGTTGAAGGAATTTTTTCATACCCACGGTGAGTTGGTTGTTCGGAAGAAAATGAAATTAAAGAAGAATAATATCTATATCGTGCGGGTGAAAGACCGGGTTGAGGAAATCTTGAAGGATTTGGAAATTCTAGATACTTTGGTCATCAATCCAAATATTTCAGCCGAAATGATGGAGAATGAACAGCGGAGTAGGTCATACTTGCGTGGAGCTTTCTTGGCTGGTGGGTCAGTGAATAATCCTGAAAAATCAGCTTATCATTTAGAAATCTATTCAGTATATGAAGAGCATTGCGAAGACTTGGTGACTATGATGAACCAGTTTAATTTAAATGCGCGGTCAGTGGAACGGCGCTCTGGTTATATCGCTTATTTAAAAGGGTCAGAACAGATTGCTGACTTCTTAGCCCTAATTGGGGCCACCTCTTCTATGCTGAAGTTTGAAGATATTCGAATTGTTCGCGACATGCGGAATTCAGTCAACCGGATTGTCAACTGTGAGAATGCCAACTTGAATAAGACGGTAACAGCAGCTTCCAAGCAGGTTGAAAATATCGAATTGATTCAAGCAACCGTAGGGATTGGTGAATTGCCTGAAAAATTACAAGAGATTGCCTTATTGCGGTTGGAAAACCCTGAGGCATCTATTAAAGAATTAGGGGAACTGGTTGACGGTGAACCGATTTCTAAATCAGGTGTCAACCACCGACTACGTAAGATTAACCAATACGCTGAGCAATTAAGAAATACAGCAATTACACAGTAGAATAAATTTAGAAGAATAGATATAGAATGAAGCGATTTGACAGTGGGTGACTGCTTGAAAATCGCTTTTTTAATTGCAATTTTCGTGGATATAATCATTTGGTTATAGCAGGGGTCAGAATTCAGTAATGGTCATTTTTTGTCTTTGTATTACATAATATCGGATAATCATTCAGCCAGATGATTGTTCAGTAAAAATGCCTTAAAAAATTCACGATAAAAAAGCCTTGTGAGCGAAGATTTTCTTCAGTCACAAGACCTTTTCTATAGCTGATGCATGTGCAGGTGACCAGCTGATATTAGGTTTGGTTTAGTGAATAATTAGGTGATGGTATGTTTAATTCTTTAATGATGGTTTAGCTAATATTATTATTAGCTGATGGCTAGGGCTAAGGCGACAAGGGCAGACCCAGTTCTTACATGGTTCCACCTAGACCATTGTTGGACAAAGTCAGTCCAATCGGTTCGGATTTTCCGGTTAGCTAGTTGGCGGTTTAGTGGCATATTGAAGGCGATAGTTACGCCGATGACACCGACAAAATAAATCACAAAGCTCAGATATATTTGCCAGTCAATTGGGTTGCCCAGCAAAATCAACGCAATGAATAAAAATATCGGTGCAAAAAAACTGCCTAGAAATCGGTCGTTTTCAACCTGTTTGTTGATGTCTTGCATGATTCTTTGCCCAACGTTGCCGGCTTGTTTGCCAAGCACGGGCATGATGGTGTTGGAGAAAGAAAAATAGAAGCCTAGTTGGATGGCCAGGCAAAGGACATAGACAATCTGAAAAATAGACACACTCGCTCTCCCCCCTAACCAAAACCTAGCTACAATAGTTTCGTTAATAGCCCTTTTTAATAGCCTATCATTAAGTCTATTGTACTGGAACAAGTTTCTACTGGAAAGTGGGACCTTACTAAATCTGGATGGGGGCCAAATTTAAATTGAGCTAGTATAGTTTGCTATCTTGATTAATCTAAAATCAGGGTTTCAATATTGGCCATTAATTGTTCATCTGGATTTTGTGGTTGATCAATGCCAATTTTCTTGCGAAGGAAAGTCACTTCAGACACTTGAACCTCAATTGTTGATACATTTTGCCCTTGTTTATTTTCAAACTGGTGCATGCGTAATTGACCAACAACCGCTAATTCATCGCCTTTTTGCATATAGGTATCAATGAGTTTAGCCGTCCCATTCCAAGCGGTAATTGGAATAAAGTCGACGTAGTCAGTCCCATCTTTCCCTTTGCGGTTAATGGCTACTGCATTGTTGACCACTTGGCGGTTATTTGAAATTTCAGTTAGGGCGACTTCTCTGGCTAGACGTCCGATTAATTGCACTTGATTCATTTTTCATCCTCCTAAGGTTTCTGGCTCAATAGAGGTTACCCCTCCAATCTATTACATACGTATTTATTCGCCAATTCCCCCAAAAAAGTTCATATTTTTTTGATATTTTATAAAATTAAACCAAAAGATAGGTAAAGATAGCCGGTCGTTAGGTATTTTAGGGTACAATATAGGGGAATAGAGATTCTGCCCTAAACCACCCAATAGTAGCGCCGGACTAAATATTAAAGGAATAATTTGACTTATAAGGAGGACGAAAACATGAACATCTTGATGATTGAAGATAACGAAAGTGTTGCAGAGATGATGAGTATGTTTTTTGAACAACAAAAAGACTGGGAAGCGACGTTTATCCAAGATGGTGAAGAGGGCTGGCAACACTATTTAGCTAACGAGGAAACGATTGAAATGGTGATTTTGGATTTAAACTTACCAAGTAAAGATGGGATTCAAATCTGTCGTGACATCCGCCAACAAAATAAACAAGTACCAATTATCATGCTGACTGCTCGTGACGCAGAAAGTGAACAAGTCCTTGGTTTAGGCCTTGGTGCAGATGATTACGTGACCAAACCCTTTGACCCAATCACCTTTATGGCCCGGATGCGTGCATTATACCGCCGTAGCCAATTGTCTGAATCATCAGTTGAAGCCACAGAGGAAAAGGGCAATGCGGACCAATTTGACATCCAAACAGAATTTATCCGGATCAACAGCCAAAACCGTGAAGCCTTCTATAAAGACCAATTAATTCAACATTTAACACCAAAAGAATTTGAAATTCTACAATTGTTGGCTCGTCGTCCAAAACAAGTATTTACCCGGGAACACTTACTGACAACGCTATGGGAAGACCCATTCTATGGGGATGAGCGTACAGTAGATGCCCACATTAAAAAGCTACGTCAAAAAATGGAAGAGTATGGGCCTCAACTTATTCAAACAGTCTGGGGAGTAGGCTATAAATTCGACGAAACCGGTGTTTAACAATGAAATTGAACTTTTTTTACCAACAAATTCTCAGCTTTCTAGTGGTCATTGGTATGACCATAGTAGCCATGGGGGTGACTTTGTTTTCTTTTTCAAGGGACCAAGTGCTCCTAAGGCAAGAACAACAATTGAATGACATTGCCCGCTTTATTTCAGGACAGACCATTTCACCCGAATTCTTAGCTTCAATGGAACCCTTACTGCAGTCGTCCAATATGAAGTTGTTCTATTTTAATGCGGACAACGAATTGATTTATCCAACCGATGAAGCAGTGGCCATTCCAAATAATCAGTTGACGGATGAAGAATTGAAGACGTTAGAAAACGGTCATGACTTGAATTTACGGACTTTTGAAATGGGCTTTACGGAAAAAGTCGGAGATGCCTTAGCCATCTTCATGCCGCTAACCAATGCAGAAAACCAGTCCTTTGCGGGTTACTTAGTTATTGGGGTGCCGTCTAGTCAATCCGATGCTATTATTGATAACCTGGTGCACAATGTGGTTAAGGGGATCATGATTGCCTTGATTATTGCGGTCATCTTTTCAGTGATTATTGCCGGATACCAGAATAAACGGATTCGCCGAATCCAGGAGGCCACCCAAAAAATTGCGCAAGGTGACTATTCGGTTCGTTTAGAGGTCAGTAATATTGATGAATTTGATGATTTAGCTAAGGACTTTAACCAAATGGCGGTTGCCTTAAGGGAGTCTGAAGTGGAAATCGACCGACAAGAAAACATCCGCCGTCAATTGATGATGGATGTGGCCCATGAAATTCGGACCCCGCTAACGACTATGATTGGTTTATTAGAAGGATTAAGACAAAAAGTATTGCCTGAAGATAAAATTGACCGGTCTGTGGATTTGATGTATAAGGAAGCCAACCGATTAAATCGGTTAGTTAACGAAAATCTGGATATTGAAAAAATACGATCCAATGAAATTGTATTGAAGAAATCAAAATTCAATGCAGCCGAAGTTTTAAGGGATATTTCGCTCCAATTATCAGAAACAGCCAAAGTTAAACACATCAAATTTGAATTGGATATGCCAGATGAAGTGCCGATTTATGCTGATTATGACCGATTCCACCAAATTATCTTCAATATCACCCAAAATGCGGTACAATTTACCGATTATGGCGAAATTTTTATGTCTAGCGCCTTTCAAGATGGGGAAACTTATATTAAAATAAAAGATTCAGGTATGGGCATGACGAAAGAACAAGTCGAAAATATCTGGGAGCGATTCTATAAAGCAGATATTTCCCGGAAAAATAATGAATTCGGTGAATCTGGTTTAGGTTTATCGATTGTTAAACAACTCGTTGAATTACATCAAGCGACTATCCACGTGGAGAGTGAAGCAGGCGTTGGGACAATATTTACCCTAGTATTTTACGACCGTGAAACATTGGCAGAAAAAAATAAGGTCGAATAGCTTTTAAAGCAATCGACTGGTAACAAAAGGATTGAAACAAGATGTATTTTTTAGGGCCGTTACTTATATGGCTAGAAGACATTTCTGCAGGTAGAATTTTAAATTTCCATTTAGTAGAGTTATCGTTGTTTAGTTTGGATAAAACCATCTTCTATATGATTGCTTTACTGGTTATTCAAGCAGGAATCATTTTCTATAAACGGTCTAAGAATACAAATTATTCGATTGACTGGTTTAGAGAAGCAATCAAATTTATCTTTGCCATATATTTAATATTGTTGGTACATTTAACCGTATTACGTTATGATTGGCAATGGTGGCAAGCGTCCTTCAACTTTGAACGGTCGCTGAGTGAATTAAATTGGATACCACTGGTTGATACTATTAAGTTAAGAAACGGGTCCGCATTTTCCTTCTGGTATAACTTCTTTGGGAATGTTGTTTGGTTCTTTCCATTTGGTATGATGCTCCCCTATATCTTTAAGATGAAGCGTGCCTTCTTCATCACGTTACTTTGGGGATTGTTATTTTCCGTATCAATTGAAACCATGCAATTTTATTTAGAAACAGGCGTAAGTCATATTGATGACGTCATTTTTAATGGCGCAGGGGTAATCATCGGTTACCTGATCTATGACATTTTGAAAATCAGCAACAGGTATATAAAAGGGAGAAGAAATACAAATGGCTAAAAAGAACACACAATTACCAAAAATGGAACTGCGTAAATGGGCAACAGTCCAAGTGAAAAAAGGACAAATCCTTTTAACTGAGAAAGACTTCGTTAATCCACCATCATTTACTGAAGGTGAACTAGTCGAAATCATCGGTATCGACCACGAATTCCTAGGATACGGCTACATGGCCAAGCAACATAAAGGTGTTGGTTGGATCCTAACAACTGACCAAAACGCTGACACAGGCTTACTTGGTGATCTTGATTTCGTACAAGCAAAACTTCAAGAAGCCAAAAACCAACGTCAAGCCTTGTTAATCGACGATATGACCACTGCCTTCCGTATTTTCAACGGTGAAGGTGACGGCATCGGCGGTTTCACAATCGATTGGTACGCAGGTTACGCCTTGATCCAATGGTATTCAGAAGGGATTTACCGCTACAAAGACATTATCCTAGAAGCCCTAAACAACGTATTCCCAGAACTTAAAGGCATTGTTGGGAAAAACAGATTCAACTTAGACGGTACAGGCAGCGCTAAACAATCAGAAGTTTTAGCTGGCGACATTCCTGAAACCTTAACCATCCAAGAAAACGGCGTAAACTACATCGTTCGTCTTGATGACGGTTGGATGACAGGGATCTTCCTTGACCAACGTAACGTCCGTAACTACATTCAAACTGAAATTGCACCAGGTAAATCATTGCTGAACTTGTTCTCATACACAGGTGCATTCTCTGTCGCTGCAGCACTAGGTGGGGCAGCTGAAACGATGAGTGTTGATGTGGCAAAACGAAGCCTACAATTAACACAAGAACAATTCCAAGCCAACGGTTTAGAAATTGGTGACCAACATAAAGTCCGCGTGATGGATGTCTTCAATTACTTAGATTATGCCAAAACACATGACTTACGTTTTGACATCGTGGTCCTTGATCCACCATCATTCTCACGTACGAAAAAACACACGTTCCAAGCAAGTAAAGACTACCGCAACCTAGTTGCTTCAGCATTATCAATCTTAAACAAAGGCGGTTACTTGGTAAGTTCAACAAATGCAGCCAACATGACTAAAGAAGATTTCATTAAACAAATCGGCGAAGGTTCAGATGACGCACGCGTGGACATCATGCCTGTAGCTGACTTTGGCTTACCAGTCGACTTCCCGGCACCAAAAGGTAACCCGGAAAGTGACTACCTAAAAGTAGAAATCTTCCAAAAATTATAATAAAGATTAACTTGTAAGCCTTCAGCTTACGCTTTATCTATCATACCATTGAATGCAATGGGACCGCCCTCAGAAAAACTTTCTGAGGGCTTTTTTGACGACTCATTCTGTAAGGTGTGCCCCCACCTAATAGTCTAATGATGTCGAGAAAAAATGATGACCTTGTTTTCTAATGTCGTTTTTTTAACAGGTGGTCACCATTTTTTACAAAAATATATTTAGCCTACTACTAAAGTTTGTCGTCGATTTTATATAAAGATTTACTTCTTGACCAACTTCAATTCTCGTAAAATCAATCATCAGCTTCAAATCCGGAAGTCCTTTTTCCAAAAAATGATATAGTGATATAAATGTCAGTATTGTGCTATAAATGTTAGTATGTAATTATGGTAATACAAGTAATTGAAAAAGCACAACAGAAAGTAGGAATTTGAATGAAAAGTAGAGCTGCTGTTGCATTTAATCCAGGTGAACCGCTGGAGATTGTTGAAATTGATGTTGCGGAACCAAAGGCGAAAGAGGTATTGGTGAAAATCCTTTATACTTCTGTCTGCCATACGGATGCATTTACCTTATCAGGTGATGATCCAGAGGGTGTATTCCCTGCTGTACTAGGCCATGAGGGTGCTGGTGTGGTGGTTGCTGTAGGTGATGAAGTGACGTCTGTTGAGGTGGGCGATCACGTGATTCCGCTATACACGGCTGAATGTGGAGAGTGTAAATTCTGTCGTTCTGGTAAAACCAACTTATGTAGTGCTGTCCGTGAAACGCAGGGTAAAGGGTTAATGCCTGATGGCACTACGCGGTTCTCTTATAATGGCGAGCCTATTTACCATTACATGGGGACAAGTACTTTTAGCGAGTATACGGTCGTTCCTGAGATTTCTTTAGCGAAAATTGATAAAGAAGCGCCACTTGATAAAGTCGGTTTATTTGGTTGTGGTGTCACAACTGGGATCGGTGCAGTCCATAACACCGCTAAAGTAGAAGAAGGCGCTGTAACGGCTGTATTTGGTTTAGGTGCTATTGGATTAGCGGCTATTCAAGGTTTGGTGCAAGCGAAAGCAAGTCGTATTATTGTAGTTGACTTAAACGAAGATAAGTTTGAATTAGCTGAAAAAATGGGTGCTACTGATTTCCTAAATCCATCTAAATTCGACAAACCAATCCAAGATGTCATCATTGAAATGACAGACGGTGGGGTAGATTACAGTTTCGAGTGTATCGGAAACGTTGACGTGATGCGTTCAGCCCTAGAAGCTTGTCATAAAGGTTGGGGTGAAAGTGTCATTATCGGGGTTGCGGGTGCGGGTAAAGAAATTCACACACGTCCCTTCCAATTAGTTACAGGTCGTGTATGGCGCGGGTCTGCCTTTGGTGGCGTGAAAGGTAGAACGCAACTACCAGGTATGGTTCAAGATTACATGAACGGTGAGATTGATATCGATTCATTTATCACCCATAACCTTGATTTCACAGACATCAATGAGGCGTTTGACTTGCTGCATAAAGGTGAATCTATCCGTACCATGTTGACTTATGGGGAGTAATGAAAAATGACTTTAGAAATGATTGCTAGCAATCGTGCCTTTGGCGGTGAACACCGTAAATACCGCCATTTCTCAAAGACCTTACAATGTGACATGACCTTTAGTCTATTCTTGCCATCTAATGAAGAAGGGCAAGAAATCCCGCTAGTTTGGTTTTTATCCGGTTTAACTTGTACAGACGATAACTTTAGTCAAAAAAGTGGTTTTCAAAGATTAGCTGAACAACACCAAGTGGCCGTTTTGATTCCAGACACCTCACCACGCGGAGAGGATATTGCTGATGACGACGCTTATGACCTTGGTCAAGGCGCAGGATTCTATTTAAACGCCACACAAGAACCGTGGGCTAATCACTACAAAATGTATGATTATCTGGTGAATGAATTGGGTCAAATTGCAGCCGATTTAATCCCTCATTTTGCGGGCCAAGAAAGTATTATGGGCCACTCAATGGGTGGACACGGTGCCTTAGTTATTGGCTTGAAAAATACCGACCGCTTTAAAGCCATCTCTGCCTTTGCACCCATTCTAAACCCAAGCCAAGTGCCGTGGGGGATCAAAGCCTTCACAACTTATCTAGGTGAAAATGAGGAAGCTTGGAAAGAATGGGATGCCACAGAACTGATTAAAGACGTTGACGCGCCGTCAATTCTAATCACCCAAGGTAGCCAAGATGAATTCTATCCAGAACAATTAGACGAAAGCTATTTCCTCGAAAACGCTAAGGAAAATGGTCAAGCAGTCAATTATCAAAAAGTAGAAGGCTATGACCATAGCTACTACTTCATCGCAACATTCTTAGAAGAACACTTCGCCTTCCACAAACAACATTTAAAATAACAGAACAATGACGTCCCTTGAAGTAGACTTGAACAAGCTACTTTAGGGGCGTTTTTTGATTGGGAAAAAGAGGCGCTAGGTCAGATCGGATTGATGAATAATTGTTAAACATATAGATAAGTAAATTTATATTTTTATCAAAATCATCTACCTCATAGATTATTTAAATAACTTAAGTTAAATATTCCGATTCTTTGATTTTGCCTGACCAAATAGTATATGATTAAGGATGACTGGGAGTAAAGACGAAGAATTAGGGTAATTTAAAAAGGAAAGTATGGTGTTGTATAGTGGCTTACATTCACTTAAAGGATGTCGTAAAACAATATGGAACAGGAAATACCGCAATTTTAGCCAATGACCATATTAATTTAGAAATTGAAGAGGGCGAATTCGTAGTGATTCTTGGCCCTTCTGGTGCTGGGAAATCAACTCTTTTAAATATTTTAGGTGGGATGGATGCAGTCACTTCGGGTGAAGTTTTAGTAGCGGATAAAAACATCGCTTCATATGACGAAAAAGGTTTAACCGAATACCGGCGTGACGAAGTGGGGTTCATTTTCCAAAATTATAACTTAATCCCTAATTTGACGGCTATTGAAAATGTAGAGGTATCAGAAGAAATTTCGGATAATTCATTAGCTGCCAAGGATGCACTACAAGGGGTTGGCTTATACCACCGCAAGGACAATTTCCCGTCACAATTATCAGGTGGGGAACAGCAACGTGTGTCGATCGCCCGTGCGATTGCGAAAAATCCAAAATTATTATTATGTGATGAACCAACGGGTGCTTTAGATTATGAAACTGGGAAAAAGGTGTTAGGATTCTTACAAGATTTAACCAATGAACAGGGGACAACTGTTGTTGTGATTACCCATAACCAAGCGATTGCGCCGATGGCTGACCGTGTCATCAAAATCAATGATGGGACTGTTTCGTCACAAGAATTAAATCAACAACCAATGCCAATTCAAGATATTGAATGGTAGGTGGTCCTTAATGAAGAAGAATAGAAAAATATGGTTAGACGGCTTTCGTGAGATCAAGAATACCCTTGGGCGGTTTCTAGCCTTATTGCTGATTATCGTTTTGGGAACGGGGTTCTTTGTGGGTATCCGTGCAGCTGCACCGGATATGATTGCAATAGCGGACAAGTATTTTAACCAAACTAACTTAGAAGATATGTCTATTCAGTCAACCATGGGACTTGACGAGGATGATTTAGCCTTATTAGAAGATGTGGAAGATATTGAATATCAACCTTATGCCTATGTTGACCGTCAGATTGCTACGAGTAATGATTTAGTTCGTTTCTATCCAAACTTCAATGAAACATCAGATATCAACCAATTTGATGTCCAAGAAGGGCGGTTACCTGAAGCAGTCGATGAAATCGCCATTGATAGCCAATTAGCCAATGATGAAAACTACCAAATTGGACAAGAAATCAGTTTAACTGATTTAGGTGTCAACTCAGAAGACAATGAAAGTGGTGTACCAAGTCTTTCGGGTGAGACCTTTACCATTGTCGGCTACGTAAATTCACCCCTGCAAATTACAAATATTAGCCGCGGGGCGACTGGGCTTGGAGACGGGCAATTAAACGGTTTTGCGGTGATTGCACCTGAAGCCATTAATGGGGATATTTATACCAGTATCGCTATTGACGTGACCGCTGTAGATGATTTAGAAGCCTATTCAGGCGAATACAATCAAGTCATCGCAGATAAGCAAGCAGAAATTGAACACGTATTCGCCGACCGACCAGGTGAAGTCTACAACCAGACTGTATCTGAAGCGGAATTAGAAATTTCATCTGGACAAGCGGAAATTGACTCAGCTAGGTCTGAATTGGCGTCTGGCGAAAGTGAATTAAACCAAGCACAATCAGAAATTGATGACAACCAAAGTCAACTAGACCAACAAGAAAGCCAAGTTGAGTCCCAACTACCAGAAGGCGTATCCTTAGCTCAAGCTAGCATGTCCAGTGTGGCCGCTCAATTAGAAGCTGGTCAAGCAAGTCTTGATTCAGCTCAAAGTGAGTTAGACCAAGCAAGAAGTGATTATGAAAGTGAGAGTCTAGAAGCTGAAGAATCCTTATCTAGCGCTGAAGCAGATATTGCAGACGCTGAATCAACATTGGCTGATTTAGATGAACCGACTTATACGATTAACGACCGTTCTGGCGTCTCAGGCTATACCGCTTGGGAAAATAATGCGGACAACATGGCGACAATTGGCCAAGCCTTCCCAATTATTTTCTTTCTGATTGCAGCTTTAGTTTCCTTTACCAACATGCAACGGATGGTAACAGAGCAGCGGGTTCAAATTGGGACTTACAAGGCCTTAGGTTATAGCCCACGAATCATTCAAACCAAATACATTATGTATGCAGGAGTGGCAGCTATTTTAGGGTTGGTCATCGGTATTTCAATCGGTAACTATCTATTCCCGAATATCATTGTGTCTGCCTTCGCCAATACCGTGACCCTACCAGGCATGATTTACACTTGGCAAATTGTGGACATCTCACTCGCAGTAGGGACTTCTTTATTGACGACTGTTTTACCAGCTTGGTTAACCACTAGAACGACTCTGAACGAGAAGACCGCCCGCTTATTGCAACCTGTTACTGGGAAAAATGGCCAACACATTTTCCTAGAAAGGTTTAAAGGGTTCTGGTCCCGCTTGAGTTTCCAAGGTAAGATCACTTGGCGGAACATCTTCCTCTATAAAGGACGTAACTTGATGACCATTATTGGGGTTGCCGGATGTGCCATGTTGATTGTCACTGGATTCGGTCTATCTGACTCTATTTCAGGTCTACCGGACGAACAATTCATCCAAGTGAAAATGTATGACGGGAGCCTGTCATTCAATATGGATGCCAGTCAAGAAGACCGCGACCAAGTGGTGGCCGATTTAACAGATAATGGTGACGTGGAGAATGTTTTACCGCTGTCCCGTGACGTTCTGATGACCGATGACGAAACAATCACCCAACAAATCGTGAGTGTCATGTCCTTTGATTCAGAAAGCAACTATCAAGATTACTTCCAATTACAAGAACTAGACACCGAAAATAAGATGACCTTACCTGAAGATGGCGTCTTTATCACCGCTAAGCTGGCCTCATTATTGGGCATTCAAGCAGGAGATACAGTGACCTTAGTGGATACCAATAACGATCCTTATGAATTTTCTGTAAAAGGCGTCATCACCAACTATCTAGGTCATGAAATCTACATGACAGATGCTTACTACCAAGAGGTATTCGGTGAAGAAAGTGAAGAAAACACAGCCCTTGTTCAATTTGAGAGAGGGTTATCCACTAGCGACCAGGCAGCAATCTTTGACCAAGTCAAAGAAGAATCTAGCGTCATTGGAACAAGTTTAAACGCTAGTCAAATCACGGACTTTGAGGAAACCTTATCAGCCCTTGATTTAGTGACCGTCGTCTTGATTATTTCAGCAGGTGGTCTGGCCTTTATCGTCCTTTACTCATTAACCAACATTAATGTGTCAGAACGGATGCACGAATTGGCGACAGTTAAGGTGCTAGGATTCCGGTCAATTGAAGTCAGTATGTATGTTTATCGAGAAACCTTATTCTTAACCATGGTAGGGATTATTATTGGGAACTTCTTAGGTTACGGCTTACTAAGCTATATCCTCAATACAGTGGCAATCGATCAGGTATTCTTCCCGATCGTGATCCAATGGCAATCTTACCTATACGCAAGTCTGATTACCTTAGCCTTCTCCATTGTGGTCATGATCTTCATGCACTACAAACTGAAGAAAGTGGAAATGGTATCAGCACTCAAAGAAGAAGATTAATTAAAGTAGGACCGGGATTCATTCCTGGTCTTACTTTTTTATGCGCAAAATCATTAAATTCAACACAATTTGTACAATATTGTTTTTGGTAAACCCCTAATATTGGGCTTTTGTGTCTCATCTTCTCATTTAATTCCTTAAAAATTAAAGGATTCTCTAGACAAGGCTTGAGTTTTTAGTAAAATGAGAGTAACAAAAGATGATAGCGCTTACAAATTCTAACGTTTAAGGAGAGATAAACAATGAATTTGGACTGGATTAAAACGCGCGCAATTACTTCCCCTGAAAAGGTGGCGGTGATTGATCCATTGAAACACACAGAATTTACCTATCAAGATTTAAATCAACGTGCGGAAATTTTAGCTCGGCACTTGGTAGAGGATGCAGGCGTCAAAAAGGGAGACCGGATTGCCACTTTTGCCCCTAACGATATTGCTATTATTGATATGTTGTTAGCGGCAATTAAGATTGGTGCAGTCTTCGTTCCACTCAACTGGCGATTAAAACCAGTAGAAATTGCCCGAGTGGTAGAAGATGCAGGTGTTGAATATATTTTATATGCAACTAACCATTTAGACCGTCTATCAGAAGTACCTGACGCTTACATCAAGTACAATGTGGACGAGGCTGAATACAATCAAATGATGGATTTAAGTAACCATCAACCTTTTGAGAGTGTGTCTATTGATTGGCAAGATCCTATTTTATTAATTTATACCTCAGGTTCAACCGGTCGACCAAAAGGGGTCATTCATACCCATGAAAGTTATCTAAATAACGTATTCAATCAAATCATTTCTTGGAGAATGAGTGAAGATTGGGTAACAATTGGCTCAACCCCAATGTTCCACATTTTAGGTTTTATTGATATTGCGATACCAATGTTAGTTGTAGGTGGTCAATTAGTCTTAGAACGCTACTTCAACTATGAAACCATTAACGATTGGATCCGTACTTACAAACCAAATGTACTAGTCATGATTCCAACCATGTACTACGGTATTATCGCTTCACCTGACTTTAAACCAGAAAACTTAATGAGCGTAGACTTATTAGTCGCAGGAGGGTCACCACCATTACCAGCTGTACAAAAAGTTTTCCAGCAAATGGGTAAAATTATCATTAACGCCTACGGCTTAACCGAAGCGCCTTTATTAACGTTTAATACTAGTCAACGCGCTAATGAGCGCCCGACTACAATTGGTTCTCCTCTTTTATTTGATGAAATGATCGTTGTAGATGATGAGATGCACCCATTACCACAAGGTGAAATTGGTGAATTGTTGGTGAAAGGGAAGAACGTAACACCTGGTTATTGGAAGCTACCTGAAGAAAATGCCAAAGCTTTCCATGATGGCTATTTTAGAACTGGGGATTTAGCTTACTTAAACGAATATGGGGAAATGACTTTAGTCAATCGTTTGAAAGAATTGATTATCACTGGTGGGGAAAATGTCCTACCATCTGAAGTTGAGGCCGTATTAACCCAGCATCCATTGGTTAAATCAGCTATTGTACTTGGATTTGAACATCCAAAATTTGGTGAATCTGTTTCAGCAGCGATCATGGTCAATAAAGATGTTGAAGGCGCAGACAAATTCCAAGAAGTACTAGATCAATTCTGCTTGGAAAAACTTGCCGGTTATAAGACGCCAAAACTTTACATGGAAATTGACGAAATCCCAGTTAACTCGGTTGGTAAACCAGACCGTATAGAACTTAGTCGTATGATGGCAGCGCACGCTAAAGAAAATTTGACAGCAAGCGCAGGTAGTTAAAATAAGGATTAAATTAGGCACTAGGAGACTTATTTTCCTAGTGTTTTTTTATTTGCTTTTAAATATACCTAATAATGGTTGCTTATAAAATTCAACTATATAAGGGATTTTGTATTTATTTTGTAATAGTAATCATAAGTTTAGCTTATAACTATTGTTAATGACGCTTTTTAGAAAGCGTTTACAATAACTATTAGTATTACTCATAGTCCATATTAATAAGGCTTATTTTTCTTTACACCTTATTGGTATTAATATAAGTTTGTAAGCGATATCATTTTTGTTAGTTTTACTAGAAAATATTCAATTCAGGCAAAACCAGCGTGGCAATTGATCTATATATAAATAATAAGGAGTGTTTACCTCATGGAAAATAGAGAAGCAGTATTAAAAGAGTTATTCCCAGAAGATATCTTAAAGATCTCAAGTGGTTTAACCGATGGAGAAATTGAAGTTTTAAAACAGTTGGTAGAACTATTAGAAAGCAAATACCGCAGTGGCTTAAATGAAGCATGGGTAACTGAATCAGAACCAGAAGGATTCTTTGAAGATATTGGTAATTTAAGATACTTTGACAATCCACTTTTATTTGAAGGGCGTGAAGGTAAAAAGACAACCAGTCAATTATTCCAATTCTTTTTCGCTTTTACCCTATCGCGTTTTGATGTGTCCTTGAATACTTTATTGGGTGTTCATACGGGACTAGGTTTTAATACTTTCCTATTTGGTGGTAGTCCTGAACAAGTTCAAAAGTATATTCCAAAACTAGCCAGTCATCAACTACGCACATGTTTTGCTTTAACTGAGCCAAATCATGGTTCTGATGTGGCTTGGGGATTAGAAACAAGTGCTAGACGAGAAGGCGACAAATGGATTATCAATGGTGAAAAACGGTGGATTGGTGGTGCTTCAGTTGCTGATGTGATTCCAGTATTTGCTCGAGATGAGGAAACTGGTAAGCCAAAATGCTTTATCGTTCAAGCAGGGCAAGCTGGTTTGGATATTGATGTAATTCAAAATAAAATTGCTCTAAAAATTGTGCCAAATGCTAATATCCATTTGAAAGATGTTGAAGTAGCTGAAAGTGATCGACTACAAAATATCAATTCATTTAAAGATATTGCGAAAGTTTTATATTCAACACGTGCAGGAGTTGCCAACATGGCCACCGGTGCGATGGCTGGGGCATTACAAGCTAGCTTGAAATATGTCACTGAGCGTAAGCAATTTGGTAAAGAAATTTCTAATTATCAATTAGTACAAGAAAAATTAGCCATGATGCAAGGAAATTTAACTGCTGCAATGGCTCTATGTTCACAAATTGCACGTCAACAAGAAGAAGGTGACTACAACGAGGTAGTAACTTCAGTCGGTAAAATGATGAATGCATTAAGACTTCGGGAAACAGTGGCAATGGGCCGCGGAATTTGTGGAGGTAACGGGATTGTAGTGGACAATGATATTGCACGATTCTTTGCAGATGCAGAAGCCGTCTACACCTATGAAGGAACGCACGAAGTAAATGCCTTAGTCATTGGTCGTGCCTTGACCGGACAAGCAGCATTTAATTAGTAATTTAAACCGACAATAATAAAGAGCCGGGTAGACAGTTCAAATAATCTGCCCAATCTCTTATTTTTAGAAATTGATCAAAGATGGAGGGAAATACAATGACAATTACAAAAGCGACCGTTCTCGGGGCTGGTGTCATGGGGAGTCAAATTGCCGCCTTACTCGTAAATGCGGGATTGAAAGTACAATTATTAGATGTTGTCATCGACGAAAATGAACCGAATAAACTTTCTAAGTCTGGATACGACCGTATTACTGACCGGAAGAAACCGATGCTATACCAAAGTCAATTTCAAGGTAACTTGACCTATGGGAATTTTGATGATGACTTAAGTGAACCATCAGATAGTGATATTTTTATTGAAGCAGTTAAAGAAGATATCAAAATTAAACACGCTATTTGGGAGAAGATTGCTGCAGTCGCTAAACCAGAAGCTATCCTAGCGACAAATACTTCCGGTATTCCAATTCAGGCAATAGCTAAAGTTTTTAAAGGTGCAGAGCGTGAACGATTCTTAGGCATGCACTTCTTTAATCCACCACGCTATATGAAATTGGTGGAATTAATTCCAACTGAGTTTACGTCTGAAGCGACAATTAATCAATTAAAAGTCTTTACTGAGAAAAAGTTAGGTAAAGGGGTAGTTGTAGCGAATGATGTACCAGCCTTTATCGCTAATAGAACAGGCACCCACTCTATGAGTGATATTATGTACCGTGCTGAGCGTGATCGCCTGTCAATTACGGAAGTAGATGCCTTAACAGGAAAAGCGATTGGTCGGCCACGCACTGGTACTTATGGGCTATCTGACTTAGTAGGGAATGATGTGGCTACTTTTGTAGTTGGAGGCTTGACGCAAGATCCAAGCGAACAGCCATATTTCAACCAATCTACATTAATTGGCAAATTGGTTGAAGCAGGGGCTTTAGGTAATAAGGTTGGTCATGGTTTTTATAAGAAAGAAGGCCGTCAACGTTTAGTATTAGACCCAGAAACATTCACCTATGTACCAGCTGAAAAACCAAATCTACCTATTTTAGCTAAATTCTCTAGTAACTTGAAAAAGAATATGGACGTCATCTTTAATGCCACAGATACAGCTGGTAAGTTCCTTTGGGAAACTTTAGCGAGTACTTTCTATTATGCAGCCAATAATATCCCTAAAGCGGCAGTGGATTATAAAGATATTGACCGTGCCATGGTTTGGGGCTTCAATTGGAAAGTCGGTCCCTTCCAACTTTGGGATTTAATGGGCTTTGAACGGGTTAAAAAACGTATTGAAAAAGAGATAGGACCTTTACCAGAATGGGTAGCAAATCGAAGTGAGCCATTTTACAAAGAAGGGGAGATTCTTGAGAATCTAACCCCAATGAGTGAAAAGGTAGATGCAAATATTTGGGAAACAGAGGCATCAACCTTAAGTGTTATCAATGATAATCAGTTATTATTCAATTTTCACACACCAAATAATACGATTACAGGCGAGTTATCAGCTGAATTGATTAAAGCTGTGGATGAATTAGAGTCTGGTGACTATGTCGGGATGGTAATTTATTCAAATGGGCCGCATTTCAGTCCTGGTGCGAATTTGAATATGATGAAAGAAGCCATTGAGTCTGACGGGGTTGATGAGTTAATTGGTCAAACAATCAGTGAACTACATGAAGCGGTTAACCGGGTTCGCTACACAGCAAAACCAATTGTAACAGCCGTTCGTGGTCGTGCACTTGGTGGCGGGGCAGAATTGGTTTTAGCATCACCTTATATTGTCGCTGCGGCGGAATCTTATATCGGCTTAGTTGAAGTGGGTGTTGGTTTAGTCCCTGGTGGCGGTGGTTTAGCGGAATTAACGGAACGTGTAATGAATATGCCAATCCAAAAAGATGCAAAAATGCGTATTCTAGGCGATGTCATTACGCGCGTAGCTTCTGGTGATGTATCGATGTCAGCTTATGAAGCCAGAGATAAATACTATCTAAGAAAGTCTGATGATATTGTGGCAGCTAGTGATAGCGTAGTGGAGATTGCCTTAGACAAGTTAACTTACTTATCTAAGACGAACTTTATTCCGCGGACTAAGGTGAACTTCCCAATTCTGGGTACTAGCTTCAAAGCGGTTGTGGAAGGTCAATTAGATGCCATGCGGCTAGGTCATTTTATCAGTGACTATGATATGGAATTAGGGTTAACCGTTGCAGAAATTATGACAGGTGGGGGCTTACCTGAGGGAACACTTGTTAACCAAGATTGGTTACAACATCTAGAAAAAATGCATTTCCTTAGATTAGCGAACAACCAAAAAACATATGAACGGATTGCCTATATGTTAGAAACACGTAAACCATTACGAAACTAGTGGATGAAATTAGGAAGGAATGAACGAATGATGCAAGATGCTTATATCGTTTCTTATGGACGATCAGCGATTGGTAAAGGGCGGCCGAATGGTGCCCTAGCCAATGATCGTCCAGATGATGTTGCTGCTGAAGTATTAAAAGGGGTCATTGACCGTATTGAAGGTGACTTTGATCCAGCTTTAATTGAGGATGTCATTGTCGGATCAGCCTTTCCAGAAGGTGTACAAGGGATGAACTTTGCCCGTACAATTGCCTTACGGGCGGGGTTACCTTATACAGTTGCTGGTCAAACAGTGAACCGCTATTGTTCATCGGGATTGCAGACAATTGCTATAGCAGCTAATGCTATTATGGCTGGTCAATCAGATGTGCTAGTAGCTGGTGGTGTTGAGTTTATGAGTGCAGTTCCGATGGGTGGGAATGAACCAACGAATAACCCAACCTTACAAACAGAAGATTCGGGTGTGTCCTATCCAATGGGGTTAACTGCTGAAAATGTAGCAAGTAAATACAAGGTTAGTCGCGAAGACCAGGATGCATTTGGTGTAGAAAGTCATCGCCGGGCCCACAAAGCACAAACTTCTGGTCGTTTTGAGGATGAGATTATACCGGTTACTACCCATAAAGTGCGCTATACCGAACATGGTCCACAGGTAGAAGAAAAAATCTTTGATCAAGATGAAGGGATTCGACCAGAGTCTTCAATGGAAACTTTAGGAAAATTACGGACAATCTTTAAGGCAGATGGCACTGTGACAGCAGGAACAGCTTCACAAATTTCTGATGGTGCAAGTTTTGTTGTCTTAATGTCAGGCGATAAAGTCAAAGAATTAGGGGTTAAACCAATTGCTCGTTTTGTTGGCTTTAAGGCTGTTGGCGTTGATCCAAAATATATGGGGATTGGCCCAGCCTATGCCATTCCAGAGGTCTTAGAACTTACTGGCTTAACTTTAGATGATTTAGATTTAATTGAGTTAAACGAGGCCTTTGCCTCCCAAGCTTTAGCGTCAATTCGTGAATTAGGTATTGATCAATCCGTCACTAATGTGAATGGTGGAGCGATTGCTCTAGGCCATCCTCTAGGGGCTACAGGTGCGATTTTAACCTCAAGATTGCTAGCTGAAATGGGCAAACGTGAAGATAGTAAGTACGGCATGGTGTCTATGTGTATAGGTGCTGGTATGGGTGCTGCGGGTATATTTGAGTATATTCACTAGACAAGATGGTATAAGGACTCGCTAAGCTATTCAAATTCTATCAGCTTGGCTAGTCCTTCATCCATTTTGCAAAGGAGTAAATTAATGTTTGAAACAATTTTATTTACCATCGAAGACAAGATTGCAAGAATAACTTTTAACCGTGAAGCATCCGGCAATGCCTTTTCTGAAACAACTTATCAGGAAGTGATCGATGCATTAACAAAGGTTGAGCAGGATCCCGACGTAAAAGCAATCGTGATTACTGGCGCTGGGAAATACTTCTGTGCTGGTGGTGATATTCGCCAATTTAAAGACTTGGTGGCGTCTGGTGAAGGTATTCCCGAATCAGGTGTGATTAAAACAGGAGAGATGGTTGCAGCCGTTCGTAGGTCGTCTAAACCAGTGATAGCAGCCGTAAACGGTGTGGCAGCTGGTGCTGGGTTAGGCTTAGCCTTAGCCTGTGATTTTATTTTGATGGGGGAAAATGCACAATTAGTGACGGCCTTCATTCAGATGGCTTTTCCAGGTGATACTAGTTTGCTCTTTAATTTGAGTCAATCAATTGGCGTTTACCGGACTAACCGTCATGTCATGCTAAATGAACCCATCACAGCTGACTTAGCCGAAAACTATGGACTTACCTATCAAGTAGTAGCGGATGAAGGATTACTAGCAGCCGCGTTGGACTTGGCTAGTCGTTTTGTTGCCGGCCCTTCTGTAGCTATAGCTTATCAAAAGGCAATTATGTATGATCTACAATATCCAAAGGCTTTAGAGAATAACAAATTAGAAGCGAAATATATGCGTAAGGCTTCCTTAACTGAAGATCACCGCGAGGCAGTTACTGCTTTCTTAGAGAAGAGAAAGCCTAAGTTTCAAGGAAGATAGTTTGGTATGGTAAACTATTGGCAAGAAGAAACGTAAAGGGGCCAATAAATATGGACATCAACCAAATGCAGTATTTTGTGGAAATTGTAAAATCAAATGGTAACTTAACAGTTGCCGCAGATAACCTTTTTGTCTCACAGTCAGCTTTAAGCCAATTTATTAAAAATTTTGAAAAACAACAGGGTGTGTCGCTTTTCAACCGAAAGAACGGTAGAATTGTAAGCGTTTCCGAATCTGGGATGCGGGTTTATGGGTCAGCTTTAAAAGTATTGAATCAATACAGCAATCTAGAACAAGTGATTGAGAAAGAATCGCTCGTCCACAAGGGGCGCATCAAGATTGGGATTCACCCAACTTACTTAAGGTTTTTCTTTAATAAGTTTATTCCACAATTCCTCATTGAAAACCCAGATGCCCACATTGAAATTGTGGAAGCTGGGACCAATGATTTATACCAGATGCTTGAAGATAATATGATTCATATGGCCGTTTTAGTACCACCTGAAACAATGGATGAAGATAAATATGAATCCCATCAATTAGTACGAACAGAAATTGTGGCTTTTATGGGACCAGACCATCCTTTAAGGACGAAACGCCTACTTAAATGGTCACATCTAGATGGCTATCATTATGTTACTTATAACAAGGAAGACATTGTGCACGATTTGGTTAGGGAAAAATTGCGTACCCATGATTCTAAGGCGATTCAATTGTTTACTTCAGGTTCTTGGGATTACATGATTGAAACAGTCCTCTATAATCAATTAGTTGCGCTTTTACCAACAGTATATTTTAGTTTATTCATTGCCAAATTAAATCAGATGGGGATTGTGGAGAAACGATTTGAAGATCCTATTCCCTATATTCCAACCTTAGTACGTGAGAAAAAAGCAGGGTATTCAAAAGTTGAAAACTTTGTTTACCAATCTATTTTAGAGAATTTCTATCTAGAAAATGAAAGTCTTAAATATGATTTTCTAGATGAAGCTTAATTAGTGGTTATTAGATAAATACGGTACGGACAATGAACTTTCATGATAAGTGCAGGCCTATTTGATAACCTCTAATCGTTAATATGAGAAGGAGCGATCCAATATGCAAACGCGTGTCACTGAAATGCTCAATATTCAGTATCCAATTATCCAAGGGGGAATGCAGTATATGTCGCTGGCTGAACTTGCTTCAGCTGTGTCAAATGCTGGTGGACTTGGTATAGTACCGTCCATGGCTTTCCCGGACGTAGATAGTTTAAGAGCTGAAGTCAAAAAAATGAAAACTTTAACTGATAAACCCTTTGGCTTCAACATTTCATTAGTACCTGAAGTAGCTATGCCAGAAGTGATTATGGATTATATTCAAGTCTTGGTTGAAGAGGGGGTACCAGTAGTTGAAACTTCTGGTCAACGACCAAGAAACTTTATCCAACCATTGAAAGATGCTGGTATTAAAGTGATTCATAAAGTTACCTCCATCCGCCATGGGTTAGCGGCACAGGAAGATGGTGCGGATATCATTGCCTTTGTTGGTGCTGAAGGTGGTGGCCACCCAGGAGTAGACCTTGTTTCTGGTCCAATACTTTGGGCTAAAGCGGTAGAGAAAATATCTGTACCTGTATTGGCTGCTGGTGGGATTGTGGATAGTAAAAGCCTATATGCCGCTATGGCTTTAGGTGTAGATGGTGTCTTAATGTCCACTAGATTTCTAGCAACACCAGAAGTGAATGCTTCGGATACTTATCGGCAGGCCTTATTACAGATACCAGAAAATGGGACTGTTTTAACAATGACATCTTTAAGAAATGCTATGCGTGTGGCTAATAATGAAATGGCTCAAGAAATCCTGCAAGCAGAAAAAGACGGCGCGACACTAGAAACACTAATGCCTTTGATTTCAGGGCGGAGGTCTTATGAAGCGATGCAAAATGGGGATGTCCAACATGCGCAACTCAGCATGGGTCAAGGCGTGGGGCGGATTAACGAGATTATGACAGTTGATGAAATATTTGAGGAGCTTATTAATGGTTTCCAAGAACGACATGCCTATATGACTAACCTTTCGGCTGTATTTAAGTAGGAGGGTAGGCATATGGATAAACAGCAGATACTTTCAGATTTATATCCTGAAGACGTGTATGGTTTCAGCCAAAAATTAACTGAAATAGAAGTTGAATTGTTGAGTAAATTGCGTCAAGTATTAGAAGATCAAATAGCGCCTACTTTAAAACAGCACTGGAAAGAAGAGACTTTTCCTTTTGAGGCTTTTAAAGCGGTCGGCGACTTAGGTTTAATGAACCATCCTGACCTATTCAAAGAAAGCCAGCAACCATATAAAGTGAGCGAATATTTTAATCTTTTCCGTTATTATGAATTGGCCAGGACGGATATGTCCTTAGCGACCTTTATGACTGTCCATGCGGGCCTAGGCTTCACTACCTTATTACAAGGCGGAAGTCAGGAACAAATTGATTATTTCGCACCAAAATTTACTAGTTTTGAGTGGCAGACTTGTTTTGCCCTAACTGAGCCTGACCATGGGTCTGATATTGCTGGAGGTATGGCGACAACAGCAGTAAGAGATGGCGATAACTGGCTACTGAATGGTGAGAAACGTTGGATTGGCGGCGCAGGTTCAGCAGATTTCATACCAATATTTGCCCGTAACCCAGAAAATAATGATATCCTTTGCTTCATGGTATCAACCGCAACCGAGGGCCTTACCGTAGAGAAGATTGATGGGAAAATAGCCCTAAGACTGGTACAAAATGGTCATATTCATTTAAAGAATGTACAGGTGGCTGAGGCCTTTAGACTACCTAAAATTCAATCCTTTAGAGATGTTTCGCGTATCCTTTACGCAACGCGTGCAGATGTTTCCCATATTACGGCAGGTGGGCATGCGGGTGCCTTAAGGGCGGCTTTGAAATATACGGGACAGCGAGAACAGTTCGGTAAAAAAGTTAGCCAATTCCAAATTACCCAGGAAAAATTAGCGAGGATGCAAGCGAATGCTGCAACTGGCTTATCCTTATCTTATCGCTTAGCTGAACTTCAAACTGAGGGGAAATATGCTGAAGTGCCAGCTTCAATTGCTAAAATGCAAAATGCTCGTTTATTAAGGGAAACTGTAGCATTGGGTAGAGAAATTTGCGGAGGAAATGGTATTACGGTGGATACGGAAGTTGCAAGATATTTTGGAGATGCAGAAGCCATTTATTCCTACGAAGGTACACATGAAGTGAATAGTTTGATTATAGGGCGACATTTAACAGGATTTAGCGCCTTTGTATAGTTTGTTTAAAAGTCTTGTGGCGGACCGGGTGCGAAAACTTAGTCCGCTATTTTTATTGAAGCATTAAAAAGAATTTAGAGGTGGACTATGAAAAGTAAGGTACGTTCAGTAACAGAAATTGTCGCCTTAGTGAAAGATGAGGCACGTATTGCTTTCACAACTAGTGGTATTGGTGGTTTGGCGGAAGAATTTTTTGGCGCATTACGTCAGCAATATGAGCAAGCCAGTCACCCAAAAGACATTACTGTGATATCAGTTGCAGGACTCAGTCGCGGTGAGGGAACGGGAATTGACTTATTGTTAGCACCTGGATTACTCAAACGCTATATCGGGTCTCATATCCACGGAGCCCCATTAACTGGGCAAGCTGCCTTGAATAATCAAATTGAACTATTTATTATACCTCAAGGAACGATTGGTTTACTTTATCGAAATGCCGCGGAAAAAGGACCGGGCGTGTGGACAAAAGTTGGACTTGATACCTATGTAGACCCTCGTCAATCTGGCGGAAAAATGTCTGATAAAGCTCGTCAGCAAGATGACTTAATGGTAGTTGAAAATCTACAAGGCGAAGAGTGGTTATTTTACAAGAGCATTGGCATTGATGTAGCCGTTATTAAGGCAACTTATGCTGATGAGAAGGGAAACTTGGCTTTCACGCATGAACCCATGAATCTACAAGCCTTAACAATGGCTATTGCAGCTAAGAATTCTGGTGGAATCGTCATTGCTCAAGTTGAACAAGTAGTTAAAAGAGGTAGTTTACAGGCAAAATCCGTTGTTGTACCAGGAATTTTAGTAGATTACGTGTATAAAGGCACACCTGAGTATCATCAACAAACTTTTGCTACAAGCTATAATCCGTTGCTTTCAAATGAGATTCGTAGCGATTATTTGCCAATAAAATCAGCACCCTTGTCCCCTAAATTGGTGATTGCACGTAGGGCAGCTTTGGAATTGAAGCGGCATTCGATTATTAATATAGGAGTTGGGCTTCCTTGTATGGTATCTAATTTAGTTTATGAAGCCAATTTACTTGATGAATATCATTTCACCACCGATTTAGGAGCTGTTGGTGGGGTACCTGCTCCCGGATTTGACTATGGACCAAATTATAATGCAGAGGCAGTCATTAACTCTGGTGACATGTTCGACCTATACCATGGTGGCGGACTAGAGACAACAGTACTTGGATTTGGTGAAATAAACCAAAATGGCAATGTGAATACGACTTTATTGGGTAACCGTATTATGGGTCCTGGTGGTATGATGGACATTGCGGAAGGCGCAAAGCAAATTATTTTTGTAGGTCCTTTTATGGTGAAAGATAAAAGTCATGTTGAAAATAACCAGTTAGTGGTTGATGATCAAGGAAGTAATAGTAAATTTACGGACGCCTTATCTTATGTCACTTTCAATGGGTCAAAAGCAGTTAAGGCGGGTAAGAAAATAACCATTGTGACTGATAGAGCGGTGTTTGTGTTGAATAAGGAAGCGAAATTGGTTTTAACTGAAGTGGCACCTGGTCTAGAATTGCAAAAGGACGTTCTTGACCATATGCCATTTAACCCAGAAATTGCTGAAGACTTAAAAGAAATAGACAGCCAATTATATCAGGATGAATGGGTTTTAAGTGATCATCAAGTACAATAATGTATTTTCATTAGAAGGTAATGAGGGGGCGTAACTTGGCAATATTTGACATGCCTTACTAAAGAATATAAAATAAGCGTGACTAATGGCTGTATTTATATATTTAGGAGATAGTAATGTTGATGAATAGGGTAGCAATTGTCGTTGAACCAGTGACAAAAGACCAATCTGGCGAAATTCGCGTCTTAGTGGATCAAATGGTTTACAAGGCAAAGAGTGCAATTCCTGACGGCGAATTCGTTCAAAACGAATTGGTTAAGATTTGCCGCATTGAAGACGATATCGCATACTGCCAACGTGGTATGTTAGATAATCAATATGATCAAGATATCAAAGTTTCTGTTGTTAGCTAAACTTTGCAATATATTATATTAGAAGCAGGTTTCCGGTAATAGGGTGCCTGCTTTTTTATTTTAAAAATATTATTTACACAAAATTTACATCATATAAATAGCGATATTAACATTTAGTCGGTATTATGCTAAGTGGGACACTTATTGGGTTTTTTATGAGGAGGAGAACATGTCAAAACGTTATTTTATTTCTACTAGTCGTATTGTGTTATCTATCGCAGCAACAGGTATCGTTGGTTTAGCAGCTACACCTCAAGCTAAAGCAGCAGAAGTAACCACCGTCGTAGAAACACCTGCATCAAATGCCACAAGTACTGAAGCTACCACTTCTGAAGTTGTTGTCGAAGAAGCACCTACAACTGAGGAAGCGTCAGCAGTCGAAGAAACTGTAGCAAGCGAAACAGCAGCATCTTCAGCAGTAACTACTGAACCTGTCGTTGAAGAATCAACACTTGTAGATCCAGTTGTTGAAGACGTGATTACTGAGGACTTAACAGTGTCAGAAGTAGCCGTTGAAACACCTGTAACGACTCCAGCAAGCGACGCAGATACGGATGGTGATGGTCGTGTGGATGAAATTACCATTGCCCATACAAATGACATTCACGGTCGTGCTGAACAAGCTAACGGTGTAATTGGTATTGCAAATGCAGCCCAATATTTTGAAGAAGTTGACGCAGATGTGATTGTAGATGCTGGGGATGCCTTCCAAGGTTTACCTTTATCTAACCATGATGAAGGTGCAGCAATGGCTGAAGCGATGAACGAAGCTGGCTATGACGCAATGGCAGTGGGTAACCATGAATTTGACTTCGGTCAAGATGTTGCAACTGGTTATCAAGACAAAACTGGTTTCCCAGTATTATCAGTAAACACTGTATATGCAGATAGCCAAGAGTTAGTATTTGGATCTTCTACAAACGTTTCGACACAAGGGTATAACTTAGGTGTCGTTGGGGTAACAACACCAGAAACAGCGACTAAAACACATCCAAATAACGTTCAAAATATTGAATTCTTATCTCCAATTGATACAACAGTTAATGAAATTAATCGTTTAATCGAAGACCAAACAACAATTGAAGACGCCTTTATCGTCTTATCTCACTTAGGTATAGATGCAACAACAAATGAAGAATGGCGCGCAACTGCTTTAGCAGCGGCTTTAGATGACGTTGCAACATTCGATGCTTACCAAATTATCATTTTAGATGGTCACTCTCATACAGCTTTTGCCAATGAACGTTACGGTAATGTCTTGTTACAACAAACTGGTACTGCTTTAAATAACATTGGTTTAGTGACATTGAACCTTGTTGATCCTTCATTAACAGAGGGTCAATTAGTGGATGCACAAACAGCCTTAGAAACAATTGGTTATGAATTTGACGAAGAGGGCAACCAAGTAACTGCTGGCCGTACAAATGAAACAGTTCAAGCGATTGTTGATGAAGCTTCTGTGGCTTTTGAAGAAGAAACAGGTCGTGTGATCGTTGAAGAAAATCCAATCTGGTTTAACGGTGTTCGTGAGTACGTGCGTTCACACGAAACAAACTCAGGTACATACATTACCGACGCAATGGTTGAATACGGCCGTAACGGTGGTTTCAACAACCCGACTGATTTCGCTATGATCAACGGTGGTGGTATTCGTGAGCAAATTGTTCAAGGTGAACCAATCACTGAAGGCGACGTGATTGCTGTTTTACCATTTGGTAATATCATCTCTCAAATCCAAGTAACTGGTGAAACAATTTACGACATGTTTGAATTGGCTTACTCAGCAACGACTGTAACGGAACCTTATTCATCTTCTGATGGTCAATACACTGTAGAAGCAATCGATGAAGACTCAAACTTACCAAGTCTAGCAGCTTTAGGTGGTTTCTTACAAGTATCTTCTGACATCAAAATCTACTTCGACCCAACATTAGAAGCAGGTCAACGTGTATTAGGTGTTTACATCTTAAACCGTGAAACAGGTGAATTTGAATTAGTGGCTGATGACGCAAATGGTAGCTACTTCATGGCAACTAACGATTTCTTAGCACAAGGCGGGGACGGCTATACGATGCTATCTGGTGAACGTGAAGAAGGACCTTCGTTAGACCGTGTTGTGATGGATGCAATGGAAACTGGCGTTGTAAACTTAGCAGACTACGCTGACGAATTACCACAAAACCAAATCATCCCAATGTTAACTGCTGACTACGAAGCTTTACTTGCTGAAGCTGGTGAAACACCAGCTGAAGAAGTTCCGGGCGAAGAAGTACCAGGTGAAGAAACGCCTGCAGAGGAAACTCCGGCAGAAGAAACAACTGGCGGTGAAGCAGAAGAAGAAGCGACTTCAGGTAAAACGGGTGGACAATCAGGTTCAACTGAAGCTGGTTCTACAGATAAAACAATAGATAAAGCAGCAGATAAAGCTGATCCTAAAACACCAGGTAAATCATCTAAAGCTGAAGAAAAAGAAGCAGCTGTAGTGGCTGCGGCTACATTGCCAAAAGCTGGATTCACAGCAGGTGGCTTTGGATTTGCCTTCTCAGCAATCGTTGCTGGATTAGGTTTAGCCTTACCAGGACGTAAACGTAAATAATTGATACTAATATAAGATACAAAAAGAGGGCTGTCTCGATTAAAGGAGACAGTCCTCTTTTTGTAAACTAAACTAAATCTAAGACATTAATCAGTAATCGAATAGGTGCGACTGAGACAAGGGTTGAAAGTAAGAGTCGTTTTGCCAATTGTTTAGGATATAAATCGGTATCATTGCCTCGTGACATGGCCCAGACCCCAAAGTAATAGATAAAAAAATTGGTTGGGATATTGATGAGCGAGATATAGAACGTGGCGTCAGGCCCGTATAAGGCGAGGATTAAAAGGAGGCCCATGAAACCATTATTTTGAAAGAAGGTTAGAAACTGAACAGTTCCGGCTAAGGTTATTGGTGCTTTTAATAATTGTTGTCATTCAGCGACAAACCCTATCAGCATAATCATTTGAATTACAGACGTCAGAACTTCACTGCTTTGTTGATTTTACTATCATTATATAGACCACTGGGAAAGATTAGCTGGAATCAATAGGAAAAATGAAATAGGCAGGAATAAGCCATAAAAGATATAAATAAAACGGTTAGAGTCAAGTTAGGGCGATAAGTAGACGATTTCAAAAAAAAAATGATAAAATGATTAAAATAAAGCTTTATTATTAGAATTTAATTTGGTATATTATAGACAACTCAGAAAAACGAAAAGGAGCGAGGTACCATGACTAACATGAACAAAAAATCATCGATGGCTATTTGGGCTTCAAACCCGCTTAGTATTTCTCACGCATCTTTATTACTTTTATTAGCTTAGTTAGGGTTCTACAACATGATGTAGGGTCCTTTTTTCCATGAAATATGGGCCTAGCTAATTAGCCGGTGGTTCGTATCTCACGAAGCGCCGGCTTTTTTATTGGGATCAGTTAGCTAAGAAGAGTGACGAGAATGAAGGAGAATATTTTGAGTTAAGGAATCCCCTTTTTCAAAGAAGGGGATCGGCAATTATATTAAAGTTTAAAATTATAGTGGAGATATAGGAGGATTTATGATGAATATTAAAGGGATTAAACGTTTCTCAGTCATGTTGCTGTCAACAATGGTAATTGCGGGTTGTGGAAATTTGACGCAGACTTCTAGTTCGAATTCTAATACGAGTGAGGACACGATTAAAATTGGTGGGAACTTTGAGTTAACGGGTTCTGCTGCTGGTTACGGGAATGATATTAATAATGGAGCGAAACTAGCGGTTGAAGAGATCAATGAAGCTGGTGGGATCGACGGCAAGCAAATTGAATATATTGAAGCGGATAACAAGTCGGATGCAAATGAATCAGCGTCAGCAGCGGCGCGTTTGATCGATGAAGAGGGCGTATCAGCGATTGTTGGGCCGTCATTGACCGCTAACTTCCAAGCGCAAATTAATGCAGCTACACAAGCGCAAGTGCCATTTATTGGGCCAGCGGTAACAAGTGATGGGGCGACCTTAGATTCTAATGGCGAAGCTTATGAATATGGGTTCTCAGTAGCCTTCCTAAACTCCTTCCAAGGGGGCGCGATTGCACGTTTTTCAAATGACCAAGGCTATGAAACGGCAGCAGTTATGCAAGATAACTCGTCAGATTACGGACAAATTCTATCAGACGAATTTACAAGCGCTTTTGAAGGGGATGTTGTAGCAACTGAATCTTATGTATCAGGCGATACAGATTACTCTTCTATCTTGACGAATATTAAATCTAAAAATCCGGATGTTATCTTCATTGCCGGTTACTATACTGAAGCGGGAACAATCATCAAACAGGCCCGTGAAATGGGTATTGAAGCAGCGATTGTTGGACCGGATGGTTTGGCCTCAGAAGAGTTGAGCTCACTTGCGGGTGAAGAAAACATGAATGACATCTACTATGTATCTCATTTCGCCTCAGATGAAGATGCTTCAAAAGCCTCTCAAGAATTCTCAGCAGCCTTTGAAGAAGCCTACGGTAAAGCACCGGATGAGTTTGCGGCCCTAGGTTATGACGCAGTTTACCTATACGCAAATGCGGTAGAAGAAGTGGGTTCTGAAGACAACCAAGCCATTGCTGAAGCGATTGCTAACACCACTGACTTCCAAGGGGTAACTGGTGCGATCACAATGAAAGAAGACCATACACCAAATAAAACAGCCTACATCCAAGAGATTCAAAATAATGAAGTGGTTGGATCAACTGCAGTAGCACCAGAATAGGTATTAGTACTTTCAGAATGGTAAAAAGAATCTCCGGATTTTCTAGCAATTTTCTAATAAAAGGCTTGTAACCCTTTTAAAACTTTGCTATATTAATAGCAACTCATTAAGAACAAATTAGAAAGGAAGTGAAACAAGATGAAAACAGTTGTAAAACAATCCTGCAATGTCAATAGTCTTGTTTCGCCAACCTTTGCTAACATTATTATTATTAACTAAGGGGATTCTACAAATGTGTAGGGTCCTATTTCTCGTTAAAGAGGGGCCTTGGTTAGAACGACGGTCCTGAAGAGGCTGTCGTTTTTTTTATGGAC
This sequence comes from Aerococcus sp. 150760013-2, assembly GCF_053627715.1. Taxonomy (NCBI): domain Bacteria; kingdom Bacillati; phylum Bacillota; class Bacilli; order Lactobacillales; family Aerococcaceae; genus Aerococcus; species Aerococcus sp. 150760013-2. The sequence continues at coordinate 69,594 of NZ_JBSEYI010000014.1, forward strand.
GAATTTACAATTTAAGTGCAACAACAATAATAAAATAAAAAAGATCCATAGTTTTCCTATAAAATAGATGTACCAACCAACTATTAGAAGG
>NZ_JBSEYI010000015.1:0-55028 GCF_053627715.1 Aerococcus sp. 150760013-2
CTTTTCTCTTTGAAGCTTATTTACATATTAATAAATACTAAATAACGTATTCGTGATATTTGAAATTATTTACCAACACTATTTGTAAAAGAACCGTTTTTTTTATACCTTTTTTTGCATTTGAGATTTGATTCAATGCACTTCGCTAAGGATGTGTTGATTTTAAGATTTAGCAAACATAAAATGGGTTATAACAAATTGAAAGAAGGGTATGAATGAGATTATTACTGAAAGAAGATGCCAATATTGAAGAAGCGATGATAGAAGTGACTTATAAAACATATGATCGTAAACTTCAGCAATTGATTAATCTAGTAGAAGAGAAGAATATTGATTTACCGGGTAAGTATCAAGGTGAGACGCATTTTATCAATATGAAAGATGTTTGCTATATAGAAAGTGTGGATAACCTCACGTTCTTATACACAGACCAATTAGTATTTGAAAGTAAAGAGAAACTCTATTTTTTTGAAGAACGGTTATTAAATACTAGTTTCTTGCGGATAAGTAAAAACACACTTTTAAATATGGATTATCTAAAAAGTGTTTCGGTACTGCCGAATTACAAATTGGAAGCTAAATTACTGAATTTAGAAAAATTAGTGATCAATCGTCATTATACAAAGGACATTAAAGCATATCTAAACATATAAAGGAGAGCATCAAATGAAAAACTTTTTTAATTATAATCTTGCTAATATGACTTATATTTACTCAGTACTAGTTTTACTAAGTGCTATTTCCTCAGCTATTAGAACCGAGAATAAAAATATTTCAAGTTTGGATTTGATTCTAATGGCGGTATTGGTTTTATTAATGACTATAATTGCCAATATAGTGGCTACTATCGATTTTAAAACAGCTATCCAGTATCACCTTGCTAACAGTTCTGCTCAACTAGGGGGATTAATCCTACTCCAAGTTATCTTCACACCCAAACCGATAAATGTTATACCATTGCTTGGGAATATAATGGTTTTCTTATTGATATATCTTTCAGTTTATAAGATCCATAAAAATAGAATGGAATACTTGGCTACAGAAATAAATCGTAAACTTGGATACAAGCAATAACAAATGCATTTATCTATAATGAAGCATGAGTTTGGATGAAACGCATGCCACATCAAGGGGTTAATTTTTAAATTCTCAGGGCTATTTCTGTATAATGGAAGTTGTTGATAGGATACGGATTTTATTGGAAAGGAGTCTTATGGAGAATAAACAATCAGATAATAAGTTAGCGATTTTACGGCAATTATTTATATCGACCCTTATTTTGTCTGCTTTCACTTTTGGTGGGGGTTATGTGATTATCACCTTGATGCGGAAAACTTTTGTGGATGATTTGGGCTGGATTGATAAGGATGAGATGCTTGATTTGGTGGCGATTGCCCAGTCGGCGCCTGGTGCCATTGCGGTTAATGGGGCGATTGTAATTGGCTATAAGTTAGCCGGTTTGGTGGGCGTTTTAACGGCTGTAGTTGGAACGATTATCCCGCCGTTTACCATTGTCACCCTGATTTCTTTCTTCTATGACGCTTTTCGGTCTAATGTCTGGATTTCCTTGTTACTAGAAGGGATGCAGGCAGGAGTGGCTGCAGTCATTGTGGCGGTAGTCTTTCAAATGGGGAAAGAGGTCACTGATACCAAGAATCCGTGGTTGATTACGGCCATGTTCCTGGCTTTTGCGGCCAATTATATCTTCGACATCAATGTGGTCTTGATTATTTTAACGGCTGCAGTTTTAGGTTTGGGTAAATTCTTGTTTGACCATTTTAAAGGAGGGAAAAAGGCATGATCTATCTACAACTGTTTCTTTCTTTTTTAAAGGTGGGTGCTTTTAGCTTTGGGGGCGGATATGCAGCCTTACCTTTAATCCAGGATGAAATTGTAACCAACCACCAATGGCTCACCCAGCAAGAGTTTACCGACTTGATTACCATTTCCCAAATGACGCCAGGTCCGATTGCTATAAATTCGGCGACTTTTGTGGGCAATCAGATTGCGGGTGTCCCAGGTGGGATTGTGGCGACGCTTGGATCGGTCTTACCATCGATTATTTTGGTAACCATTTTGGCCTATGTTTACATGAAATACCGGAATTTGGATTCATTGCAGTATGTGCTAAAAGCTCTTCGTCCAGCGGTGGTGGCTATGATTGCGACGGCAGGAATGTCTATTCTAGTGACGAGCTTTTGGGGCGACAAAGTGGTGGGGGTACAAACCATCAACATCGTTGCGATTGCCATTTTTGCTATATGTTTAATTTTATTATTTAAAACCAAGTGGGACCCGGTGGTGATCATGCTATTGGCTGGGGTCTTGAATGTGGTGGTTTATTTAGCACAAGGATTAGTTTTTTAATTAAAGTCAGAATTAGTCAAGTCGTATTTCTTTCTAGTTCAAGATGCACCGGCTATAATAGTAGGGAGCATAAGAATAGAGAGGATGTTTTTTGTGGAATTAGGCGTGCACGATTTAGTGACGATAAATAAAGGGGAATCGGCTGAGGGTGCGGTTGAACGTACCATGCGATTTGTCCAAGAGATTGAGAAAATGAATTATAACCGGTATTGGTTTGCGGAACATCATAATATGCCAAGCTTGGCGTCGGTGTCACCGGAGATGTTGGTCGCTTATGCGGCAGCTAAAACAGACCGCATTCATTTGGGTACGGGCGGTACTATGATTATGCATTATTCACCGTTGAAGATTGCAGAAAACTTCAAGTTGCTGACGGCTTTAGCACCAGGGCGGATTGATATTGGGCTAGGACGGGCACCGGGTTCAGGACCTGATGAGATTAAGGCACTAGCTGAAGGGCGGCCACAAACCTTTACAGACATGTATGATAAAATCCAAGTCATTCTAGATTATTTGGCGGATAAACAAGCACCAGATTTTTATGGTAAGGTCCGGGCTATGCCACAAAACTTGAAGCACCTGACTGAACCTTGGATGCTAGGGTCTTCAGGTCAGTCAGCCTTGGTGACGGCACAAATGGGCTTGGGTTATGCCTTTGCTAAATTCTTTGGGATTGAAACGGACCCGGATGTTTTTAAATTATATCGGGACCGGTTTGAGCCGAGTGCATTTTTCCAAAAACCGAAAGTCATGGTGTCTTATATGATCATTGTGGGCGAAACAGATGAGGAAGCAGATTATTTAGCTAAACCCATTGAATTGATGCAAATGGGGATTCGGACTGGACAACTCTTGCCGAATATGAGTCCTGAAGAGGCTAAAGACTACAGTTTAGGTGCTGGGGCCCAAGGCTTGTTAGAGGACTACTTAGCTAAACGATTTATTATCAAGGGGTCTAAAGAAACGGTGAAAGCCATTCTGGATGATGAAATTGAAACGCTTGGTATAGACGAAATTTTAGTTTATGCGCCGATTTTTGATGAAGAGAAACGGCTACAATCTTACCGTTATTTAGCGGAGATGTTTGATAAAATTTAATTTGGTTAAGTGATAGCGATATATTATGGGGGAACTGTTTGCGGATGGTTCCCTTTTTTATGGATGAAAATATAAGCCATTTGTTTAGAAAGGTTGCAATTGAGCTAAGCTTTCTATTTACGTAGTGAGCCTATTCAGAAAATAGGATAATTTTGATAGTTTTCACCGATTATTATTGATATAAATCCCAAATCTCTCCGCCGTTGACAGGTTATAGCAATTTAGCTATTATTTAGTTAGACATTACCGAAGACGGGATAAGTAAATAGGCATCAATTTTAGAGAGGTTTCGTTTGGTGAAAGAAACTATTGGTAAGTATTGAAAATGGTCCTTGAGGTTGAAGTGATTCGAGTGACCATTTTGGTCATAAGATGAGCTCGTGTGGCGCCGTTATCCGCTAATCCTATCCTGTATTTTGAATATGGCGTAGGAGTGAGGGAAAGAATATCTTTCTAAAGTAAGGTGGTACCACGTGAAATGCGTCCTTAGTCGAGATAGCTAGTTTAGCTGTTTGGACTAAGGGCTTTTTTATTGAAAAGACTGGGAAAATGAAAAGGGGAAATAAATATGAAAAAATTTGTTAAATTAGTTGGGTTTACTTTAGGATCGTCATTATTGTTGGCTGCATGTGGTAGTACAGAAGATAACACGGTACAAATCGGGGTTGTTGGAGATGACACAACCGTTTGGGATAACGTGGCTGAACGTGCGAAAGAAGAACATGACATCGATATTGAGTTGGTAAAATTTAATGATTACAACACACCAAATGATGCCTTAGCGGACGGGTCAGTTGACTTAAACTCTTTCCAAACAATCATCTTCATGAATAACTATGAGGAAGCGTCGGGTAATGATTTCACTCCAATCGGTAATACAATCATTACACCTCTAGGGATTTATTCTGAAAAACATGAATCAATTGAAGAAATTGGTGAAGGACAATCAGTGGCCATCCCAAATGATGTAACGAATGGTGGTCGTGCTTTAAACTTATTACAAGAGGCTGGTTTTATCACACTTGATGAAGAAGCGTCTGCATCATTTACACCAACTGTTGATGATATTACCGAAAATCCTTATAATTTGGATATTCAAGAAGTGGATGCAGCGCAAACTGCCCGTACAATAAACGATGTCGACTTCTCAGTGATTAATGGTGGTTATGCAGTGGACGCAGGTTACTATCCTCAAGAGGATGCCTTATTCTTAGAGCCAAATTCTGAATCAGCTCAACAATATATTAATGTAATTGCAGCTAGAACAGATGAAGCTGATAATGAAACATTTAAACAAATTGTAGAAATATACCAAACAGAAGAAACGGCAACTTTAATTGACGAGGTATATCACGGTGGTCAAGTACCCGCTTGGGATGACTATGGTTTTGCACCAGTTGAATAATATCTGATCTTATCTCAGGTTAATAGAAGTATTCATCAGTTTACGAATTTAATAAAAAAACGAGCTACTTGAATTAAAAAATTCATGAGCTCGTTTTTTTGTTATTTTATGATTTTAAACATTTTCTGCAATGTAACGTACTAATTCTTCTGATTTTTCCCAGCCTAAGCATGGGTCAGTGATTGATTGACCAAATACGTCGCCACCTGGCTCTTGACGGCCATCTTGTAAGTATGATTCGATCATGAAACCGCGAACGTAAGCTTTAATGTCTTCGTTCCATTGACGGTTTTGTAAGACTTCTTGAACTATTCGGATTTGATCCAAGTAGTTTTTACCTGAATTATCATGGTTTGTATCGATCACAACAAATGGGTTACGGTAGTCTTCTTTTTTATAGTTGTTGATGGTTTTGATTAGGTCTTCGTAGTGGTAGTTTGGCACTACTTCTTTGTTTTCAAGGGTACCACCACGTAGGATAACGTGGGCATAAGGGTTACCACTTGTTAATACTTCTTGACCTGAATACATTAACTCTTGTGGTTTTTGCGCCGCATGTAGGGCGTTAAAGGTCACAGTGAGGTTACCTGATGTCGGGTTTTTTAAACCAACAGGGCAGTCTAAACCAGAAGCAACGAAACGGTGTTGTTGGTTTTCAACAGAACGGGCACCTACAGCGTGATAAGATACTAAGTCTTCTACAAATTGTAAGTTATCTGGGTATAACATTTCGTCTGCAGTTGTCATGCCTGTTTCAGTGATGACACGACGGTGCATGTTACGAACAGCTTTCATACCGCGGATTAAGCTTGTTTCACCAGTTGGATCTTGTTGGTGTAACATGCCTTTATAACCGTCACCATTTGTACGTGGTTTGTTGGTATAAACACGTTGTACAATAAAGACTTTATCTTTCACTTCTTCTTGTAATTTGGCTAAACGGTGTGCATATTCAACTACTGCTTCCTCGTTATCAGCGGAACATGGTCCGATAATTAATAAGAAACGGTCGTCCTCACCAGACATAATTGCACGTAATTCTTTATCGCGCGCTTCTTTAATTGCATTCTCTTCATCAGTTAACTTTGCATGTGACTTGATCACATCAAAATCAACAGTTTCACTTATTGGTTTAAAGCTCATCATTTACCCTCCTGTAATCATAGCTCTAAGTATATTCTAACAAATTTGTAACCAAATAGCATTGTTTATCAACATTTCTTGTGAATTCTGCAGTCATCCCTTTAGTAAAATAATTGAAAACGCATTCCTAATCTACTATTATCATGACATACGACATTTTGAACGGGGGACAAGAGACTATGACAACAAAAATATACTTAATGCGCCATGGCCAAACGCTATTCAATGTCTTAAATAAGATACTAGGTGTGTCAAAGAAATTTTTTAATTGACGTTAGTGTAAGAAATGCGGGTGTTTTCTAGGCAATCATCTAGAAGACAGGTTCGAAGTAAATTGGACTTTCTTTCTATTAAAGTTATATAATGCAGTCAATCGCACAAGACTCAGTGTATAAAGGCTGTAAAGTAGGGCAAGTTTAGGGAGGAAAACGATGAACAAACATGATGTAAACCGCAAAGGGACTAAGGACGACCATTCGTTTCGAAATGTCTATAAAATTGAAATCAGTGGCTTACAAGGGAACAACTACGATGAATTAGACGACAATAATTTAAAGGTTAGTGTCAAAAGTATCCTATTGAAGGTTGTGGTATTCCTACTTGTGGGTGTCATTACTTTCTTTATTTTTAAAGAAGATATGTGGTCTACAGATACCAAGGCGGCTTCCTTGGCTAGCATCTACTTTATTGTGACAACGCTGGTTGTGGGCTATTTGGGCACAGTCTTAGTAGACCTATTATTCGGTCGTAAATAGAAAAGCAAGAAATAAGCTGACTGAGTGATTGACTAGTTTTTTTATAGTCAAAGGGGTGGCTATTTGACCAATGTGGGGCTTGTCAATCGGGGATTATTTTTAAAAATACGATAAATTGAATAAATATTACAGAAATATTACAAGAAATAAGGTACAATAGGTTAAAGCTTTAGTAGAGTCAATTGGGAAGGGAGATAATTGAATGAAGAAAGTTTCGATGTGGGTATTGGGGGCAGTTTTAGCATTATTAATAGTAGGCTACGGTGTAGGTGTGTATTATTATCAATCACATTTCTTACCGGCAACGACTGTTTCTAATGTAAATGTCAGTGGGATGACAAAGTCTGACGCGGAAGCTGCAGTGGCCAAGGCCAACAATGAACGTACCATGAAAATTACTGACCAAGGTCAAGAAGTGGTTGTCATGAATTTACAAGAAGCTGGCTTTCAACCAGCAGAAAATAAAGCTTTTGATGACATGCTAAATCAACAATCAACCTTCACATGGCCAGTTGAATTTGTCAGCAATGCTTTAAAATCTGTGGATGCCAACGAAAGTAATGAGTGGACGGTTGACCGTGAGGCATTCAAGTCTTACTTTGACCAGTTAGACATTGATCAAGAAGGCGCAACACCATCAACAAGTGCACAAGTAGTCATTAATGATGAAACAAAGACGGTAGAAGTGGTGCCTGAAACACAGGGTAACCAAGTTACGTCAGATTCATTGGCGGATGCCGTTCTGGCAGAGATGAAAGCAGGAACAAGTGAGCTAGATTTAGCGGATGCTTACGTGAAACCAGAAGTGACTAGCGATTCAGAGGCTATTCAAATGGCTAAATCTGAATTGGAGGGTATCTTATCAGCAAGTATCGGCCTACAAATTGAAGATGAAGTTGTGAATATTCCAAGCGAAACGCTAGCGGCATGGGTAAGTACGAATGATAAAGGAAAAGTCCAAGTGGATAAAGAGGGGATCGACCAATACTTATACGAGTGGAATGTGGAAAATGCTGGGTTGAACCAAGACCACCAATTCCAATCTACTGAATCAGGTGAAGTGACGATTACACCAGGTATTTACGGTTGGTACATCGAGCGCGAAATGACGACGCAATTGGTTGCGGAAGCAGTCCTTGCGGGTGAAGATACAGTGATTCAGCCAAATATTTGGGGTGGCGGTTATAACCAAGATGACTTCTTCGGTACTTCTTATATTGAAGTGGACTTAAGCAAGCAAAAGATGTTCGTTTATATTGATGGCGAACAAAAGATTGCCACTGATATCGTGAGCGGAAATACCGGTACTGACACAGTTCCAGGTGCCTATGAGATTTGGAATATGGAGAATCCATCAGTATTGAAGGGGTATAACCCAAGAACAGAAAAAGATTATGCGGTACCCGTAGACTACTGGATGGCCTTTGACTTTACGGGCCAAGGAATCCATGACGCCAACTGGCAATCAAGCTTTGGTGGCGACGCCTACCAACAAAATGGGTCTTTAGGTTGTATTAATACACCACCACAAACAATGGCTAAAGTATATGAATTAGCTTATGTAGGATTACCAGTAATTGTGTTCTAAAACCTTTTTTGGAAAAAGGTAACCTTTCTTAGACTAGGATAAATGAATTGAAAACTAGCATATGCATTTTTAGTGGTCGAGGACTTAGTTTCTCGGCCTTTTTTGCTATCTGTATGAATAGTTATATAACAGAGTGCTCGTTAAATTGTAACAGTAAAATAGGCTAGACATCAATATAAAATGCTGTTAATATGGTACACATGATATAGAAGAAGGTGACGAGATACATGATAGAATTTAAGCAAGTGGCCAAAGAATTTATCAATGGTAGTAACCGCATACAAGCGTTAAACCAAGTAAGCTTAAATATTCAATATCGAGAAATATTTGGCTTAGTTGGTGAAAGTGGGGCTGGTAAATCGACTTTGTTGCGGTTTATCAATGCCCTAGAAAAGCCCAGCTCTGGACAAGTTCTAGTAGACGATGACCTAGTCAATGACTTATCTGGGAAAGACTTGCGGGCATTTCGAAAAGACATCAGTATGGTCTTTCAACAATTCAACCTATTAAACAATAAAACAGTAGCCGAAAATGTTGCCTTACCCTTAAGTTTGCACAAGTACGATGATCCTTTAACCGTGGATGAGGTCTTGGCTTTTGTGGGTTTAGCAGATAAAAAAGACCACTACCCAAGTCAATTATCAGGTGGTCAAAAACAACGAGTGGGGATTGGCCGATCCTTAATTACCCGCCCTAAAATCTTGTTGGCCGATGAACCGACATCAGCCTTGGATACCCGAACTACTGGCGAGATTGTGAAAGTATTAAAAGCTGCCCATAAAGCCTATCCTATGACCATGATTGTGGTGACCCACGAACTTGAAGTCATTAAGGCATTATGCCAACGGGCTGCCATTTTAGAAAATGGACAAGTCAGTCAAGTGGTAACAGTCAAGCCAGGTATCCAGGCTGTTTCAGACGGAAACCAGTCTTACGCTGACCATGTATTGGAGGTGCTTGAAGGTAATGAATAACCTACAAGAATATGGTCAACGGTTGATCGAATTTCTACCCGATATCATTGAAAGTCTTGGTGAAACAGGGATTATGATGAGCTTTGCTATGGTGGCAGCAATTATTTTAGGCCTACCTTTGGGAACGATTTTATTCTTAACCGATGAGGACAATCCAAGAGAAAATAAGCTGGTCTATCAGGTCTTATCCTTTATCATCAACATTATCCGGTCATTCCCATTCTTACTATTGGTTGTCTCTATGCAACCTCTGATTCGAGCGACTTACGGCCGAGCGACAGGGGACCCAGTGGCGGCATCCTTTCCAATGATGGTGATTGCCATCGCACTATATGCCCGCTTTGTTGAACAGTCTTTACTGGACGTTGACCGCGGTGTTCTTGAAACGGCCGAGGCTTTAGGGGCCAACACTTGGCAATTGGTGACCAAGTTCCTCTTCGTTGAAGCCAAATCGTCCTTAATTATTGGCTATACGACGGCATTTGTGTCCTTCATTTCCTATTCGACCATTATGGGGGTTGTCGGCGGAGGGGGTATTGGTGACTTCGCCATTCGCTATGGCTACCAGCGCTATGAAACCGACATGATGTACACGGCTATCGTTTTGATTATTGTGATCGTACAAGTTTGTCAGTGGTTAGGACTTAAACTAGCTAAGAAAGTCGACCACCGTTAAGTTAGTGGTTGTTGAGGCACAACTCATTGGAAAATAGCTTTATTTTCCTTAAGTTGGCGCCAGCTTAAAATACGGTAATCTTTTTACAAAAAAAATTTGGAGGTAAGATGTATGAAGAAAGGTTTATTGTTTACAGGGGTATTATCAGCAGGTTTGTTGCTTGCGGCATGTGGGAACGGGAGTGAAAGCGCTGAGTCAACGGCGACTGAATCAGCAGCTTCAAGTGAAGATACAGTAATCAAAGTGGCGTCTCATACGACACCAATGACTGATATCGTGGAATTGGCTGCTGAAGTGGTGGAAGAACCCTACACAATTGAATTGGTAGAAGTGTCCGATAATATTCAATACAACGAAGCGGTGCTAAATGATGAAGCAGATGCCTCATTTGCCCAACATGAGCCGTTCATGGAAGTTTTCAATGAAGAACGTAACGGTGACTTAGTAGCTATTCAACCGATTTACAATGCTGTCGTTGGTTTCTATGCACCAGAATATGAAAGTATTGAGGATATTGAAGATGGCGCAGAAGTGGCTATTCCAAGTGATATGACCAATGAAGCGCGTGCTTTACATATTTTAGACGCTCAAGGTTTGATTGACGTACCGGATGAAACTTTTGTAACAGTTGATGATATTACGGAAAATGACAAAAACCTAAACTTTACCCATGTCGACTTGTTGAATTTAAATGCTTCGTATCAAGATGGTGTGGACTTAGTCTTTAACTATCCAACTTATATTTCAGAAATTGGTTTAACACCAGAAGAGGCGTTATTCCTTGAAGAAGATGATTCTAACCGTTTCGCCTTACAAATCGTAACTCGTGAAGGCAATGCAGATTCAGAAAAAATACAAGCATTGAAAGCAGCCTTTACCTCACAAGAAGTCTATGACTATTTAGAAGAACTAGCTGCAAGTGGTCACTTAGAACCAGTCTTCGAAAATCCATCAGAACAATAATTTGAACCAGTAATTAAGTAAGATTTCGGCTTATACTTTATCTATCATCGCCTTAAAAAGCAGTGGGCATGCTAGGTAAGCTCCGTCTGAAACTCTTTCTAGTAGAGATTAATAGGCTAACTTAATAAGTAAAAGCTATTAATGTCACGTTACATATTATTGTTCAAGGCATTCTTCAATTATGAGAAACAAATATTTTGTAATATAGGCGTGATCATCAATTGGTCATGTCTTTTTTTAGGTCATTTTTGATAGGTGCTTACTATTGATCGCTTATTCAGGTCAAATGATAACCGGAAAAGTTTTCAAGTTTTTTGTCAAAAGTCTGACAAATACTGATATTAGGGTGTTTTTTAATGAATAAGATGTGCTTAAAAGGTACATGGAATACAATTATTGTATTTTGTGTACCCTTTTTTGATCGCTATTTTTGCCACTTCTATATCAGTGATGATAGCGGTTAACGATTAAAAGAAGATGATAATCAGATGAAAACCTAAGAGGGATAAAGGATTTTGTCCTTTTTTCAAAAAAAGGCGATCAGACGAAAGTGAATTCATTGATTGTTTTTCCTAGGCAGTAATATTGATGCAGATGCATGAGATTTGTTAAATTTACTGCAAGCAAAAGTTGCAAATCATTTTTATAACCAATTGCTTTGATGAGTAGAGTAGTTATGCAGGTAATCGACAGCGAGTCTGGATTTGGTGAAATCAGATGTTTACCGGTAATGAAAATGAGCTCTGAGCATCTAGTCAGTGAAAGCTGGTTAGACGGGTGGGACCGTTATTTCTTTCAGTATGTAAGGTATTTACTGGATAAGAGATTGCTCGCGAGGGCAATTTGAATAAGGGTGGCACCGCGATCGTTAACCAATCGCCCCTTCTTAATAGACAGGGTTGTTTATTAGGGAGGGATTTTTATTTTTCAAAAAATGTCTAGATGTATGAAATCAATGAAAGCAATCACCAAAGAAAGAGGGAAGGATATGACAAAAGTAACTTTAATTGTAGGCGCAAATTCATTATCTTCACGACTGAATGGTCTGGTGGCCTATGCCCAGCAGGTGTTATTCGAATATAAGATTCAAACGCAGGTGATTCAAGTCCATATGTTACCAGCTGAAGCTTTGATGACGGCGGACTATACGGATAAGACGCTTCAAGCGGTCAACCAACAGTTATTGAATTCAGATGGGGTTTTGGTATTTACGCCAATCTTTCAAGGAAGCTACTCAGGGATTTTAAAGGCATATCTTGATGTATTGCCGCCAAAGGCGCTGCAGGACAAGGTGGTTTATGGCTTGGGATTAGGTGGATCAAAACACCACTTGTTGGCCCTGCAATATGCTTTGGAGCCTGTCTTGAAAGAACTGGGTACAGAAGAATTGTTACAGTCAACCTTTGCGACGCAAGATCAAGTTGTGAAAGATGGTAGAGATTTTATTATCGAAGACAGTGTAACCAATCGAATAGATGAACAACTTTATAGATTTACCAGCCGTATCGGCCATGAGGTTATTAAGGAGGAAGCAAGATGGGAAAAGATCGTATAAGAATTGCTACTAAAGAGGACGCACCAGCATATTTAGCTCTTATTCAAGAGTCATTCCAAGAGGTGAAGGATTTAGGTATTGATTGGCCGTCAACAAACGCTACGTTAGAATCGGTCACAGAAAATATTGAAACGGGGATTGCCTTAGTCTTAGAGCGGGATGACCAGTTAATTTCAACCATCACGATTCGACAACCCTGGGAAAATAATAGCCCCATTTCACATTATCCTTTCTTGTGGTGGTTTGCGACTGCGAACGAATTTAAGGGACAAGGGATTGGGAAGAAATTCCTGAAACAAGTGGAAGAGGAATTCTTGGTGAAAACCTTAAAAGCACCAGCCTATGTCTTAGGAACTTCTGGTAAGAGACATCCATGGTTACTGGATATGTATTTGAGAAATGGCTACCAAGTCTTAGGCACAAGAGAAGATCCAAATGATATCGGGGTTTCCTTGTATAAGGTCTTGATTCCCGAACGGTTTGATGAAAGCGTCCTTCGGGTTGAAGCACCTTATTATGAGTACCAAGATTTGACTATTTAATGATTTGAAATTTTAGTGAATGAAATGATAGTGATGGCTGAATAGCCGACTTAACAGTTCCAACAAATAGGAGGAAAAAACTCATGTCAGAATTTTTTAAATGGGAATATGTTGTATCCTTTTTCCCAAAAATATTATCCGCACTCCCTACGACACTAGCCATTGTGGCAGTTGCCACTGCAGTCGGAATGGTACTCGGCTTGGCCATTGCTTTTGTGAGAATTGAAAAAGTGCCAGTCTTGTCACAAATTAGTCAGGTGTTCGTGTCTTTCATCAGAGGTACGCCAATTCTAGTGCAATTGTTCTTAATTTATTACGGGCTACCGATTGTCTTTACGGCTTTAGCCAATATTGAAAAGATTGACTATGTTTACATTACATACGGTTTGAGTACGGCGGCCTTTTTCTCAGAAATCTTCCGGTCAGCGATTTCAAGTGTCGCAACCGACCAAAAGGAAGCGGCAGCCTCTGTTGGCTTGACCAAACTGCAAACCTACCGTCGAATCATTTTGCCACAAGCAGTACGAATCGCCATTCCTGCTACAGGAACCATGATCGTTAGCCTATTACAAGACACGTCACTGGCCTTCTCACTAGGAGTTATCGATGTGATTGGGAAGGTACGGGCCCTAGCAGCCTTAACGTATCGGTCGCTTGAAGGGTATTTCGTGGCAGCCATCATCTTCATCGTCTTATCTATCGTCTTGGAGCGGGTATTTGCTTGGTTAACCAAACGATTCCAATTCCAATCGAAAGCGAAAACAGAAGTGGCACAAGCTGGACTTGATCCAGAGATTTTAATTAAAAATGATGAACTATTTAATACATATACACTTAAAAGTGGAAAAGGGGAGACCTACTAATGAAGAAGAAACCAGCTTTTATACGATGGGGATTATTAACTTTTGCAGCAACAGCAGTCCTTGCAGCTTGCGGGTCAGCTGAAGCGACGGATGAAGAAGTAGCATCGTCGAATCCAGATGCAGAGACAGTTGTCGTTGGGACAGGGAATGCCTACCAACCATTTGTTTACTTAGATGAAAATGGCGAATTAACAGGATATGATGTGGCTGTCCTTGAAGCGATTGACGAAAAATTAGACGACTACAATTTTGAATATGAGTCTTCTGATTTCAAGAATATCTTGACCTCATTGTCAGCTGGGAAGATTGATTTAGCGGCTCACCAATATGAATACAATGATGAACGAGCGGAGAAATACCTGTACGGGGAAGTGGGCTATACCGACTATACTCTCTATATTGTCAACATTGCAGGTGACGAGCAATATGCAACTTTAGATGACCTACAAGGGAAGAAAGTATTCGCTTCACCGGGATCTAACGTGGCTTACTTATTGGAAAAATATAACAGTGAACATGAAAATGCAGACGAACAAATCTCCATTATTTATAACGAAGGTGCCAATGAAATCTTTGTTTCAGGTTTACAAAACGGGACCGCTGATGCAGGAATCTTAACTAAATACGACACCAACAAATACAATGAACAATTCGACGCCAACTTAGAAATTGCCTCTGAACCGATTTCGGTATCAAAAACCTACTTCTTGTATGACAAGGCTGATGAAGAGCTGAAAGAGGCTGTTGACGGTGCCTTACAAGAGTTGATTGATGACGGGACTTTGGCAGAATTATCGGTTGAATACTTAGGTGACGATTACACCCAATAGAAATGGAAAAGGTGGACAGCACAATATGCAGAAAATTTTTGGCAATAAAATTAAAAAATGGTTTGTGTTAACGGGTATTGCCTCAGCCTTATTACTTGGGGCTTGCGGGAATGCGGATGCTTCAGAAGACGACCAAGAATCGGCGGCCAATCCGGATGCAGAAACGATTGTTGTTGGGACTGGGAATGCCTACCAACCCTTTGTTTACTTAGATGAAAATGGCGAATTAGATGGTTATGACGTGGCCGTGTTGAAGGCCGTCGATGAAAAATTAGACAAATATAACTTTGAATACGAGTCGTCAGACTTCAAGAATATCTTGACTTCCCTACAAGCTGGGAAAGTTGATTTAGCGGCCCACCAATACCAATACAATGATGAACGAGCGGAAAAATACCTCTTTGGTGAAGTTGGCTATAACAATATCACCTTACATATTATTTCGATTGAAGGTGAGGGCGAATACAACAGCTTAGACGACCTACAAGGGAAAAATGTGATCGCCTCACCAGGGGCTAATGAAGCCCATGTCGTTGAAGAATACAATAGCGAACACGGAAAAGATGAACAAATCAACATCGTCTATAACGAAGGTGGTAGTGAAATCTTTATCTCCAGCCTACAAAATGGTACGGCTGATGCAGGAATCCTAAAAGAATATGACGGTAACAAATACAACGAACAATTCGATGCCAACTTGGCCATCTCAGAAGAACCAGTTAGTGGTTCAAAAGCCAATTTCTTATATAGAAAAGGCGATGAAGAATTACAGCAAGCCGTTGATGGCGCTGTCCAAGAGTTGATTGATGAAGGAACTTTAGCAGAATTATCCATCGAATATTTAGGCGATGATTATACACAATAAAAGTGAGAAAGTGGGATTTAGAATATGAAGAAAATGATACAAGCAAGATTCAAAAAACAGTTTATATTTACGGGTATTGCCTCAGCCTTTTTACTAGCAGCTTGCGGATCAGCTGAAGCAACTGATGAAGAAGCCACAGCTAATCCAGATGCAGAAACCATTATTGTTGGAACAGGAAATGCTTACCAACCCTTTGTTTACCTAGATGAAAATGAAGACTTACAAGGTTATGATATTGAAGTCTTGCGGGCAGTGGACGAAAAGTTAGACCAATACGACTTTGAATATGAATCTATGGACTTCAAAAATATCCTAACCTCACTTTCAGCCGACAAGGTCCAACTTGCAGCCCACAACTACGCTTATAACGACGAGCGCGGGGCCAAGTACCTATACGGGGAAGAAGCCTACAACAATTACGCCCACCATATCGTAGCCGATGAATCTACCGGTCAAGTTTACCAATCTTTAGATGACCTTAAAGGCAAAAAGGTATTTGCATCCCCAGCTAGCGAGGTAGCCAATATTTTAGAGACCTATAACGCTGAAAATGACGATGCCATAGAAATTGTCTACAGTGAAGTGAATGGTGAATTATTGGTCTCTGGTCTACAAAACGGAACAGCAGACGCAGCCATTTTGACAAAATTTGACGTTGATAAATACAACGAACAATTCGATATCAACCTACAAGCCTCAGATGAAGCCCTAAAAACTGCTGGTATCTACTACGTCTTCCAACAAGGTGATGAAGAATTACAAACAGCCGTAGACGGGGCTATCAAAGAATTACGAGAAGAAGGGACCTTATCAGATCTTTCAATCGAAATCCTTGGCGCTGACTACACCGAATAAAGAAAGGAGGGCGCCACAATGCCCATCGATTTTACAGCAATAGCAGAAGCCTTTAAAGCGGCCGTTCCATTTATCCCAGTCACCTTACGCTTGGCCTTCATTCCCTTATTCATCGGGATGATCTTTGGCCTACTCATCGCACTGGCACGTTTCTTCCAAGTGCCTGTCTTAAGCAAATTTCTCGCGGGTTTAATTACCATTGGAAAAGGGGTACCAGTTGTTCTAAGTTTAATGGTTGCTTACCTACTTTTCTCAGACTTGTTCGATCAAGTAGCCACTAGCTTAAGCTTGCCGATACGTTTTTCAGATATCAACCGTGAATACATTGGCATTTTTGTCCTTAGTTTCACGGCAACCATTTCCCTTTCGGAGATTTTCCGAGGTGCCTTATCTGCGATTCCAAAAGACCAATGGGATGCAGCGGCATCCATTGGTTTAACCCAATTTCAAACCATTGCCCGGGTCATTTTCCCACAAATGATCCCCATCGCATTACCCATGATTT
Organism: Aerococcus sp. 150760013-2; assembly: GCF_053627715.1. Taxonomy (NCBI): domain Bacteria; kingdom Bacillati; phylum Bacillota; class Bacilli; order Lactobacillales; family Aerococcaceae; genus Aerococcus; species Aerococcus sp. 150760013-2. The sequence continues at coordinate 16,985 of NZ_JBSEYI010000015.1, forward strand.
GTAGCCAATTAATTGTCTTAATCAAGGCGTCTTCACTAGTATCCTTGGTATCAGTGGTCGATGTCTTGAATGGGGCTTTAATTACAGCGACAACAAGCTATACCTTCCTAGAATCTTATATCGCAGCAGCTATTATTTATTGGGCGCTGTCGATTACAGTGGAACAAGTATCGCAATTATTTGAACGCAACTACACTAGAAAATTTGTGAAAGGAAGTGCCCTATGATACAAGTTGAAAACATCCACAAAAAATTTGATCAAAATGAAATCCTTAAAGGGATCGATTTAACCATTAACCAAGGTGAGGTGGTCGTAATTATTGGCCCATCTGGTTCAGGGAAGACCACCTTCCTACGTTGCCTAAACTTTTTAGAGCGTGCGGATAAAGGACATCTGAAAATTGGTGACCAACAAGTAGACTTCGAAAAAGTTTCTAAGAAAGAAATTCTAGATATTCGTAAGAAAACGGCTATGGTTTTCCAACAATATGCACTATTTTCAAACCGGACGGCTTTAGAAAATGTCATTGAAGGTTTAGTGATTGCTCGTAAAGTGCCTAAGAAAGAAGCGACAGAAAAAGGGCGTGACCTCTTAGCTAAGGTTGGCTTGGAAGGGAAAGAGGACCACTATCCACATGAACTTTCAGGTGGGCAACAACAACGGGTGGGGATAGCGCGTGCTTTAGCCCTGAACCCAGAAGTTATTCTATTTGATGAACCAACATCGGCCTTAGACCCAGAATTAGTAGGGGAAACCCTGGAAGTCATTAAAGATGTAGCCCAAAGCGGGTCTACTTTAGTCATTGTGACCCATGAAATGCAATTTGCTTATGAAGTTGCGGATAGAGTCATCTTTATGGAAAATGGCGTCATTGTTGAACAAGGGACACCTGAAGAAGTATTTGATCACACTCAAGAAGAAAGAACGCAAAACTTCCTGAAAAGAACTGCTGTATTTGCACGTTAGACTTTTGATAAACAGGTTGTAATGTCTAATGTGCATGCTAAAAATATCTTCCTTTTATATAGAAGTATTTGCAATTGATTGTGCTAGTTCTTTGTGTTCAACGACTATGTTCCGTCTTGAATAAGCAGGGGCAATTTTAAAAATGAACATCTGAAACGTAAGATTGCTTTCAACGCTATGTCACAGGTGTGATGCTGATATCTTGCCTAACTGTTTAATAATGGTCAAAAGCGTTTTGTGATACATATCTATCTTACAAGAAGTGTTAATAGAATTTGCAAGCTTAATCAAATTTATCGATAACAAAAAAACCGCTATTCTTTTAAGAAATGGCGGTTTTTTGTTGCTGATAACAGCTTTAATTTATTTGTTTAGTAGGTCTTGGATTGGTGTGTAGTCAAGGTTTTGTGATTCGGCTACGCCTTCGTGGGTCAGGTGACCTTGGTAGGTGTTGATGCCTGTTAGAATAGTTTCGCTGTTCTTGGCAGCTGCCTCTACACCTTGGTTAATGATTTGGTTGGCAAATTTCATTGTGGCGTTTGTTAAGGCCAATGTTGAGGTACGTGGTACTGCACCCGGGATATTGGCTACTGTGTAGTGGGTTACCCCATGTTTTACATAGACTGGGTTCTGGTGGGTTGTTGGGTGGGTGGTTTCAAAGTTACCACCTTGGTCAACGGCGATATCCACCAATACTGATCCAGCTTTCATCGTCTGAACCATTTCTTCGGACACGAGTACCGGCGCACGACGACCAGTGACTAATACAGACCCAACGACAACATCCGCGTCTTTGAGGACTTGACGGATATTTTCTTCGTTGGACATTAAGGTAGTAACTTTGCCATTTAAGATGTCTTCTAGTTGGGCAAGGCGACCAGTATTGACGTCTAAAATCGTTACGCGAGCGCCCATGCCAACAGCTACTTTGGCTGCGTTGTAACCAACGGTACCACCACCAATGACAACGATGTGACCCGATGCAACACCTGGTACACCTGAAAGTAAGATCCCAGAACCGCCGTTTTGTTTTTCTAGGTAGTGAGCACCAATTTGGATTGCCATTCGTCCAGCAACTTCAGACATAGGTGTTAGTAGGGGCAGGCTGCCGTTTTCCACCATGGTTTCGTATGCGATAGCCGTCACTTTATGGTCTAACAGGGCGTCAGTTAGTTCAAGTTCTGGCGCTAAATGGAAGTAGGCAAACAGAATCAAGCCTTCGTGGAAGTAGTCGTATTCAGACGCTAGCGGTTCTTTGACTTTGATAACCATCTCGCTGGCCCAAATTGTAGCTGGTTGATCTTCAATGCGCGCACCAGCTGCAGCATATTCGTCGTCTGTAAAGCCCGCGCCGTCACCAGCACCCGCTTCAACCAATACATCGTGACCATTATTGACCAAAGTTCGTACATTACCAGGCGTTAAACCAACGCGGTCCTCTTGCGCCTTAATCTCTCTTGGTATACCAATCTGCATGTAAACATCCTTCTTTCTATTTAATGTTTGTATCAAGAACATTATACCACGAAAAAAACAATTACCAAATTCACCTATTATTTGGCCAATAGTCTAGTTAAAGCCCGCCAAATCATCAGCAATAAGAAGATAATCCCGAAATAACCCGCCACCACATAGACGATATTAACAAGTTGGTCAAAAGGTAGAAATAAGCCGATTGCCGTCGCGATGAAACCTAAAACGGCCGTCGCTAACTTATTACTTATTGTGCCATCAGACGTTACGGATGCTGCCACATTCCACAACATGGACACAACCGTCGAGTAAATCGCCAATAGGATGATCACGATGAAGGCATAGCCAAGCCAAGGATGAAGTTGGTTAGCGATGGTTAAAGTCGGTACTTGTACACCCGCAATCAGTGAGAATGCCCTCATAAAAGCCATGTATAGGATGAAAATTCCCAGGGCATAGATCCCAGATGAGAAAAGAGCTGCTACCTTCGTTTCTGTCTGGTTATTGGCTTGAATACCAATTTGGGCAATAAAACCAGCGTTTAACATAATGATCAAGCCCACATAGTTTAAAGCGGACACCAACCAATTTCCAGAGGCAGCTTGAATAGTGCCTGAAGCTACAGCATTTTGGACCATAACAGAAGCTTGATCAAGGTCACCGTTATTAGTGGATAAACTGAGTAAACCTAAAACAATGGCAAAACCGGCAATCGTCGGGCCAATATTTCCTAAAATCCTGGTGATTTTGTCCATACCCAACATCACGGTTAGGGCGGAAGCGATATACATGAAACCAGATCCTATATATACGGGGACACCAAATTGTTGTTGGATGGTGGCACCTGCGCCAGCAACCATTACGGCATAGGTTAAAAATAGGGTGATTAAGGCGATGTATTTATACAAGCCACCGATTTTATCACCGGCAAATACTTTGAAGACGTCATTTGGACTATCAAGGTTTTCTTTGCTGGCTAAACCTGCTTTAAAGAAGGCATCGCTTGTAAAGCCTACTGTTAGGAAGGTGACGATGACTCCTAAAATACCTGTCCATTCGTGGGCTACAAAGTATTGCATAATTTCTTGGCCGGTCGCAAAACCTGAACCGATTAGAGTCGCAGTCATGGCGCCAGCCATCACAAAGACTAGCCCCCAATTGGTCGTGCTAGTGTGTTTTTTATTGTCTTTCATAGTCAATCCTTTCAAAACGTTTTAGATGTAATTGCATCTAACGGCGATGATCTTTCTTTTTTCCTAAAGAGTATCATAACAAAATTTAGGACCGGTGTAGATAAAAAGGCAATGAAGGCAATCATTAGAAGGGACCGAATAACTTTCAAATATGATATAATTAATGGGCGAAAGAAGCCATTTGGTTTCATATACGTGATGAAAACAGTATTTATATAGAAAGAAGCGACATAATGACTAACCATATTGTATTATTTGAACCAGAAATTCCAGCAAATACAGGAAATATTGCCCGTACTTGTGCAGCGACTGATACCCACCTACATTTGATTGAGCCTTTAGGGTTTAAAACAGATGACAAGCATTTAAAACGTGCTGGGTTGGACTATTGGAATGCTGTAGATATTACTTACCATGCGAATCTAGACGCCTTCATGGCATATCTAGGGGACAAGCAATTATATTTAGTAACAAAATTTGCTAACCATGTGTACTCAGATATTGATTACGGTAATAATGATCAAGACCAAGATATCTTCTTGATGTTTGGAAAAGAAACAACAGGATTGCCTGAAGCGTTTATGCGTGCGCATGAAGACAAATGCATTCGTATTCCAATGGATGATACCCATGTTCGTTCATTGAACTTATCGAATTGTGCGGCCTTGGTGATTTATGAAGTACAACGTCAACAATCTTTTAATAAGTTAGAGTTGACCCACCATTATGAAAATGACAAATTAGATTAATCCAACTAAGCATGGTTAGGACAAATAAATCCTAATCACGCTTTTTTTGTATCATAAGTTGTCAAGAAATTTGACGGTCTTTGGTTTTATGTCTTCTCTATCATTACCTTAAAATCAGGATGTGATCCAGGGTGTTCAGGCTGGTAACACTGGAAGGAATATGCCTTGGCAAGTGTAATTGCTGCAAATATTTATGAAGTGGAGACCTGCTTGCTCTTTAGAGCTCAACTTGCAGTGGCACCGCTAAGGCAAGATAGGAAAGCTCCGCCTCTGACAAAATAAATGTGAAAATGAAATAACATTTAAACAGTGATAAATCCAAGCAAATGCATAATCTTCAATATCGATTTCACTGCAAATTTTACTAATTACGGATGTCTTGCTTTTCGATACATTGTCACCGGTGAAATTAGGAACCAATCCAAGTAAATCTAACCTTGGTAAATCGTACTAACTTCGATGGGGGAATATTTCCAAGGAACACAGATAATAGAATCACTAAGACTCGACTATAAACCAATTTTCTGCCGTATTGTGCCTACCTTCTATAATCTTAATGGTATAATAGATGAATAATAAAGCGATTTCAAAATTTATTTACCTATTTGGGAGGAGGTGCTGATGATGCGGAGGTTTCAATCTCTAGATGAATGGAAGGGTAGTTTACTACGATTTCCAATGGTAGTCGTGTTCGGTTTTATTGCGGCTACACTATCCATGTATGTGGAACGTATGCCTTACGACCAGCCAACGATGACGGCTGAGGTGGGGATTTATGCTAGTACGGTCGGCATGTTGCTGGCGACTGTGGTCCAGGTGGCTTATGAGCGTTTTTTAAAAGATGGTAGTCGGGTTCAGGCGCTTGGCCTTCAAGGTGTGGCCGGCTTTGGGGCAGTCGTTTATTACCTCTTTGCCAGTCGGACGGGGGATTTCTACTCTAGCCACCTGTTTACCCGAACCAATATTGCCATGTTCTTGCTAACTTTATTGATTATTTGGCTACCATCGATTAAGAATGAAGGGCTGGATTTTGCCCAGAGTTTCCGAATTTGGTTTAAGGCTTTCTTTGTGTCGGCGGTCTATACCGGTATCTTAATGATCGGCATTAGCTTGGTCTTGGCTGGTTGGTCCATCCTAATCTCTAATGTTGAGGGTGAATTGTATTGGGATATCTTTTCGGTACTTATATACATTTTCTTCCCTTGGTACATCTTGTCTCAGCAGTCAGTATTCTCCCGACCTTTTGTCGAAGAAGAAGGTAAGATGTCATCTGATGTCAGCAAATTCTTAGATGTCCTTTTAACCAAAATATTTATCCCAATTGTAACGGTGTATACGGTGATTATTTCCATCTATTTCTTCTCGACTTTGGGGAATTGGACGGATATTACGATTGAAATTGTGATGGTGTCCTACTTGGTGGTGGGCTGGATGGTTCTCTTCTTAGTAGCAGCGATTGAACGGGCTTTTGTGGTCCGGTTTACTCAGATTTATGCGGTGGTAGTTCTGATTGCCTCGGTATTTCAAATTTACCGGTCAGTCATCTATTCTAATGTATATGGGGTGACCATGAGTCGGTATATGTTGATTCTCTTCTGCTCGATTTCAGCTGTTGGGGCGATTTTATACCTGATGAAAAATGAGTGGTTGCCGCTGGTGCTTGCGGCCGGTTTATTTGTGGCTATGATGCCACCAGTTGATGCGATTTCTGTGTCAGTGGCTAGCCAAGGGGAAATAGTCAATGATATTATTGCTGACTATCCTGATTTGGTAACGGACGGCCAATTGCAATTAACGCCTGAAAATGTGGAGCGGTTGGATGAAACGACGGCCCAGAAAATGAAGCAATCGCTGAGATATTTAGATAAGTACAATGAATTAGGGCGGGTGTCGTCAATACCAGAAGATTTTGATGTCTACCAGGACTTGCGGGCCTTTGACGGGGTTCATACGGACGATGATTATGACTATGACTATTCAGATAGTTATTATTTCTCAGCCCACTTAAACTTTGACGAAGGGTCTTCAACTGCCTTTACAAGTAGTGGTGGCGGTGAATTGGTCTTATTGAATGCTTACGATAGCCCGGTGACTTTCACTGCTTTAGGTAAAAATTTTAACCATGAAATGGTGGACGTGACTAGGTTACAAGTGACCGATAAGGATAGCGGTGAAGCCTTAACCTTTGACCTATCTGGTCTTGAGGATTTAACGGAAGCGGAGAATATTTCTTTAACGATTGACCAAGCGACATTTAGCCAAGAATCTGATTCTTATACGGCTACCTTGGTGGTCCAAGACTTCTCTATCTATTCGTCAAGTGGTGTGGACAGTGACCGGACGGGGTCAGGCTATTTTATCTTGATACTGTCTGAAAAATAAATGTTAATTTGAATGAGGGCAAGTAGCTGGCAATTTTTGTAAAAGAAAATGCTGGTTACTTTTTTTGCTATCTTACTAAATTTATGTTAATAATCGCTTTATCCTATTGTGCTTTGTTTTGCAGCGTGCGAGAATAGGTTAAAATGTTCGGCTGATCGCTTTTTAGGCAAGGCATTTTTTGCAATATCCAACCAGAGTCCGAGTGATTGTATGGGATTTCTGGTAAAATAGTAATGAAAAATGGAAAATACTGTAGACAAATAAGATAGGAAGAAAACAATGCGAAATAATTTTGAATCGAATGATCGAGATATGTATTCGGATGATTCAAATCCCACTTTGTGGCAAAAGTTCCGCAGCTTGTGGCAACGATATCGGATTACCCGATGGTTGATTTTGATCATCTTGGCACTTGGTTTTGTCTTGGAGTCCTATTTACTAATAGGGGCCAAAACGACTGATGTGAGTGACTTGCCTGCAAAACTGCAAGTGACAACGGAGTTTTATGACCAAGATAGCGAGTATGCTGGTGAAATTTCCAATGATGCCGGTACCTATGTTGAGTTGGCAGATATATCGACCAATATTCAAGATGCGGTCATTTCAACAGAGGATAAACGATTTTATGACCACCAGGGGTTTGACCCTATTGGGATTGCCCGTGCGGCTTTTGGTTATTTAACAAGTGGACAAATTGTCGGTGGTGGGTCAACCATTACCCAACAATTAGTGAAGAATGCCTTTTTGGACAATGACCAGTCCTTGATGCGTAAGTTAAAAGAGTTGTTCTTGGCTTTTGAAATCGAGAAGAATTATACAAAAGATGAAATTTTAGAAATGTATTTAAATAATGCCTACTTCGGTAACGGTGCTTACGGGGTAGAAGATGCCAGCTTGAAATACTTTGGGGTGTCAGCATCCGAGGTGACTGTTGATAATGCAGCTGTCATTGCCGGTGCATTGAAAGGACCAACCCTGTATAACCCAGTGGATGATTATGATGCGACGGTGGAACGCCGTAATACCATTTTACAATTAATGGCCGATAATGAATTCATCACACAAGAGGAAGTCGATGCCGCGATCAATACAGAATTGGTGCAAATGAACAATGACACCTCTAGCGATACCTATGCTTATCCTTATTACTTCGATGCGGTAATCAATGAGGCAATCGATAAATACGGCTTATCTGAAGAAGATATTATGAACGGTAATTACAAGATTTATACCAACTTAAATCAAGCTTACCAAACGGAACTAGAGGCTTCATATGAGAATACATCGCTATTCCCAACGTCGCCATCTGGTGAATTGGCCCAATCAGCGTCCGTTGTGATGGACCCAGCAACTGGTGGGGTAATGGCCTCAGTCGGTGGTACCGGTGACTATTCATTTAGGGGCTTTAACCGGGCGACACAAATTTCAAGAAGCCCAGCCTCAACCATCAAACCATTATTGGTTTATGCCCTAGCCTTGGAAAAGGGCTACACTGCTCAATCTGTCATCCCTGATGAAGTACAGTCTTACGGGACCGATAACTATACGCCTGAAAACTGGAACTTTGAATCTGTGGGGGAAATTCTACTATGGGATGCCGTGGCTAAGTCGAAAAATACGTCAGCTGTTTGGTTGATGAATGAGCTCGGTGTGAATGCAGCTGTATCCAAATTAGATGACTTTGGGATTCCATATAGTGATGCCGATAAGAACTTGAGTTTAGCTTTAGGTTCATTCAGGGATGGCGGGGTATCGCCACTGCAAATGGCCTCTGCCTATTCTGCTTTCGCTAACGGTGGGGTGCGTTCTGAAGGTCAATACATTACCCGAATTGAAGACCAACAAGGGAATGTGGTTGTAGAGGAACAAGAACCGGTTCAAAACCAAGCAGTATCAGAAGAAGTAGCAGACGAGATGACTGCTATTCTAATGTCTGTTTATGATGAAGGGGGTACTGGTTCAACTATGGAACCTGAAGGATACAAGATTGCTGGTAAGACAGGTTCAGCTGAATCTGCAAACTTCTCTTCAGGGAACAAAGATGAATGGGATATTGCCTATACACCAGATGTGGTCATTGCCACATGGTTTGGATTTGATGATACCGATGAAGATACTTACTTATGGTATCAGTCAGAAGGATCATCTAAATTGGCCTTCTCAGACATCCTAGATGGCGTCTTGAATGCTAGCCCAGGAACTGAATTTACGGTGCAATCAGCTTATGATGAATATAATCAAATTCAATCTGAAGAAGCTGCAGCATCTGAAGAGTCATCGTCTGAGGTACCAACTTCTGATAGTGAATCAGAGGGCGGATCAGTCCTTGATTCTGTACAAGAATTCTTCCAAGGATTATTTGGCGGACAATAGGCCACCCCTTTTGGCTTTCAATGATTCTGAAAGCATGTTATATTGGAAAATGTAGTTGAAAAGAAGCGGCGCGACATTAAGTCGCCTGACGCTCGATTTGATAACTATTGTTAAATAGCAACTAAGGACGTGACCCAGTTGTCACATACCTAAGAACATTTTTGAGGAGTGAACATTTTGTCAAATATTTACGATACAATTAACCAATTAGAACGCGACATTCGTGAAGAAGCAGCTTATAAAGATTTAGTAGCAGCTGTTGAAGCATTAAAAAATGACCAAGAAGCATTCGATATCTACACTGAATTCCGTGCATTACAATCAAGCTTCCAATTCAAGGCTCAATTAGGGCAAGAAATTACTGAAGAAGATGAAAAAAATGCCAATGAATTACAAGAAAAATTAGCGAACAACGAAGTAATTTCTAGCTTGATGGATAAAGAACGTGCTTTAAACACTTTAGTTGAAGACATTAACAAAGGTGTTTCTGGTCCAATCAACGAAGTATACCAATCATTAGCAGAACAAGCAGAAGGACAAACAGAAGCGTAGTTCTAGTTGATTGGCAAAAATTAAATTAAAAGCGAAGCTAGTTTAACAGAGGCTTCAAGTTTAAAAGAGGGCGAGATGATCATCTCGCTCTTTTTTTATGGTTATTTTGCCAAGTTTTAGATTCTTTAAAATCCTTTAAGACGGCGTCATCTTTCACAAGTTTCTGGTCTGTATGTTAAAATAAGAATAAGGCAATTTAACAATTTCTAAGCAAGATGCCAATAAATTTATGAACGGAGTAATCAATATGGTGAGATTTATACACACAGCAGATTTGCATTTGGACCAGACCTTCAAAAATTTACCAATCAAAGACGATTACTTGCAATATGCTTTATCAGAAGCAACTTTAAATTCATTCGACAACTTAATTCAAACAGCGATTAATGAACAAGTAGACTTTTTCTTAATTGCCGGTGATATCTACCATGGGGCGCGTGCTACTTTGCGTGCGCAATTTGCCTTTTCCAACGGGATGCAACGGTTAGCTGACGCGGATATTCCAGTATACATGATTTACGGTAACCACGACTTCGATGCTGACGCTGATCACCGCTTGAAGTTACCTAAGAATGTCTATATTTTCGGGGCTGAACCTGAAACGAAATACCTATCAACACCAGCTGGGGAAAGTGTGGCTATCACAGGTTTCTCTTATGATCAGCAATGGATTTCAGAAGACCGTTCAGAGGCCTATCCGAATCGTGACACCTTAGTCGACTACCACATCGGGTTGCTACACGGAGACAATTCATCTACTGATGGGCAAAAGCGGTATGCACCTTTTAACCCAAGTCAATTAGCTAGTCACGGCTATGACTACTGGGCGCTTGGTCACATTCATAAAGGACAAGTGATCTATGAAAATCCTGCTATGGTGTACCCAGGAAACATTCAAGGGGCTAGCTTCAAGGAAGACGGGGCTAAAGGCGCCTTAATCGTTAACTTAGCTAAGGGCGTCCCAGCTGAATTAGAATTTATTGAAACAGCTGAATGGCAATTTCAACATTCAACTCGTGATTTAGGTCCAGTTAACAGTCTGGATACCTTACGTAACAACATTGAAACGGCCTTGCATGAACATATCATGTTCGCAAAAGATGAGGCAGTCAATGTAATTTCTCGCATGACCTTCCTGACAGACGGAAATGAAGAGGCGCTTTACTGGTGGAATACCTATGCGGAAGAGTTATTGGAACAATTACAATGGTCTCTTCGCAATCAAAATGCCAGTCGTGAACAGAAAGTCTACTTGGTTTCACTTGATATTGAGGTGAAAGATCAGGCTGTATGGTCACCTTCACCAGTCTTCAACGAGAGCATGAAACAAGCCTTCGAAAATATTGTCGAAGACACTGACCAATACCAAAAAGTCATTGAAGACCTTGAGAAGAACGGACAATGGCAGCGACTAATTGGTTCTGCAATCGACCCAGACCAATTCAAGGCAGATATTTTGGCCAAGGCGAAAGAGAAAATCATTTTAGAGCAAGCAAGTTATAGCCAGGAACAAAGGAGATTTTAGCCATGCATATTCAACGCTTTGAGATTTTTGGGTATGGAAAATGGGTTGACCAATCCTTCCAGCTAACACCCAATTTAAATATTTTTTCTGGTTTGAATGGGTCTGGAAAAACCACCCTAATGTCATTCCTATTAAGTGTCATGTTTGGTTTCCCAAACACACGCCGTAAAAATGCTAGAAATTATGATACCAATGATAATATCAAATACGGAGGCCGTTTATACCTTACAAATACTAAATACGGGGATGTCATGATTGAACGAACCAAAACAAATGGCAAACAACAACTGACTTACACAATTAACGAAGGGGAGAAACAAGTCACAAACGATGTTTCTTTCTTGTGGAATGATTTAAGTAAGACAGATTACCTTGCCTACTTCGGTTTTTCAGAAGATGATTTAATGGACTTTGTGTGGGATGATGAAGAAGACTTTGCTAAAAGCTTGATGTCAATTGGGATGTCGGGACGCCAAGTCTTAACCGATATCACCCCTCATATGGCTAAACAGGCTGAAGAAATCTACAAGCCAAACGGTAAGAACCCAGTCTTAAACCAAAAGATCCAAGAGATTGAAACAGCTGAAGGCAGACTAACAAAGGCGCAAGATAAGGAAGCAGCTTACTTTGATTTACGCCAATCATATGAGCAAGAATCTAGTCGTTTAAGCCGTCTGCAAACCAGCTTAAAGGACGCAACAAGTGGTGAAATTCAACTGGAATTAGCCAACCAACAGTCTACATCAATGAACGAATATCTACAATTGCATGATGAACTGGAATCATTTGAATTTGTGGACTTTGAACCTGAATTGGCCAATAAATGGTTACAACATGAAAATCAAAGCCAACACATTACCCAACAATTGGCCGAATTAACGGACGAAAATGATGGGCTAGCAGCAGATGATCAAACTGCTGCAGGCAATTCTTCTGGTATGGACTGGATTTTGAACCATCCAAATGTCAGTGAACAAATGGTGGTTGAAGCCCGTGCCTTTAGAGACCGTATGCGTCAGAACGAAGAATTCAGTCAAGAATTGATTGAACGTCGTTATGAGAAGCAACGGTTAATGTCCTTACTTGGTGCTGAAGAAATGGCCGAGTTACCGGATGAATTATCCGCAGATGAAAGATCTTACTGGCAACAACGATACAAAGAATTAGAAAACAAACGCATTTTCTATAACCATAGCCAAAGTGATATGACAAACTTATCTGAAAAGGCTAGCTCTTTGGAAAATGAATACACTCAGTTATCTTATGAACGGGATGAACTTGAGGCTAATGGCCGACAAGATGACCGTTGGATCCGCTTATTTGGTAGTGTCCTTGCAGGAATGGGGATTGTCTTACTCGTTGCTTACTTTGTGACGTCAATGACCTTCCTATTTGGTGCTGGTGTGACAGCGACTATCGCAGGTATTATTATTTTGATTATTGGTATGATGGTACAAAATGCCAAGTTAAAACAATATGAAGATAAACTTGAAGCCTATGATTTAGATTTAGAAGACATTCAATCTGAATTAAACGAAGTCCACCGCAACAAAGAAATTCAAGAAGAACAATTAGCCCATTTATCTTATGAATCAACCGATATTGTGACTGAATTAGATAAATTATTAGCAGAAAAAGGTGGTTCTTCAAATATTTCTTCTCAAGTATGGTTAGAAGATACTTATGTAGATGAAATATTTAACCTAGACCACAAAATCCAACAGTTAGAAATGACCCTTGGTGTCTCTAACTTTGGTAAAGCCCACGAACAACAATGGGCTGAATATGCTAATTCACTAGAAGTTGGGGAAATCAGCGAAGATGCCTACTTCCAACAATTTGAAGATGACTATTTAGCTTTAAGACGTCAACAAGCGGACCAAGACTATGCTTCATATGAAGAACAAAGTCGTGCTAACCGTCGTCAACAATTACAAGCAGAACTATCTGCTATTAAGGCTGACCAAGAGCGAATCCTTGATCAATATAATTACCGGTCTGGTGACGAGTTACTAGCAGCCATTGACCAGCAAAAACAAATGAAACAAAAACAAAATCGTCATGATATCTTAGCTAACCACTTAGACTTAAACTTGGCCATCTACTTACAACAAGACCGTCCAGTCGACCAACAATTAACTGACTTACGTCAAAAGATTGCGGACATGGAAACAGAAATTGCGGACCTAACTCGGTCAACTGCTGACAAACGTAGCCAAATCCAGGAGATTGCTAGCGAGGGTATGGCACCAGATTTATTGCAAGCTTATCAAGCACAAGTGGATGAAGCTTATCAATTGTCTGTTGAATGGGCAGCCAACAAGTTGGCCATTGCGACCTTTGAAAAGGCTACTGTTGGGGAATCGTCAGATGTCAAAGAACGTGTTTTAACAAACGCATCGCGGTTCTTGGTTGATTTATCGGATAGCCGTTTTACCAATTTAGCCTTTAGTGAAGAGGGGATGACGGTTCGTCTAGCGGATGATTCTGAAGTGTCTGTAAACCAATTGTCTCGCGGGGAGAAAGCCTTATTATTCGTGGCTATGCGGTTCGCCTTTATGGATGCACAGCTTGGTAACATTGAATTACCGATCATTATTGATGAAGCCTTCTCACATTTAGACCGTAAATACCGGTCAAACATTTACCGCTTCTTACAAAAATTTGCGGCATCGCACCAAATTATTTTCTTCACGGTTGATGACACCTTGTTAGACCTTGTAGAAGCGCCAGCGCAACACGTACTCTAGACGTGTGCGATAGAAAGGATACACATGGACAACTTACAACTTTTTGATGTGGCTTTAGACCAAAATTTCGATATCTTTGTATTGATTAAAGTTGCCGAAGTACGGGAAGACCGTAACGGTAAAAAGTACATCTCATTCACATTCCAAGACCGGTCTGGCTCAATCGAGGGCAAGTTTTGGGGAGCAACTGACGAAGATATTGAACAATATACTTCTGGCCAAGTAGTTGCCTTAGCGGGTAAACGAGAACTTTATAACGGGAAACCACAAGTTCGTATTAATGGTCTTCGCCTAGCCACTGACGGGGAACCCAATGATCCCTCTGACTATGTTGAACGTGGGCCAATGACCAGAACGGAAATGGTGAACGAAGTATTGGCTGCAGTGGAAGGTTTTGAAAATACCACCATTGACGCCATCGTTCGTTACCTATTACGTGAAGTGTCATGGGATTTCTTTACCTACCCAGCAGCGAAGAAGAACCACCACGCCTATGTAGGTGGTTTAGGCTTTCATACCATTTCAATGCTTCGCTTAGCCCAAGCCGTTGTCAGCCAATACGATAACATCAACAAAGACTTATTGTATGCTGGTGTGATTATTCATGATATCGGCAAAACAGTCGAATTCACTGATCCGATGTCTACTGAATATACTGTTGAGGGGAATCTTATTGGACATATCTCAATTGTCGAAGAGATGATAACTCTTGCCGTTGATAAATTAGGGTTCGACCAGTACAGCGAAGACGTTGTCTTGTTGAAACATATGGTATTAGCCCATCACGGTAAACAAGAATGGGGCAGCCCAGTGTCACCGCATTTATTAGAAGCTGAAATCCTACATCATTTAGACAACTTAGATGCTTCTATTCAAATGATGACAACTGCTTTGGACCATACAGAACCTGGCGAATTTTCAGCCCGCATTTTCGGTATGGACAACCGGGCCTTCTATAAGCCGAAAGGGCAAGTAGCTACGGAAGAAAGTCAAACTCTAGACCAAGAAGACGAGGAAATTACCCTAGATTTCCAAGATTCAAATGATGACCTGCCATTTTTTGAATAAAGCATTTTAACCAGAGAACCAAGTTTTACCTGCAAGCAATCGGGTACAGACTTGGTTTCTTTTTTTGCATAAATTTCGTGTAAATTTCGAATTTACGCAAACAATATCCAAATTTTACGGAGAATTAACGTAGGCGTGATATTCTGTATTACTGCGAAAGAAATGGATCTATTCGCGGTTTAAAAATTGTTAGGACTATAAAGAGGTGACTAGGGTGCAAGTAAAATTCCAAGATGTACAAATGCGCTACAACGATAAACAAAACAATGTACTTGATGAAATTAATTTTGAGATTCCAGAAGGTCAACTAATCTCCATTTTAGGGCCAAGTGGTTGCGGTAAATCAACGACATTGATGTTGATTTCAGGACTTATTTTCCCAAGTGAGGGCAAGATTTTCTTCAATGGTGAAGAGGTAACTAGTAAAGATGCCGTTCAACGTAAGGTAGGCATGGTCTTTCAAAACTATGCCTTATATCCACATTTAACTGTTTTAGAAAACATCATGTTTCCATTGAAGATGGCCAAAATGTCTAAGCATGACCGAAAAGCACGTGCTTTAGAATTAGCTCAATTGGTGAAAATTGAAGATCATATCAACAAGAAACCAGCAGCGCTTTCAGGTGGACAACAACAACGGGTAGCTATAGCCCGCGCCTTGGCTAAGAAGCCGTCTATTTTATTGATGGATGAACCATTGTCCAATTTGGACGCTAGACTGCGAATTGAAATGCGGCAAGAAATCCGCCGTATCCAGTTAGAAACAGGGATTACCACTATTTTTGTCACCCATGACCAAGCGGAAGCTTTGAGTATTTCAGACAAGGTCATGGTCTTAAACTCAGGACAAATCCAACAATACTCGGACCCCGTATCCTTATATGCTAAACCAAACAACCGGTTTGTGGCCGAATTTATCGGAACCCCAGTTGTCAATATGCTTGAGAAAGACGCCTACCGGACATTGTGGGACAAATTACCTTTAAATGCGGAGAATAAGGCAGCTTGCCAAGCTATCGGGGTGCGGGCAGAGGACTTATTCAGAATTCCAGAAGCCAACAAAGACCAAGCCATCATCACTGGTCAAGTGACTATGGTCGAACATATTGGAAAAGACATTACCATTCATTCAACGGATGGTGTGTCACAATTCGTAGTGTCTAACCAAGATCAAGCACCACAAATTGGCGACCAAATTTACCTCGATATCTTGCCGGAAAATATCTTGTACTTTGATACGACAGGGCAGGCAATTGAAGCTCGCGCAATAGATGGACCGAGTGCTGAAACCCTCGTTCAAGATCCAGTTCAACTTGTTAAAGTTGGTGATCTCCAATGATCGATAAACCGACTTGGCGTTCAACTTTAAAGGCTTACTTATATTTATTACCTATGCTCTTAGTCATTGTGACTTTTAATATCCTGCCCATATTTAGGTCGTTTGAAATGAGTCTGTGGCAAGATTACAACTTCTTCACCCAAGAGGTCTTTGAATACGGATTTGGCCCTTTTCAAGAAATTTTCCAAGATAGTGATTTTTGGTTAGCTATTCGAAATACCTTCATTTTTGTTTTAGGTGTTGTGCCGGTTTCTATCATGATCTCTTTAGGGATAGCTGTTTTACTCAACCAGATTAAATTTTTATCCGGCTTTTTCCGGTCGATTTATTTCTTACCCTTTGTCACGTCAACAGTCGCGGTATCCATTGTCTGGCGCTGGCTTTATCATTCAGACTATGGCTTGATTAATTACTTTTTATCATTTTTCAATATAGAGGCCATTGCCTTTATGGAAGACCCTAAATTCGCCATGTTAGCCCTTGTTATGATGTCCATTTGGAAGGGGTTAGGTTTTAACATTGTTATTTTCTTGGTGGGCCTAAATAATATCTCGGATACTTATTATGCTGCCGCTAAGATTGATGGGGCAGGCCCTTGGCAACGATTTACCAACATTACCCTGCCACTCCTAACACCAACCATGTTTTTAGTATCCATTATGGGGGTCATCAATTCATTTAAGGCTTTTGATGAAGTATACGCCTTGTTTAATGGCCGTCCGGGGCCAGCCAACTCAGCTTTGACCATGGTTTACTATATTTTTCAAAAATTTTACGAAGAGAGTCAATATGCCCTCGCTTCAGCAGCCGGCATCATCCTCTTCTTGATTATCTTAGTCTTTACTTTAATGCAGATGGCCGTCAATCGTTACATCAACCAACAATAGCCTGGAGGTGACCCTATGGAACACAAACAACGCATTCAAAAACGGAAGCTCTCTGCTGGGCAAATCATCACTTTCGTATTGCTCACAATCGGTGCCTTTTCAATGATACTGCCATTCTTTTGGATGGTATCAACGTCCATTAAAACAACCGGGGAGACCTTGGCTATTCCACCGGTCTGGCTACCAGAAAACTGGCAGTGGTCAAATTATGAAACAGCCCTAACCATGGCGCCCTTTGACCAATACTTTATCAACTCGGTCATCATCACCCTGTCGTCAACAATTGGGGAAGTAATTACCTCGATATTAGCCGCCTTTGCTTTTTCTAAATTGCAATTTTTCGGTAAAAATATCTTATTCACTATTTTGATTTCAACTATGATGGTGCCCTTTGAATTACTCATGATTCCAACCTACTTAACCTTATCTAAAATGGGCATGATCAATAGCTACTGGGCCATGATAATCCCATTCTTAGCCAGTGTATTTTCAGTCTTTTTACTCAAACAAAACTTTGAGGCTGTACCAAAGCAATTATATTATGCTGCCAAGGTAGATGGGGCTAGCGACTGGCGTTTCTTATGGCAGATTTTAGTTCCTATGTCTAAGTCGTCTATTGTAACAGTAGTTATTTTGAAGATGATTGGGTCTTGGAATTCATTCATGTGGCCTTTGATGGTGACTAATGAAACCCACTTACGCCCGCTACCAGTTGGGCTACAAGCCTTTACAACGGAAGCCGGGACTTATTTTGAACTCTTGATGGCTGCGGCGACGATTGTCGTCTTGCCAATGATTATCATTTACCTGTTCTTACAAAAATACATCATCAAAGGGATTTCCAACACGGGAGTAAAGGGATAGACGTTATTGGGATGAAAGTCATTAAAGGGGGTGGTTGTGTCAAAGGATCATTGTAGTCACGGTTACTTGTCATTATGAGCGTTATGAATTAAGTTCAGCATCAAAAATTGCTTAAGGGATTTTATCATAAGGAGAGAAGAAAATAATGAAATTAGAAGTGAAATGGTTAAAAGCGGGATTGGGATTATTGTCTGCAAGTTTATTATTAGTAGCATGTGGCAACGCTGGCTCAAGTGAGTCAGGGTCAAGTTCAACATCTGTCGACGCGCCTTCATCAGAAACATCTTCATCAAGTGCTGACGGGGAAAAAGTTGAGTTAACTTTCTGGCACGCTATGACTGGGCCACAAGGGGACGCGTTAACAAGATTAGTAAATGACTTTAACAAATCGCAAGACAAATATACCGTAGTAGAACAAAATCAAGGTGACTACAATACTTTGGCACAATCTGTGACGGCAGCAGCAGTTTCAGGTGATTTACCAACCATGTCTCAATTAACAGCGACTGATGTGGTGGAATATGCCTCAAATGACTTATTATTACCAATTTCAGATGACTTATTAGCGGCTAACGATTTTACTCAAGAAGATATCGACGATGTTTATGAAGGATTCTGGGGATCAACTCAATATAATGGTGAGCGTTATGCGATGCCATTCTCAAAATCAACGCGTGTCATGTACTACAACCAAGACTTATTAGATGAGTACGGAGTTGAGGTGCCAGAAACTTGGGAAGATGTGACTGCCCTTGGTGAATTAATGGTTGAAGCAGGCGACGATGCCTACGCTATGGGCTTTGAAAACGGCTTTGAAATGGAATGGGAAACAATGGCCCGCCAAAACGGATCAGACTTTATCGACGCTGAAGCGGGTACTGCTTCTGTTAATGATGAAGCGGCAGTTGAAGCTTTAACCATCATCAAAGATGCTTTAGACAATGGCTATGCACGTACTGCCGGTGAAGATGGCTACATGTCAACACCTTTTGCAAACGGCGCAACAGCCTTATATATTGGTTCTTCAGCAGGTATGGGCTTTGTTGAAGAAGGGGCTGCTGAATCAGGTATCAACTGGGCGGTAGCAGAAATTCCAACATTAAATGACACAGAATTAACCTTGTTTGCAGGGAACGATTTAGGTCTATTCGCTGATGCTTCTGAAGATGAACAAGCAGGATTTGTGGCCTTTACAAACTTCCTATTAGAACCTGAAAATACAGGCTTCTGGTCAATGGAAACAGGTTACTTACCAGTTCGTCAATCAGCTTTAGAAGATGAAACTTACGCGACTTACCTAGAAGAAAACCCACAATACCAAGCGGCAACTGAAGAGCTAGCATATGGTACGTCATCAGAAACTTTCGTTGGCTACGGCGAATTCCGCAACCAAGTGGTCGCGGTAATGGAAGAAATCGCTGTAAATGGTGCCGACCCACAAGAAGTGTTGGATAACTTGCAAGCAGAAGTAGAAGAAATATTAGCAGACAACCAATAATGGTTGCACTGTGGTAAAAGGTGTGCAGACCTAACGGTTTTTGCACATATAGACAAGGGAACATACAGAGACAAAACTAGGTTCGAGCCCAATATTATGGCGAATTTGTGATTTAGCGCCTATCCGCCTAAATGCATAAGAAGAGTACTGTGTTATTTTTCAAACATCCCCTCTTTGCGGTGGCTCTTCTACCTTAAGAAAGGAGACCGGTATGACAACATTTCAAATATGGAGTGGCATTGAAACAATCGGTGGCAATATCGCGGAAATTAGTACCCACCAAGCTAGGGTCATTTGTGATTTTGGCTTAAGCGGTGGGGCCAATAAAGACCAACCACTAGAGAATTTAACAGACTTAGAAAGTACCTTGGTAGAAGGGAAATTGCCACAAATTCCAGGTTTATTTGATACCAGCGATTTTCAAACAATCCAGCTAGCAGGTGTTGAAAACCAAGAATTGAAGCAAGCGATTTTCATCTCCCATCTCCATATCGACCATATGGGCGGGTTAAAATTCCTGCCAGCTGAGGTTGAAGTTTACTTGACCAAAGATTCGCTCACCTTATATGAAGCCTTGATTGAGGTAGGCGATGAAGTGGCGCCAGTTGCCAAATTACATGGGGTCGACTACGGTGAAGTAGTGAGGATTGGGGACATTCAAGTTTTTTTCCAGGAGTCAGACCACGATATCAAAGGAATTGCGGGCATTTTTATCCAAACGCCTGAAGCCAAATTTGTCCATACGGGCGACTTTCGTTTGACGGGCTACCATCCTGAAAAGGTTGACCAGTTAGTAGAGGCTATCAATCACTTTGAACCGGATTATGTCTTCATTGAAGGGACCTCATTCTCTTTTGATGTGGAAGAAGACCGGATCACTTCAGAAGCTGATTTGTTGGACGATTTAAAAAAGGGTTTGACCGAATATGCCAATGATTTAATTGTCTTTAACCCTTATATGCGAAACGTCGAGCGTATTCACTATTTTAATCAAGCAGCAAAGGTAGTAGGTCGACAGCTGGTTCTTGAACCAGCTTATGCCAAGGTCTACCAGGCCTTTTACCCGGATGTGGATTTTCTGATATTGTCCGGCGATTTGTCAAACGATGTGGGTTCTAGTTTGGAAAATAAACCGGGCTACATCAGCCTAAGATCACTGAAAAAAGACCCAGAATTGTATCTTTTACAAAATGCTTTTGAAAATATTTCAATCTTGGCAGACTTAAAACCAGCGATTTACCTACATACAAATGGGGAGCCAATTGGAGAATATATGCTAGCTTATAGCCAAATGATTGCTTATTTACAAAGTATAGACATCCCTTTCGTGTCATTTGGGGTCAGTGGTCACGCTAACCAGACGGATTTACTCTATATCGCCAATCGAATTCGGACAAAAAATATCATTCCTTGGCATACATTCAAACCGGATTACTATGGTAAACTAATAGCAAATTTAGGGTTGCAAGTTGTATATCCGAAATATAAGAAAAGCTATATAGTTTAAGGGGGGGATCCTCATCAAACAGGTGACAATTTTTCAAACGAGTGATATTCACGGGTATATCTATCCTACAAGTTACTTGGCTAGAGAAGAAAACCAGCCATTTGGCCTGTTAAAGGTCAATGAAAACTACTTACGAGAGAAAGGTCGCTTGGCCGATAAAAGTAGTTTACTGATTTCTACAGGAGATATAATTCAAGGATCGCCACTAACCCATTACCTACAAAAGCACCGCCATTCAGCGGCAGCCATTGTAGAAAATATGAATCGGATGGGTTACGACATGGCGGTGCCGGGAAACCATGAATTCAATTACGGGCAAGAATACCTGTTGAATTCATATCAAATCGCACAATTTCCCATTCTGTGCGCTAATATTTTAGACGACACTGACCAACCATTTTTCGGTCAACCCTATAAAATATTTGAACGCAATGGGATTAAGATTGCCGTTTTGGGGCTAACCACTCAATGCATTCCCAACTGGGAGCATCCTGCCCATATCACTGGCCTGCAGTTTAGGTCAGCTGTTGAAACAGCCAAGGAATACGTGCCCGTGTTAAGCAGTATGGCTGACGTAGTCGTTGTCGCTTACCACGGAGGCTTTGAGTGTGAACTAGACACCCTTGAACCAGTAGAACAAGGCGCCGGGGAAAATGAGGGTTACGCCTTAACCCATGAAGTGCCAGGGATTGATGTCTTATTAACTGGCCACCAACACAATGAAATTGCCCGCGTCGTGAACGGTGTGGCAGTTGTCATGCCAGGAGACAAAGGCCGCCATCTTGGTAAAGTTACATTAGACTTAAACAAATACGATGGCGATGAGCACTGGACCTTAGTAGATGCAGTGCCTGAATTAATAAGCTCGACCGTGGACACACCAATTCAAAAAGAAGCCGCCGCAAGATTAGCGGACCTACAAGCAGAAATTGAAAACTGGTTGGACCAACCGGTAGGGACCATTCAAGGGGACATGAAGATTGACAGTGTGGATATGGCCCGCATCCATGATCATCCATACGTCGAATTTGTCCACCGGGTACAGAACTATTACGGGCAAACAGAAATCTCGGCGGCAGCCTTATTTAATAATGATGCCAAGGGATTTCCAAACGCAGTAACCGTCCGTGACGTACTCAATAATTACCCATTCCCTAACACCTTGGCAGTGGTTAAAATCACCGGAGCAGAATTGAAAGCAGCTATCGAGCAATCAGCGGAATTTTTCATTTTGAATGAAGACCAAGAAATCGTCATGTCTAAAGATTGGCTATATCCCAAACCAAAGCCCTATAATTATGACATGTATGAAGGGATTGACTACATCATTGATGTATCAAAGCCAATTGGTCAACGGGTAACCAAATTAAACTACCACGGCCAGCCATTGGATTTAGAAGCTGAATTCGAAGTGACCCTCAACCAGTATCGGGCTGTAGGCGGCGGTGACTATCACATGTTTGATTCATCAAAAATTGTCCGTGAAGTCAACCTGGAGATAAACCAATTGATCGCTCACTACCTTGAAACACATCAAGAAATCAAAGCCACTTGTAACAACAATTTCCAAGTGGTGAACGGCAATAATTGTCCAGAATAGTAACAACGGGATACCTCGTTTAAGGGGTATTCCGTTTTTTATTATGCTAGCTAAAAGTATGCGAATTAAACCTAAATGTGATATGGAGGATTAATGAGTTTAGACTTATTCGACGCAGTTTACATACGCGCAACACGTACAAAAATCAGTCCCTTATTGATATCGACGATGAAGTAGCTGATTTAGGCAAAATGGCAACTGATAATCAAGTTGTATTCTTCATGGCAGACAGTTGTCTACTTCAAAATAGTTTGCAAATATCATTACATAAAGTTCTGCCGAAGGCTGATGAATAGATAGAAGAATTAGTCATCAAAAAAGCCCATCCGAAACCGGATGGACTTTCCATTTAGGTATGTCTGTTAGCTTATTCAGCTGAAGAGGATGCTTCGCTTGGAGCTGCTTCTGATGATTCAGATGATTCAGTTGAAGAAGACTCTGTTGATGATTCCTCTGTGCTAGATTCTTCTGAAGTTGATTCTTCGTTAGAAGATTCAGTAGATTCAGATGTTTCTTCGCTTGATGCTGCAGATTCGCTAGCAGCTGATTCACTTGCTGCGGCAGCTGACTCAGCTTCAGCATCTAATGATTCTTGTTCTTCTTCAGTGATGATCACGTCATCTAGCGCAGTCTTCAAGTCATCGTCTTTAATGTCGATGTTGTGAGCTGTCATGATGTCAGAAACGATACCAGCAACTAAAGTAGAATCAGTTAATTTTTCAGCAGTAATAGATTCTTTCAGTTGTTCAGTTTCGTCTTCTAGGGAACCTTTTTCAGGTTTTTCGTCCATCTTGATAATATGGTAACCGTAGTCAGTTTCAACTGGTGCAGTTGTGTACTCGCCTTCAGCTAGTTCTTGTGCTGCTGCGAAGAATGTTTCATCTAGCCCAGAATCAGCATTAACTTCACCTAATGAACCACCGTTTTCAGCAGATGCTGTATCTGTTGAGTTTTCAGTTGCTAACTCAGCAAAGTCCGCACCATCATCTAATTGAGCAATTAAGTCATTAGCAGTTTCTTCATCATCCACTAAGATATGTGAAACAGTGAATGAAGGTGTGTAATCATCGTAGGCTGTTTGAATTTCTTCGTCAGTCACTTCGATGTATTTAGATACAGATTCACTCATTAATTTGTAGTAGTAAACTTGGTGTTCGTAGTCTTCACGGTCTGAGAAACCAGAAGATGCTAATACAGTATTGAATTCGTCTTCTCCGCCATAAGTAGCGACTAGCGTTTCAACTTCAGTTGTTGCTTCTTCTTTTAATTCTTTAGCTCGGTCATCGCCGACTTCGTTTACGAATACTTCTTCCATAATTAACTCTTGCAATACGGTGTTACCGTATGTTGATTTTAATTCGGCTTGTAGTTCTTCGTTGGTTACTTCAACACCATCACCAGTTGCAACGGCGCTTGAACCATCACTTGAGCCAGTTGAGCATGCTGCTAGGGCAACAGTACTTAATAAGGCAATTGAAGTAAGTTTGAATTTCTTACTAATCATCATTTTCTCGATTCACTCCTGTCAAATCTTCATAATACAAGTCTTAATATAGCATACCAAAAATGCTATACACAATGATTCAGAAGATTAATCAAGAAATCTTCATATTTAAAACATCATTAAAAATCAGTGTTTTTCTCGTTAGCACGGATATCCGCTGCCGATAAGTCATTTTGTAGTTTTGCCACTTGTTTTTGAATTTCTGAAATTTGTGGGACTGCTGATTGGTTGAAATCATTAATTGCTAGTGTGATTTCGTCGCGGGCAACTTTTGCAGAAGATAAACCTTGTTGAGCTAAATCTGTAACTGCATTTTGTGCTTGAGCGATTGAGCCAGTTAGATCATTGGCTGCAAAAGTGACATCGTCTAAATAGTTTTTCAAACGTTCTCTATTTTCAGTACCTGAGTGTGGTGTTTTTAATAGAGCGTAGCCTGCACCAGCAATGGCGCCAAATAGAATACCAGTAATAAATTTTTTCATATTATCCCTCGATTTGTTGGTTGATTGTGTTGGTAATGTTCTTCAAGTCTTCATCAGAGTATGTGCCTTCTTGGGCTGGTTCCCATTTCAAACCAAAGCCGTCACTTTCCCCGTTGTATCTAGGGATTAAATGGACGTGTGAATGGAAAACAGATTGGTAGGCCATCTCGCCGTTGTTGTTTAAAATGTTTAACCCTTGCATATCTGAGAAGGCATCTTTTAATGCGTTGGCAACTAATGGGATGCGTTTGAAGACTGCGCCAGCGTCATTTGATGAGTAGCCGAAAATGTCTTGAATGTGTTTTTTAGGTACCAGTAAGGTATGGCCTTTTGTGACTTGGCTCATATCTAGGAAGGCTATCACCACTTCGTCTTCGTAGACTTTGTTTGTGGGGATTTCACCGTTTGCAATTTTACAGAAGATACAATTATCCATGAATAGTCCTCGCTTTCAATATTGGGTTAACTTTGGCCGTGTTAATTCATCGCATTTACTTGGAAATAGTGTTAAATTAAAGGCTATAATTGTATTAATTTTAACATAAATGATGGGAAGGGAACAATTTCAGTGCTATGCTAGATTGGAAATGATTTCTTTATCATTAAACTTAAATGCTAGATTAAATCTAGATCAATAAAAGGATGAACAAAATGACATTAACAGTTAAAGGACTTACAGGGGGCTATTCTAGTCAACCTGTACTAAAAGATATTAATTTTGAAATTGCATCAGGTGAAATTGTTGGCCTGATTGGGTTAAACGGTGCGGGTAAATCGACTACCATTAAACATATTATTGGCCTGATGCGGGCGATGAAGGGTGAGATTGCTATTGATGGTCATCAGTTAACCGATGATGCCAATGCATACCGTCAATCCTTCACTTATATTCCTGAAATGCCGGTACTATATGAAGCCTTAACTTTGAAGGAACATATTGAATTAACGGGTATGGCCTACGGTTTAGGGAAGGAAGAGGCACTAAGAAATGCCCAACCTTTACTAGAAACCTTTCGTTTAGATAAACGGTTAGATTGGCTGCCGATTCATTTTTCAAAAGGAATGAAGCAAAAGGTGATGATTGTCTGTGCCTTCCTAGTGGAGACGTCTTTATATGTAGTGGATGAACCGTTTCTTGGTTTGGACCCACTGGCTATCCATGATTTTATCGATACATTGAAAGCCAAACGTGATGCGGGTGCGTCGGTATTGATGACCACTCATGTCTTAGCGACAGCTGAACAGTATTGTGACCGATTCTTATTCTTGGCGGACGGTGAGTTAGTGGCGGCAGGTACTTTAGATGAAATCCGAGTGCAATATCAACTGCCAGGAGCTACTTTAGATGACCTATATCTACACTTAGCGAAGGGGGCAGATGACCATGCGTCTGCTTGATACTTACCAGAAACGTCGGCAAGAAGGGCAAGATTTATTTCTAAAGAATGCTAAATATATTTTTAATGACCATGCCGTAATCGTCCTCTTCTTCCTATTTGGCGCATTGGCTTACCAGTATTCCAACTGGCTATCAGGCTTGTCACAAGGATTGGTCGGGGTTTGGGTCCACGTAATTTGGGCGGTTCTGATGACGGTTGGGGTATTTATTACCGGTGTGGCTTCACATATTGTGGCAGCAGACTTGGTCTTTCTCTTACCTATGGAGTCGAAATTTACGGACTGGTTCCGGTCAGCCTTGAACCATTCATTACTGTTACCGAGTGCTATGATTATCCTGTTGATTGCTGCTTCTTACCCACTGCTGATGGCTATGGTGGGCTATTCGATTTTTGAATTGATTGTCTTGGCCGTGATTTTGATTTGCTTTAAGACCGCCCACTTAAATACTATTTTGGAAAGCTGGCGTTATACCAGCGACCGGGTGATTAAAATTCACAAGGCAATCTTGTATCTAGCAGTTTTTATCACGCTATTATTAGCTTCCTTTGTGACACCATATCTCTGTTTAGGCGTTGCACTGCTGTATTTAATCGCCATTCATTTTACCGGGATTCGTCCTTTTTCAGATGGGAAAAAGGGTTGGCACTGGGATAAGATTGTCGCAGTGGAACAAGACCGTCAGCAACAAATAAAACGCGGACTGGCCTTGTTTGTAAATATGCCACAAGATGCCGTTTCAAGTAAACGACGCAAGTATTTGGACGGCTTTATTAAAGGGATCAACCGTGGGGACAATCCTTACGCTTACTTATACAGTCGGGCCTTTTGGCGGGCGAGTGATTATTTCCCACTTTGGGGCCGGATGACTTTAGCAGGGATTTTGTATTTGGTCTTTGTAACCAATAGTCACTGGTTGAACTTAGTGGTGATTTTATTGATTCAATACTTCAGCCATTTCCAAATTTTACCTATGGCTAAGAAAATCAACCAACATGTCTTATTACAGGTCTACCCGATGGATCAAAGTTCACAGGTGACTGGCTTTAAACAGATGATGGCTCAGCCAATTTGTACGCAAATTGTATTATTTGCTGTAACGAGTTTGCTTACCCACGATTGGATTTTTGCCGGTGCAGTGTTACTTTCTACCATTATACTAGGCTTATTCTTTCTTTATCTCTATTTACCGCGTTTTATCCGCAAGAAAGAAAAAAAGGTTAGAATACGCTAAGTCTGTTGACTAAGTCCTGTTTTCCAACTAAAATAACTAGTACTCAAGAAAAAAGGAGTAAGCATCTCAAGGGGGAGTCGCTGCTCACTTTTTTCATTTATACAGTAAGTTAACACTACTTGGGCAAAAGAGAGGAGGAATGGTTTTGGAATACAAATTTGATCGCGAGTGGATTCTCGAACCCATTGGAGGGGATACTGGTCAAGCCTATGTTGGCTATAATGACGCCAACGATGAACGTGTATTTTTAAAACGTAATTCTTCACCCTTGTTAACCATCTTGTCGATGGAAGGTTTTGCGCCCAAGTTGAAATGGACTAAGCGTGAGTCTAGCGGGGACATTATGACAGCCCAAGATTGGGTGTCTGGTAATGTTTTGTCGCATTTTGAAGTGGCTCAATTGCCGGTAGTCAAATTGATGTATCGTTACCACCATTCGGATAATTTATATAACATGCTGGTTAAAATCGACGGCGAGGTTTACGAGCCAGACCGCTTTTTACAGGATTATGAAAGTGATTTGGCAAAAGAATTACGTCACCACCAGTTACTAGCCGAGGTGACTACTTGTCTATGGGACACTCTTCATTTGGTTGATGGGGTCCGCAAAACGGTGTGTCACGGAGACTTGAACCGCCGGAACTTTATCCGAGCTGAGGACAATCAGTTATATCTAGTGGACTGGGAAATGGTGAAAATCGCTGATCCTATTCTAGATATCAGCCAATTGTTGGTGCAATATGTTGATTTTAAAAATTGGGATGTCTGGTTTGACTTATATGGCTTACACATTACATACGATATTTACCAACGTATTGAATGGTATTCGATGTTGAATCTCTTGAATATGATCAAAAAAGACTTCAGAGAAAATCGGATGATTGCCATGAACCATAAAATCTTAAAATTAAAACATATCTACAACAACCGTTACTTACATCAAGTAGGGGAAATGTAAGGAAGGTGTGACAAAAGTCGTTAAAACTCGACGCTTCTATCGCATTTAGGAGAGTAAACGCTAAAGCGTAAACTCTCTCATAAGTTGGACCAAAATCGGGTTTGACCCTCCAGAAAGGACTGCTTTTCAGATTAGATTGCAAAGTTTCCTTTCTTGGCGTCGGCTCTTACACCTTCAAAAGCCGAACAATTACTGCGAGTAATTGGCGCATTTTGGGAAGTGTCGGAAGAACTTGACTTATGAAGCCCAATATAAGACCGTTATTGGCCAAAAAAAGGGGGATGTGAACTTCATGTCACGTCTCTTTTTTCTTGGAACGACATCATTTATAAAACAAATCATTAGGAGGATATTATGCGCGTAAGAAATAAACCGTGGGCAAAGGACGCCATGGCAGAACATAGAGAATATGTCATTTTAGAACCGGAAACAATGCAAGGGAAATGGCAATCTGAATTTAAAAACGACCATCCTGTTCATTTAGAAGTGGGAACTGGTAAGGGGCAATTCATTATTGAGATGGCCCGCCGTAATCCAGACGTGAACTTTATTGGTCTTGAATTACAAGATTCAGTATTAGTGATGGCGATGGAGAAAGCTTTGGAAGGTGAAGTGTTACCTAATTTACGCTTTATTTTAGGGAATGCCCTTGAACTATCTACTTATTTTGAAGAGGGTGAAGTGGCCAAGTTATTCTTAAACTTCTCTGATCCATGGCCAAAAGCGCGTCATGCGAAACGTCGTTTGACTTTTAAAACCTTCTTGGACCAATATAAACATGTCTTACAAACAGAAGGTTACCTGCAATTCAAAACAGATAACCAAGGATTATTTGAATATTCACTGACTTCAATGTCACAGTATGGCATGGATTTCTTAGAAATTTCGTTGAACTTGCATGAGTCGGATATTGAAGGCAATGTCCAAACAGAGTACGAAGAAAAATTCTCAGCCCGTGGCTTTAGAATTAACTATATGTTGGCTAAATTTAAATAGAAAAAATGAGGGACTGTGACTTCAATTGTCATAGTCCCTCAATTATTCTTACAGCTTATAAAAATCTAGAAAGTTGCCGGTACTTGGGTCTGCCATAAATTCGTATTGAACTAATTCGTTGTCTTCTGTACGAGAGATTCCGCCGTAGAAGACTTCTTGTTTTTGGCCAAAGCGTTCTGCTTGAATGGGTTGTAATTCAATCCAAGAACCTTCGATGGTACCTGGGTCGGTGAATAGGGCTTTGGCTTTTTGAAGGACGTCATTGCCGTCTACTTTTTTAGAATGGTCGGCTACTAATGCGCCTACAACGCCACCGATAACTAGTCCGCATCCAAATAGGAAACCTGCTAGTAGGACGTCGTCACGTTTTGTTGGTTGTTGGTTGTATTGATTAGACATATAATCGCTCCTTTGTTGTCATAAGGGTGAATAAGTGAATCTATTTCGATAAGTGATCATGAACATATTATAACAATCATGGCTGGCAAAATATAGTTTTACCTATTCATAATTGTTTGGCGTATATGGCGGATTTGATTTTGTGAAGTGATTTCAAATAATGGCGGAACCATTTATGCCATGGTGGAAAGGCTTGGCTGTCGGGGAAAATGATTATTTTTCACAGTCTATTATTATTTGCACTTTTATGACTAGGAGTATATAATCGAGTAGAATATTATACGTTTTAATAGGACATTACCGGTCTAGTTGATGACTAGGCTTTTTTATTGGTTTATGTCGTAAGTTTTACTTAATTTTATTTTAAAAAAGAAATATGAAGGGGATTTTAACGAGTATGTGGATTAGTATATATAATCGAGATGGCGTCGGTGACGTTATCATGTTTTCCAAAGGGACATTAACGAGAGATCGTATTGCGACTTCAACAGTTGGAGATGTGACGCGTATTTTCAATAATGAAACGAAAGAAACAATGGGTTACAATATCCAAAATATTTCTAAAATGATTCAAATTGAAGGAAAGGGGCGTGTTCATTTAAGTCAAACACAATTAGACTTAATCAACCAATCCTTATATGAACAAGGTTTTGATACAATTCCTTTCAATGATAATCCGCGTTTAGTCGTGGCTGAAGTTTTAGAAGTGAAGGATTTAGAAGGTTCTGACCACTTGCATATTACGCAAACCAAAATTGGCCCAGATGAGGTTGTTCAAATTGTTTGTGGTGCGCCAAATGTCCGCGAAGGGATGTTTGTAGTGGCGGCCTTGCCAGGTGCTGTAATGCCAAATGGTCAAGTGATTTGGGAAGGTGAACTGCGTGGCGTTTCAAGCTACGGTATGTTAACTTCTGCATTTGAATTAGGTGTCGACCCTGAACATGTACGAAAAGGTATCCTTGAAATTAAAAATGACGTGCCAGTTGGGACATCATTTGATAAAATTAACAGTGAACATTTCGTTGAAGCTTAGCAGATATTATAAAGTCTGATTAGGCAAACTATACATGTATTGTGTTGGGGGTGAGTAGTTGAGTCGAGAGCATGACAAACTGAGACATTCTAAGGATAAATGGCAGCGATTTGAAGAGAAGTCCGCAAATCAGCCTGAACAATTTGTCCCATTTTATCATAAGGAGAATGATTCTTTGTTACACGAGAAAAATGACAATCCAATTACTTTCCCCAATTACATGAACTGGTATAACCAGGGGGAGGACCAATCTTCTGGACGGCAAATTCCGCCTAAAAAGACCTATCAAAGAGAGGGTCAAGGAGACGACCGTCAGCAGATGGATTATTATCTAGCCGAAAAAGATCATAATCACCGCTACCAACCCTCATATAGCAATTTTAACTATGCCAACAACGAAGACCGGGACACAAGACCAGTCGAAGATTCAGGGGTGCAAGAGGTCTTTAAAGCGGCCTCTGTGGACGACAAACGCCAGCAAAAATTGGACCGTTTACGTCAAGAGTTGCAGGAATATCAAGATTACCAATTCCGCAGACCTTTTCAACCGAATGATTTGCCGACAAATTGGACCAGTAACCGCCAAGATGCCAAGGCTGCTCGGTCATCCAAACGCAGCCATTTTCATTTTGAAGAGGCGGTTTCTGAACCTAAAGGATTCCAAGAAAAACGGCAAGCAACACCGGTTTCTGAAACCACGCCTGCAAGGGCCACTGTCCCTAAACGAGGGCATTTAAACCGTGGTCTGCAGAGTATTATGGCAGAGGAACCAGGGGGAAGCTTTAACCAGCCAGGAAGACAAGCTAAGTCGGGACATTATTCCTATTTTCCAGGCCAGGACAAGCCATCATTGACCCCATATTTAAAGAATAAACAAGCACAATCTAATCGAGGAAATGGAGATTTTAACGAGCATGAATAAAGAATTAACGTATCACTTCACAGGGATTAAAGGATCAGGCATGAGTGCCTTAGCCTTAATCTTGCATAATATGGGCTATAAGGTTCAGGGTTCAGACCAAGAAACTTACTTCTTTACCCAAAGGGGTTTAGAGAAAGCTGGTATTGAATTACTACCTTTTAACGCTGACAACATCCAAGAAGGTATGTTTATCATTTGTGGGAACGCTTTTGGCGATGACCATCCTGAAGTTGTCCGTGCGAAAGAATTAGGTCTTGACGTGATGCGCTACCATTTCTTCCTTGGTGAATTAATCAAAGACTACACTAGTGTAGCGATTACTGGTTCTCACGGGAAAACATCTACCACTGGTTTGATGGCACACGTGATGTGTGGTTTACAACCAACAAACTTCCTAATCGGTGATGGTACTGGTGCTGGTCAAGAAGACGCTGAATACTTTGTGTTAGAAGCGGACGAATACCGTAAACATTTCTTAGCTTACCACCCAGACTACGCGATTTTTACTAATATCGATTTTGACCACCCTGACTACTATGAAAACATTGACCAAGTATTTGCAGCGAATACGACTTTTGCTCACCAAGTGAAGAAAAAAGTCATTGCA
Source organism: Aerococcus sp. 150760013-2 (assembly GCF_053627715.1). Classification (NCBI taxonomy): domain Bacteria; kingdom Bacillati; phylum Bacillota; class Bacilli; order Lactobacillales; family Aerococcaceae; genus Aerococcus; species Aerococcus sp. 150760013-2. The sequence continues at coordinate 49,245 of NZ_JBSEYI010000015.1, forward strand.
TACGGTGGCGATGCTTACTTACGTCAATTTGCTGACCAATCTGACTTGGATGTTTGGTACTACGGTCTTGAAGGTGGGGACAACCATATTGTGGCTTCAAATGTCGATCTAGCTACTGATGGCTCTCATTTCGATGTGCATGTAATGGGTGAATTCTATGGTCATTTTGACATTCCAACGTTCGGTGAACATAATGTGATGAATGCTTTATCTGTGATTGGTTTCTGCTACTTCGAAAACTTCCCAGCAGACCGTGTTGCAGAAGAATTACGTACTTTCGGTGGGGTTAAACGTCGTTTCTCTGAGAAGAAAATTGGCGATATGACTTTAATCGATGACTATGCTCACCATCCATCAGAAATTAAAGCGACGATTAATGCTGCCCGTCAAAAATACCCGAACAAGAAGATTATTTCTGTCTTCCAACCACACACTTTCAGCCGTACAATTGCATTAATGGACGAATTTGCGGGTGCTTTGGACTTGTCAGATGACGTGTTCTTATGCGAAATTTTTGCCTCTGCGCGTGAGAAGGACAATAAGCAAGTGTCTGTTTCTGACCTAGCTAATAAGGTAACAAAACCTGTGCAAGTATTACCATTGGAAAATGTATCACCATTATTAGACTATGATGATGCAGTCATGATCTTTATGGGTGCTGGCGATATCATGAAATTCGCTTATGCTTATGAAGACCTATTGGCAGACAGCCAATCAACTATCCACTAGAATAAAAGAATTGAAAGGTCAGCATTGTGCTGGCCTTTTTGCGAAGAGAAAGATTTTTATCAGCCTTGAGAGGAGGATTAGATGGTTTACCAAAAAGTGATTCAATTTGACCAAGAGAACCAGTTTCAAGATGGCTTGGCCAATGAAATCAAGCAACTAACCTGGTTGCATTATGAAAATCCGGATAAGGGGGAAGTCCGGCAGGTGCTTGAAGACTACCACTTGCCAGTCCATTTCGGGGAGTATGTCTATGACCAGTTTGAAACGTCTTGGATTGAGTATTACCGAAATGATGCCGGCGACCTATTTACCTATATCATTATCCAGTATCCTTATGGTCATGAGGTAATTAGCGAGAATACCTATCACACAGCCCCTCTGGTGATTGTTATGGGCAAGAATTTGGTGATGACTTTTATGAATCATACCAACATGCCTTTTATGTTGGATATCCAGCGGTTAAATTTTCCTTCTGACTTTCCGATGACCTCTGCCTACGCCTTTGTCATGTACATGTTTTATGAGGTGGCTCAGGCCCATATCGATGCGGTCACCATTATGCATGGCTTGATTAAGCAAGCTGAGGAGGAAGCCCGTCATTCTACTAAAAATAACGTGTCTTATGCCTTAATTAACGTCAATAAGGGGCTGGTATACTTATCCACCGCGGTCCATAATAACGCCAAGACTTTGAGCCGGATTAACCAATACTTTAACCAATTGGAAAACGACACCCGCTACCAGGAACGAGTCCTCAATAGGGTACAAATCGAGATGAACCAGGCAGTAACCATGATTGAAAACGACATGGCGGTCATTAATAAATTGAACGATATGCTGTCTAATGTCATTTCAAATAACTTGAACGATGTCATGAAACGGCTAACGGTTATTACCATTATTATGACCGTGCCAACGATTACAGCAGGTCTTTGGGGGATGAATGTGGCTTTACCACTTGAAGATAATGTCCACGGTTTTTCCATTATTTTAGTCGGTTCGATTATCTTGTCGGTTATTATTTACTTTATTATTGACCGGATCAATCTGTTTAAATGATTGCTTGGATTGTAAATTTTTTGAAAAATGACCGTTTACCTACCTAGTTGAAAGTAAATTATGCTAAGATAAAGACAATATAATCAAGGAGGCTATTATGGCTAAACAACAGATTAAAAAAGCAGTAATTCCAGCTGGTGGTTTAGGAACGCGTTTCTTACCAGCAACTAAAGCGATGGCAAAAGAGATTATTCCAATCTTGGATAAACCATCCATTCAGTTTATTGTTGAAGAGGCAATTGAAAGTGGTATTGAAGAGATTTTAATTATTACCGGACGTAACAAACGTTCAGTAGAAGACCATTTTGATGCAAACTTTGATTTAGAAGACAACTTGAAGCAAAAACACAAAGATAAGTTGTTGAAGATGGTTGAAGACACATCATTATTGAATATTCAATTCAAACGCCAGCACTATCCAAAAGGGTTAGGGGACGCTATTTTCCAAGCGAAATCATTCGTTGGTGACGAACCCTTCTTATTACTATTAGGAGACGACATCATGGTGAGTGCGCCAGGTGAAAAACCATTATCAAAACAAATGATTGATTGCTACCAAGAGCAACTAGATAATGACGTTGTATTGGTTGCCGGAGCAACTGTTTCAGCTAAAGAAACATCTTCTTTCGGGATTATGACGACATCTGGTGACGGCGAAGCGGGTATCTACAATATTGATAAATTTGAAGAAAAACCACAAAATGAAACCGAAGAAAAATTAGCGGCAGTAGGTCGTTACATTTTACCACCGGAAATTTTTGATGCCATTGAAACCGTTCCAGAAAATGACTTCTCAGGTGAGTTTGAATTAACAGATGCCATCAACCACTTAGCCAAAGGCAACAAGTTAAAAGCCTATGACTATCAGGGTGAATGGTATGAAGTTGGCGAACCATTAGGTTTATTAAAAGCCAGCATTCAATTCGCCTTACGTCACGAAGAAACGGCAGACGGTTTCCGTGACTACTTGAAAAATGACATTATTCCTACGCTAAAATAATTGAACTTAAAAAGCAGTAGCGCAACTTCAATCGCGCTACTGCTTTTTTCGATATTTTAATAGTTATCATCGTCTGGTGATAAGCCAGCGGCTAATATCTTCAGTAGTTGCCCGTTTTCCGCATTTTCATGCCAGCCTCTAAAGTGGTCAGACCCGGGTCCATAAGCATAGACATTGACGTCTTCACCCGTATGGTTACCTGTCGTCCACCCTGTATTAGAACGGCGGTCTACAATGTCTCGAATGGCTTGGGTCAAGCGGCTGACCTTTTCTTCGTAAGTATAGACATAAGTATGGTAGATAGACCGTAACTGGTTTTTCTCAGTAGAAGATAATTCAAATTGGATGTTACGACGAATTACTTCAACCCAGTCATTGGTTTCTTGGGTTAACTCAGCAATGTGTTGAGGAGTTGCTTTGACTTTTCGAATATAATCAGGCAACCAGGAATCGATATTATTAGTCCCCATAGACATCCCACCGGTTGCATGGTCAGACGTTGCAATGACAAGGGTATCTCCGTCTTGCTTGGCGAAATCAATGGCCACTTGAAAGGCGCCGGCGAAATCATCAATTTCACTCATGATCCCAACGACATCTTTATGGTGGGCAGCCCAGTCAATTTGACTCCCTTCAACCATTAGGAAGAAACCTTCATCACCAGTATCCAATCGGCGGATGGCAGAATGGACCATTTCACCAAGACTAGGGGTCACATTTGACCAACGATCAATAGCCATTGGAACCCCAAATTCGGAGAATAAACCAAGAACTTGTGGGTTGTGAGAATTGAAGAGTTCATGTTTGGTATGGACGATATCATAGCCAAGATTTTCAAATTCTTGGGCTAAATTTCGGTCTGGGCGGATAAAATGGTCACGACCCCCGCCAAGCATGACATCAATTTTTTGCTTACCTTCAATGGTATCGTCTAGGTATTGATCAGCAATATCAAAATAATCTAAGCGGCTTTCTACATGGGCCGCAAAACCTGCAGGCGTTGCGTGGCTGATTTCAGCGGTCACGACAATCCCTGTTTTTTTATTGTTCAATTTGGCAATCTCTAAGGCAGAGTCTACCCGGCTCAATTGTTTGTCTAGGCCAATGACACCATTCATGGTTTTGACACCAGTAGCCATGGCTGTTGAAGAGGCGGCAGAATCGGTAATTGTCGCCCAAGGGTCAAAGGAATAAGTGGATTGTTGGCCAACCAAATACTTGTTAAAGATACTTGGGTTTCTAAAGTGACCAACGTCTTGATGAAGATATTCCCGGTAGGCTGAGGCGAGTGAAACGCTCATCCCGTCGGACACCATGAAAATAATGTTCTTCGGTTGGTGGGGAAATTGCTCATTACTAGCTACCATAATTTATGCTGCTTCCTTTCAGTAATCACTTGTCAAATTGATGGTATTTTTTCAAATCAATACCATCTTTTCTATCCTATAATCCTATTATAAGTTAAAATAGAAAGGAATGCTAAAGAAAGAGGGATATAACATGTTACGGATTGATGCCGCAGTTTTACATATCTTTGATACCAACACCAACGAAGCGGTCTTATCACAGACACTTTTAGACCATAAAGAACAATATATGATTGAATATATTGACAAAATGATGACCAAAATCATGTACACGGCACAGCAAAAAGTAGGCAAGCTACCCGACAGAAGTCCAGCTAAGGAAATTTTAGTGGGCATGAATCAAGCAGAAAACTTCCTACATGGCACACAAAAACTGACCAACCGATTTTTCAATTTCACTAAATTAAACCCGGATATCAAACCAGCGGATTTACTGTGGACAGGATTCTGGCTAGACGAAGCCTATTTTATCGGCATGTTCAAGTTAAACCACAACGAATCTTACACCCACTATGTAGAGTATGACCAGGACAACTTGAAGAATGACCTGATTATCAACCGGGCCATTCTACCTAGCCCAACCCAAGCTATCGACGAAGGGTTCTTATACTGCATCGATACAGAAGAGTACTTCTTAATTGAGAAGAAACACCTGATCGAAGAATATGGGGAGCGAATTAACTATTTAAGTGAAATCTTCTTGGATATCCAAACCAACCCAAGTATGAAAGAATCAGTGAATATTATCAAAAAGGCCATCGCTAAAACCGCCAAGAAGTTTGGGGAAGATGACTATCAAGACCTGGCCGAGGTAAAACAAATTCTGCATGACACTATTCATGAAACACAAGCGATTGATAACCAAGCCATTGCTGAAGTTATGTACGGGGACAATTTCTCTCGTAAGCAAGCCTACTTTGAAGAAACCAAAGAGCAAGGTTTGGCTGATGAAACACCTTATATGCCGGAACTTTTGGGGAACAACATGCAACGACAAAAATTCAAGTTTGAAAACGGGATTGAATTATCCATTCCCTTAGACTTGTTTAATGACCCAGAAGTGGTTGAAATCAAAAATAACCCGGACGGGACACTTTCAGTCGAAATTAAAAATATCGAAAAAATCAAAAACATGTTCTAGATCATCATCATGGTCTATATGACGAATCACAATAGAAAGGGTCTACCCATATGTGGCAAAAATTCAAAGACTTAGGTTGGCGTGCCGCCTTAATCGTCTTCTTCGTGGTTTATATGATCACGATTTTAACAGTACCAAACCCAGAACAATTCCAAACGCCATTCCGCTTCATCTTCGCGGCCATCATCATCGTTGGCTTTGTAATGGAATTAGAAAAGAAACGAAAAAAATAGAGAGGTGTAACGAAAGTCGTTAAGACCCAACATGCTGGACAAAAAGCCGAAAAATTACTTCTGAGTAATTGGCGTATTTTGGGAAGCATCGGAAGCGTTTGACTTTTTGAACCCGATATTAAGACTATATGCATGATAAAAGGTCGCGAATTGTTTTTCGGGTTCTTTTACAAATAGTGTTGGTAAATAATTTCAAATATCACGAATACGTTATTTAGTATTTATTAATATGTAAATAAGCTTCAAAGAGAAAAG
>NZ_JBSEYI010000016.1:0-40460 GCF_053627715.1 Aerococcus sp. 150760013-2
GAAATAAGGATATCATGTCCTTCTTTTTGCGTACACAAAAATAGTGCCGATGAGACTCAATTGAATCTCACCAACACTATTTATTATAGAACCATTTAAATAAGTAAAAGGTGCCTGCGACTTTGTTCGCGGGCACCTTTTACTTATTTACTGATTATTTACTTATGCATACTTATAGATTTTGAACGGCTGTTGTGACTTCTGTATCGCCATCTACCACTTCAAATTCTTTACCAATAGTATTGTCATTTTCAAGAACTGCTAGTAAGGTTTGGGCTACGTTTTGACGGGCCACGTCAATGATTTCAGCCTGGGGTTCAGTAGTGATTTTTCCAGAACCTGGTTCATCACGTAGGATACCTGGGTGAACGATGGTCCAATCTAAGTTGGTGCGTGATTTCAACCATTCGTCTGCGTAAGTCTTCGCAGTGGTATAAACGCGTAGGACACCTTTCTCAATTTCCTCGCGACCAGTTCTAAATGTAGATACAATCACGAAACGCTTGATACCAACTGCCTCAGCTGCCTGCATAGATTTAATAGCGCCATCAAGGTCAACCATCATAACAATGTCGTCACCTGATCCACCAGCACCGGCAGAGAAAATCACTGAATCAATATTGTTGTCGGTCAGAATTTTTTCAATGTCTGCTTGTGTGTGTTTAGTTAAGTCTAAGTAAACTGATTCAATCCCGCGTTCTTCAAAGAAGGGGGCTTGGTCTAAGTTACGAATAGCTGCAACTTCTTCTACTGTTTCTGAATCTTTTACAAAATCTGCGAAGTGACGGGATACGCCACCATTGGCACCAATAACAAGTACTCTCATGTTTGAAAAGCTCCTTTCAAATGACTCTTTCATTTCTCTATCAGATTTTTATATTCATTTGTCTACTACATAGTATAAAGGTCAAAAAAGGGCAATTCAAAGAATCCGCTTGTTAGCGGTCGAAATCGATTCGTTTGCTTAATGGGTACATAATGAACATACCAAGGGTCATGGCCGCAAATTCAGACAGGGCTAGTGAGAAATATATCGGTAAGAAGGCGGCGTCGGCACCGACTAATACGATTGTTGTAGTGGTTGTGAACATGGATAGGGCGAAAATGACTGTCAAAGTAATATAGCGAATCCATTGGTCAGGCAATAAGTCAAATTGAGCTTGCTTGGCCATTTTGACAAGATAATCACCTAACCAGCGACCAATGTATAGAAAGATAAAGGTTGAAACAGAGCCGACGATCATGTCGATTGGGCCGTAAGTCAGGAAGTTGGCGATGAAAACACCGATAGAAACTGCCCAGATATAGCGTTTATTGTGAAGGGCTAGGAAGTTTAGAGATTCAGAAATCCGGAATTGAACGGGGCCGTAAGAAATCGGCGCGATGACTAGGGTGATGACCACGTATAAGGCTGCCACAACGGCAATCTTAGTCATATCTAGAGTGGTAAGACGTGAAGGGGTGATTGTATCATTTGCGTTATTCATTTAAGTCTCCTTTATAGGCTAGGCCTAGTGTGCAATTGCGACCAAAGGACACTGACACCAGTGAGTAGTACTCTACCGAAGTGTCGCAATTTTAGTGTAATTTGTGATGTTGGATTTGTGATTTTATATATGTAGAAAGTTACCGAATCAGCCAACCGCCGTCGACAGGTATGGTATTGCCCTGCATGTAAGCTGCCTGGTCGCTGGCTAGAAATAGGGTCAGGGCTGCCACTTCATCAGGACTTGCCCACCGTTTAGCGGGTGTTTGAGCCATCACTTGGTCGGCCATGGGACTATCACCCACAAAATCAGCTTGGTTCATTGGCGTCATGATGGCACCAGGCGCAATGGCGTTCGCCACTAACCCTTGCCCCGCATAGTCGTAGGCCATCTGTTTAGTAAAGCCGATGATAGCATGCTTAGCTGTTGTATAAGCAATCCCGCCACCACCAGCCGTTAAGCCCGCGATCGAAGCCATATTGATTAAGCGAGAAGTAGGATTGGCTAATAGCATGGGTAAAGCTGTATAGGTCATATTATAAACAACTTGTAAATTACTAGAAATAATCGTTTGCCAGGTTGTTGGGTCCGTTTGATCTAAAGGTTTGTAATCGTCAAGGACGCCGGCTGTATTACATAGTACATCAATGACGTTCCAAGAAGTTTTTAATTCTTGAAAAAGGATAGTTACTGCCATTAAATCGCTACAATCCGCTTTGCGAAAGCTAAAGTTTTCCGGGTAGCTAGTAGTCCATTTATTAACCAACTCTGCATCTTCCTTAAGATCGACAGCCAAAACGCGATGGCCTTTTTCTAAAAAGTGTTGTACCTGACTGCTACCAATACCAGACATGCCTCCTGTAACGATAACCTTTAATTGGGCGGGGAGTTTAGGATAGTCAGTGTAGGATGTGTCCAAGTATCTGCTTCCTTTCTATTGTGTAAGTTATGTGTGCGTTACTAGTCAGAAACGATAGACCAGTCTTCAGCAAGGATATCGCATACAGTTGGTTGGAACATTGAGAAGCCCTCGCCAGCAACTGAAATTAGGAAATAGGGCGTAATTGCTTGACCTTCAAATTCTTTTGGGTCAACTAATTTTACGTACTCTTCTGCGCCACCCCAACCATCACGGATGATGAAGGCACCTTCGCGTAATTTAGGTAAGATTTGTTCAAATGTCATTTATTTTCACCTCCTCAAAAATGCGTCAACAACTATTATAGCAAATTTCAATTCTCCTATAGTATATATTTTCTATGTAATATGATTTATTTTTCATATAGGTGTGGTATAATGATAGCGAAGTATATGAATGAGTATTCATATAAGCTTGTATATAGTAAGTGAAATGATAAAAAAGGAGCGGACATGATGACTGAAAATAGAGATTGTCATACGGAAGAAAAAAATCATGTTCACCATGGTCATAACCATGGTGAACATGATACCAAACTAGCTGCGAGACTATATATACTAGGATTGATTGCCTTTGTACTTGGATTAATCATCGGTAACTGGCAAAGTTCTATAGATAATATCCTTATGGTATTATCCCTTATCCTTTCTGGCTACCACGTGTTAGGTGAGGGCTTTGGTGATACTATTCGAGACACCATGTCCGCTGGTAAATTCAAACCCAATATCCACTTATTGATGGGGCTGGCGGCAGTTGGCGCTTTATTAATTGGCTCTTTCTATGAAGCAGCCCTATTAATTTTAATTTTCGCGGGTGCTCACTTTCTAGAAGATTATGCGGAAGGGCGGTCGCGACGTGAAATTACCAACCTGATGAATTTGAACCCAACTGAAGCCTTACTATTACAGGCTGATGGTTCAACCCAAAACGTGGCAGTTAACCAACTGCAAATCGGTGACCAAGTCCAAGTCTTAAATGGGGGTCAAATCCCTACTGATGGCCGAATTGTCAAAGGGGCTACTGTCATCAACGAAGCCTCTATCAATGGCGAATCAATGCCTAAAGAAAAAACAGTAGGTGACGAGGTATTTGGGGCGACCATTAACGGGGACCACGCTATTGTGGTTGAAGTCACGAAGAATCCGGATGAAACCGTCTTTGCGAAAATCCTGCAAATGGTGGAAGCGTCCCAAGCCAATTTGACACCAGCTGCCACTAAAATTAAGAAAATCGAACCAATCTATGTCACAACCGTCCTGGCCATTTTCCCATTTATAGTCCTTCTAGGTCCTTGGATCTTCGGCTGGGAATGGGCAGAGGCTTGGTACCGTGGACTGATATTCTTAATTTCCGCCTCACCATGTGCCTTGGCCGCTTCAGCAGTGCCCGCAACCCTATCGGCCATTTCAAACTTGGCACGCCATGGCGTCCTGTTCAAAGGTGGCGCTTACCTAGCCAATCTGATTGATTTAAAAGCCATTGCCTTTGATAAAACCGGCACCTTGACCAAGGGTGAACCCGAAGTGACCGACTACTTTTTTGTTGACGGGATCCAAGACGAAGCAATCTTGCCAGTAGTTGTCGCGATGGAAAGTCAATCCAACCATCCCTTGGCCCGTGCCATTTTACAAGAATTTAAAGCCCACACAAAACCCTTAACCGACCCGATTGAAGTGACGAATGACCTTGGAAAAGGGCTGAGTGGGACCTACGCTGGCCACACTTATCAAATCGGTAAGCCATCAATATTTGAGGCCGTTCCAGACAAAATCAAGAGGCACACAGACGAATTGTCGGCGGACGGGAAAACGGTGGTTTATATCGCAAAAGACGATGCAGTTATCGACTACATGGCTATGATGGATACGCCAAATCATGCGGCTAAAGCAGCCATCGACTACCTCCACCAAGCGGACGTTCATACCGTCATGATCACTGGGGACAACCAAGTAACTGGTCAGGCAGTCGCTAATCAAGTGGGGATTGACCAAGTTGTGGCCAATGTTTTACCTGAAGAGAAGGCCCAAATTGTTAAAGACTTACAAGCTGAATACGGACAAGTTGGGATGACAGGGGACGGGGTCAATGACGCGCCAGCTCTAGTGCAAGCAGATATTGGTTTCGCTATGGGTGACGGAACGGATGTGGCAATTGACGTTGCTGATGTTGTTGTGATGGCTAATGACCTGGACAAATTGACTTATGCCCACCAAGTATCCAAAGATTTAAACCGAATTACTTGGCAGAATATGGCCTTTTCAATGTTTGTTGTGCTCGTTTTAGTCATCTTGAATTTTATAGGCATTGCAGATATTGCTCTTGGCGTCCTTTTCCATGAAGGCTCAACAATTTTAGTTATCTTGAATGGCTTACGCTTGTTGCGCGGGATAAAGGAATAACATTTAAAGCTATGTCAGAAAAAAGTTTTAAATTGCAATACAAGACACATGAACAAGGGCGAGTACCCAACGTTAGATGTGAATTTGAATAAATATGATACACAAAAAGGGGTGTGATGATTGGTCACGCCCCTTTTTGGTTGCTAGCTTAACTAGTGGTTATTTTTTTCCAAGTCTGGTTCCATGTAATTGATGGTGTTGTCTCCGCCAAGCAAGTCAAAGTCAAAATGTTGACCAAGACCTTGTATTATGGCTTTGTGGTAGACGTGCCCTGCGACTGCGACGTCGAGTGCGCCAATACCGATTGGTATGACAATAGTGGTTGTTTTGTCATTGTGTTGAGGGGAGATTTCGCCTGTTGCCAGTTGACCAAAGTCAGCTGTGATATTAGCTTCTGAGATATGGCCAGCATCATTTAGGCTCTTTAAAGCACCTCGATGAAGGGCTTGAGCTCTGTGGTCTACATAAATATGATCGGCGTTAATGATGATATCGTCTGTGATTTCGCCACGTGACCCCATTGGCATGATGATGGTACCCGGTTTGATCATGTCACCTGTGATAAAGGGTGCGGTAGCTCCTGTGACCGTAATCAGCACGTCATTATCTGTGGCGTCTTCAGGTTTATCCGCAATGATAACTTCACCATCGATAAGGTGGGCGATGTCCTCTTTAAAAGCTTCTGCTGTTGAACGGCGGTGGTTCCATACGACTAAACGGTTGATTTTGTAACGTTTAGTGATGGCAATCACCTGGGTTCTGGCCTGGGTACCAGCACCAAACATACCCAGTGAGATGGATTCACCTAGGTTAAAGTATGATAGGGCGACAGCGGTTTGAGCACCTGTTCTAAGGTTTGTAATATAAGCCCCGTCCATAGCGGATAGGAACCGCCCCACATGTGGGTCTAACAAGAGGATCATCCCTGTCATGTAGGGGAATCCGGCTGCTCGGCGACCGCCATAAAAGCCACCAATCCACTTCATTCCAGCCATGTTTAACCAGTCGATATAGGCTGGCATGGCATTCATAAAGCCGTCGTAGAAGGGGTAATTACCCGTTTCACCTAAGTCTAAATTCACCTTACTTGGGTTGATAACCTTGCCTTGACCCATTTCATGATAGGTTCTTTCGACAATGTTGACGGTCTCTGCCATATCGACCAACCCTCGGATGTCTTTAACATTCAGTAATAATGTCATCTAATCACTCCCTTATTTCATTGTTTAAGCCCATCTATGTGCATCGGGCGTTTTTTGTATGCATATGAGATAATGATAGCGATTTATTTGCAAAAAGTAAAATTTAATTGCCAGTAGTGAATATTTCAAAAGTAAAAGTAATCTGCCGAACTACTAGAGTATTTAAACCAGTTATCGATGCGAAAACCAATGAAATTTTATGGCTTCGTTTATTCGGCGAAGGTGCCCATAAAATCATCACAGTATCCATGAAGGCACACTTACCATACACATCCTTACGTGACCAAATCTATATCCATTTTACTTTAGCTGAATGACTTGTTCGCAATGGTTGACTAATAAGCTTGTTTAGTAAAACCGACTAATCTCAATAAAATATGAAACACAATAAAAGGATTGCGCCGCTCACTTAGCTTGAGGGTGCAAGTCCTTTTTGCATGGAAAAATAGTAAATTACTGGTGTCTATTGACTTGTTGATAGAAGTCAGTGACGGCGATTTGGGTTTGTTTCTTGGCCAGGGCAACGGACGTGTTCGGCCCTTGGGTTGAAGCAATCCAGCTACCTAGGAAGTAGACATTGTCTAGGATTTGGTAGTTAGGGTTTAATGGCGTCGCGCTTGGGTAAGCCGCTAAAATATTGTCCCGGTTGTCAGGCAGGATTAAATTACGGCGGATCAAATTACCCAGTAACGGGTCAGTGTCTTTTGCCTGACTTAAACGACTATTGAAGCCAGTGGCGTTGATTAAGACATCTGCCTTGTGGCGGATTCCGTTAGCGTAAAGGTGGAACTGGCCATTTTCCAAGGGTTGGATATCAGATAAGCCAGAAACTAATTTCAGTTTGCCTTGGGCTACTAAGTCTAAAATCATGCTGATGGAAGCAGCTGGGGCTTGTGAATACAGCATGCGGAAGAAGGCGCCTAGATCCTTGTAGAAATAGTCTTTACCGGCAGCATCTAAGGCCCCCATCATTTGGTGGAGAACTGGGTAGAAAGCTCGGAAAAATCCTTGGAAACGACGGTAGTCAGGGTCATCTTGGCGGATGGCCTTGGTGACAGTAGCGACTGAACCTGTATTGAAGTTGGCCCATACCCGGCTGTAGTCAATACCGTTGGCCTTTAAGTCGGCCTTGACTTGGTTGATGACGACTTGAATCGGGATAGCCCCTTTGTTGACTACTCTTTGTGTCTCAATCCATTCATCGTCGATGGACTGGATATAGTCTTCGTTAGCGTCAGGTTGGATCACTGACCGGAAGGGTTCGTGGCGAAAGTAGACCGTCACTTCTTGGTCGGCAAATAAATCGTACTTGTTGCAGTAATTGATCAAGTCGATAGTTGTTAATCCAGAGCCCACAATCCCAATTCGACGCTTGCCTTTAGTTGCCTGAAATTTCTCCTGCAATGGGTAAGGGTCTTGAATGTAGTTGGCTTGGCCGTCCAATTGATATGGGTCTAGGTAGGGCGGGTGGCCAATGGCAAAAAAGACCGCGTCGTAAACCTGAGACCAACCATTTTCGGACGTAAAGACTTGATAAGCTAAGCCATCTTCGATTGGTCGCTGGTATAGGGGTGTCCCGTCTGCGTCTACGACTTGAAAATCGGTGACTTTGGCTTGGATATGACGGACGTAATCCTTGGCTAAATAGGGTTTGAGATATTCTTCCACGTACTCACCGTAAATGGTTCGCGGGGCAAAGACATTGTCGATATCGATTGCCGGATAGTTGACCTTGGTCCAGTTGATAAAGTCCTCGTTGTTGTCGTCATCAAGGGACAATGATCGCGGGAAAGAGTTGATGACTGTGGCGTCGTCATCCTCCGCATATGGGGCACCTGCACCTAAACGTGGGCGTGTTTCATAGACATCTACTTGATCGGTAGCGGCATTTAAATCAAACCGTTTACTTAATTGGATTAGGGTGCTAGCACCCGCAATCCCAAAACCTACTATGGCAATTCGCATCTGACATCCTCATTTCTAGAAATTGGTTGATTAGTTTATGTATCTATTTAAATAATTGCATAATCATTATAGAGAATTGTAACTGAGTAGATGGTTCTAGTGGGGGAATTTGCTCAAGCATTTATCAATCAATGGTTATCGATAAAAGTGATAACAGCAGAAGGGAATTTTTGTATGCAGAAAATCAAAATCGGTCAAATGATATCTAGAGGGTTAGGGCCGTGTTTAAATTGATTTGATTAGAAAGGCTGATTTAATCACATTGTTAGAATTTTCGATTTGATGAGAAATGGCGTTTTGTACAATGATTGTATTTAAATTTCATATTTTTTGTCAGTGCCTGTCCCACTTCCATATCAATGATGATAGTGGTTAGCGATTATGGAAAAATTAAATTTATGTGAAAAGCTTGATGATCAAAGGATTTTCCTAGATTTTTTGATGTGTAGTCATTTTGTCCAAAAAGAGATCTGGAAATTTTAGGGCTAGGCGGTAAGGTTGATGCTAGTGAGTGGAATTTGTTAGATTGAGTGCAAGCAAATTTATTGCAAGTCCAGATAACAATAAAAGCAAATATAAGTAAATATAAGCAAATATTCAAATAAACTAGTGCGTGGATGAGTAGAGTAATTATGGGGGTAAGGCACAGAAAGTCTGTAGTTGATGAGAGCAGATGCTTACCAGTAATGAAAATGACCTTTGAGCATCTAGCCAGTGAAAGCTGGTTAGACGGGTGGAACCGTTAAATTTTCTAGTATAGATTTACTGGATGAGAAATTGCTCGCGAGGGCAGTTTGAACAAGGGTGGCACCGCGAACGTTGACTCTTCGCCCCTTCTTAATAGACAAGACTGTTTATTAGGGAGGGGCTTTTATTTTTCAAAAAAAGGACACACGGTGGTAGTTAGAAAGAATTGGGGGTAAGTGAATGGCTTTAAGTTTAAGTTTATTAGATCAAAACATTATTTATGAAGGTGAAACCGCTCAGTCGACGCTGAAGAAGACGGTTGCGTTTGCCCAGAAGGCAGAAGCGTTGGGCTATGACAGCTTTGTGGTGGCGGAACACCATTTTACTAAAGAGATTGCTAGTGCGGCACCAGAAATTTTGGTGGGTTACATCTTAGCCAAGACGGACAAGATTCGCGTAGGATCTGGTGGAGTCATGTTGCAACATTACGTCCCATATAAAGTGGCGGAGTCGTTCAGTCTCCTCCACCAACTAGCGCCAGGTCGGGTGATTTTAGGTCTGGGTAAGGCCCAAGGTGGTAAGGATGAGGCGGTTGAGGTCCTACAACGAGACTTTATCAAACCGGTCCAATCTTTCGATGATAAATTTATCGAAGTCACCCGTTTTATCCGCAATAAATTCCCGGCCGACCATCCCTATGCGGCTGAAAACTATGACTTACAACCGGCAATAAGTTCAGACTTTACCATCGAGTTGCTTGGGGGTAGTCAAGAAAGTGCCAAATTAGCGACCACTCAGGATACCGGCCTAGTCTATCCCTACTTTGCCAATGCAGATCTTGAAGCGCTTGGCAAAACGAGAGCCGCTTATCAAGGATCAGGTGACTTTAAAATTGCCATCATTGTTTATATCACGGACGACCCGGATGAAAGTAAAGCCTATCTTGCTGAACAAGCTGCCTATACGGTGGTCTTGAATTCTGGCAAAAGGGTCAACTTCAACAAACAAGCAGCCGCTGAAGAATATGCTGACTTGCACCAAGCTGAGGACGCAAAAATCCTTGAAAAACAAGTCGGCGCCTTTGTTGGTACGGCCAGTCAGGTAAAAGCGCAACTAGACGATTTTTCAAAGAGATTTAATACCGACCACTTTGTGATTCATACGATCGGCATCCCCTACGCTAAGAAATTCGAGATTATTGAAGCCTTAGCAGGGGAAATTAAAGGAGGATAAGAATGTCAGACAAACAACAAGCAGTAAATATCATTTTATGGGCTAAGCAAGGCTGTCATTATTGCCAGGAAATCAAAGATTACTTACAAGAGGAAAACCTTTCATATGAATTGATTGACGTGACAGAAAACGACCAATTTAGAGACATTTTGAATGCCAAATACGGGGTCTCTTATGTGCCGGTAGTTGAAATTGGTCAAAAAAACAGTAAGCAATACCAAGGCATTATTGATTTAGGGTTGGAACATGTGGTGAATGGGCTAAAAGCAGCTGGAGTAGGAGTGAAGTAATATGACTAAACAAGTACATTTTGGGGCAATTTTACATGGTATCGGTGGCACAACAGATGGTTGGCGTCATCCGCAAGTAGATGAAACAGCCAGCACCAACTTAAACTTTTATAAGACTCGGGCGCAATTAGCAGAGAAAGGACTATTTGATTTCGTTTTTATCGCAGATGGTTTATATATTTCTGAGAAGTCAATTCCTCATTTCTTAAACCGTTTTGAACCGATTACTTTATTGTCTAGTTTAGCGGCTGTGACTGAAAATATTGGTTTAGTGGGGACTTTCTCAACAACCTATACAGATCCTTTCACTATTTCACGTCAATTGCTATCGCTAGACCACTTGTCTAATGGCCGTGCTGGTTGGAACTTGGTGACGACACCACAAGCAGGGGTGGCTGAGAACTTCAACAACCGGACGCTACCGCCTCACGGTGAACGCTATAAAATCGCACAAGAACATTTAGACGTTGTGCGTGGTTTATGGCGGTCTTGGGAACCGGATGCCTTCCCTAGAAACAAGGAAACAGGCCAATACTTTGATCCGGAAAAACTGCACCGTTTAAACTATGAAGGAGAGTATTTCCAAGTAGCTGGTCCCTTAAACATTGGCCGTTCACCTCAAGGGGAACCACTCGTTTTCCAAGCAGGATCATCAGATTCTGGGCGGGCCTTTGCGGCAGGGAACGCGGAAGCGATTTTCACCCATGCTAATTCTTTAGAAGAAGAAAAAGCCTTCTATGATGACATTAAAGCACGGGCTAAAGCAGCTGGCCGTAATCCTGAAGAGGTCAAGGTTTATCCTGGCATCAACCCACTTGTAGGGGATACTTTAGAAGATGCTGAAGCAGCTTACACTGAATTTGCTAGCTTGATTCCAATTGAAAATGCAGTGAAATACCTAGCCCGCTACTTCGATGACTACGACTTCTCAGGTTATGACCTAGATGCGCCGTTCCCAGATTTAGGTGATATCGGAAAAGACGCTTTCCGTTCGACAACAGACTACATCAAGAAACGCGCTAAGGAAGAAAACCAGACCTTACGCCAAGTAGCCTTGGAACAAGCGGTGACTCGTCCAAACTTTATTGGGACAGCTGAAGACATCGCTGACGAAATCCAACGCTGGGTTGAAGCGGATGCCGTTGACGGCTTTATCATTGCTGGCGACATTCCAGGTGCCTTTGAACGGTTCGTCAATGAAGTCGTGCCAATCCTTCAAGACCGTGGTATTTACAGAACCGAGTACCCAGGTACGACCTTACGTGAACAAATTGGGGTGCCTATTGTCCCTTAATGGCAAAAGGGCAATTCCTTTGAAAATGTGCTCATTGTGATTGCATAAAACCAATACAAACTGACGGAACTACTGCTGGTAAAGACTAGGGTAGTTTCGTTTTTTGTTGGAATGAAAAAAAGGATGCGCATCTTTTAAAGGCTTACATTCACGGATTTAATACAAATATTGTATTGAAATTCAATGAATTTCGTGATCATTTGACTAGCTTTTTAATCATTTTTGATAGTTATTTACGATTATAAGTCTATGTGTACTTGGTTAGAATCCGCTAAATATCAGCTTTTAAGACGCATTTTTATCTAGATTTAAAAATAAAAATGCTAAACGAAGCTTGTTTTCCCTAGGCAGTAATCTTGTCTAAGGTGTTCGGGTTTGTTAAATTGACTTCAAGCAAAAGACATTTTTTTAATCACGAAATGCGATGAAGAGAAGAGTAATTACTCATGTATTGGACAGAAAGTCTGTGTTGATGAGAGCAGATGGATACAGGTAATGGAAGTGCGCTTGGAGCATCCTGCCAGTGAAAGCTGGTTGGACGGGTGGGGCCGTTATGCCTGTCAGTATTTACTGACTGAGATATTGTCTGCGAGGGCAATATGAAAAAGGGTGGAACCATGATTGTTGACCAGTCATCCCTTCTTGATAGGACTAGTGCCTATTGGGAGGGGTTTTTATTTTACCCAAAAAAGGACTTAAACAGTCAACACAAGCGAAGATAATATGCATACAATAATGAGGATGAGCGACATATGACGAACAATAATAGTAATAATATGATTGAAATTGAACACTTACAAAAGGACTTTTCTGGGACCCAGGTCTTAAAGGATATTTCCTTTGAAGTTGGAGCCGGCGAAGTGGTGGCCATTATCGGACCATCAGGGTCAGGGAAATCGACCTTGCTTAGATGCTTAAACTACCTAGAAGAACCGAACGGTGGGGTTATTCGCATTGGGGATGTGGCCGTGGATACTAAGAAGGCGACGAAAAAAACTGTGGCTGAATTGAGAAAACAAACTTCGATGGTCTTCCAGCACTACAACTTATTTAAAAATAAAACAGTGCTTGAAAACGTGACTTATGCCCTTGAGGTGGCGCAAGGATTTTCAAAAGTTGCTGCTAAGGAAAAAGGGTTGGCTTTACTTGAAAAAGTAGGTTTAGCAGACAAGGCAGACAAATATCCAGTCACTTTATCAGGAGGACAGCAACAACGTGTGGGTATTGCCCGAGCGGTTGCGGTCAATCCAAAAGTTATTTTGTTCGACGAACCAACTTCATCGCTTGATCCGGAATGGGTAGCTGAAGTACTACAGGTTATTTCTGACATTGCCAGAGACGAGCAAGCAACGATGATTATCGTGACCCATGAAATGAATTTCGCTAAAGAAGTGGCGGATAAAGTCGTCTTCATGTCAGACGGTTACATTGTTGAATCAGGCGTACCTGAAGCCGTCTTAGAAAATCCGCAACATGAGCGGACGATTCAATTTTTACAACGTAATGCCGTTAGAATAGGAGGCTAATATGACCTTTGATTTTGCCTATATGTTGGAAATATTGCCAGATTTACTAGGCTATTTGCCCATTACCTTGTACCTGACCTTGGCTTCTATGGCGATTGCCGTTGTCATTGGGGGCATATTCGCGGTGGTTTTGGTTAATAAAGTGCCCGTACTGACCCAGATTATCCAAGTGATCATGTCCTTTTTCCGAGGGACGCCGCCCATTGTCCAGTTATTATTGATTTACTTTGGGTTACCACAGATTCTACCTATTGCAACAGGGATGTCGGCTGAAGCGGCCTCAATCTTGACTTTCTCCTTGAATACAGCAGCCTACTTAGCTGAGGTATTCCGGGCTGCCTTGGTTTCTGTGGACGAGGGTCAGGTGGAAGCGGCTATGACGGTGGGCTTGACTTACGGGCAAACATTGCGAGGAATCGTCCTACCGCAAGCCGTTCGTAACGCCATTCCAGGAACAGGGAATACCTTCGTTGGCTTACTGAAGAATTCGTCACTAGCCTTCACCATTGGGGTCGTCGAGTTGCTTGCCCAAGGGAAATTATTCGCTTCAAATTCATTGAAGTTCTTTGAAGCCTATTTCGCAGTGGCCTTGATTTACTGGGCCCTCACCATTCTATATTCACTATTACAAAACTGGTATGAGAAACGCCTAGCCGTACCATATACCAGATAAGAGGAGGAAAAACGATGAAAAAGTTTAAGTTATTGGGTATTGGATTGGCCTCGGCTTTGGTCTTAGCTGCATGCGGGGCATCTGCAGGGGAAGAAGCGACGAGTTTAAACAGCGGGTCTGCAGATAAAACAGTGACAATTGCAGCATCTCCAGATGGGTATCCGCAACATTATCAAGAAGGGGATGAACTGAAAGGATTCTCTGTAGAGGTTGCTGAAGCAGTAGCAGAGGAAGCGGGCTACGAAATTGAATGGGCCTTGTCTGACTGGTCTGGTGTTGTTGCAGCACTGCAAGCTGGAAAGGCAGATACCGCTGTTAACTTCGCCAATACGCCGGAACGTCGGGAGTCTTATGTGTATACAGATAACTACTTCTATGCGTCTACCGGGATTGCAGTAGCATCTGATGATACGGAAACCAACACCCTTGAAGACTTGGCGGGCGAATCTGTGAATGCAGTTGTTGGGTCTAACTATGCGGAAGTGTTGAAAGAATATGATACTGAAGATCAAATCGGACTTGAATTTGTAGAAAGTATGGCAGTTGCGGTTGCCAATATTCAATCAGGCAAGGTGAAAGGTTATGTCAATGGCTACGAAGAATTGACTGCGCAAATTAAAAATCGCGACCTTGATTTACGGATGATTGATGAAACTTTCGGTGAAAAACCAGTTGGCTTCCCATTCAAAGATACGGAAGAAAACCAACAAATCATTGCGGACTTTAATGCAGCCCTTCAAACTTTAAGTGAAGATGGAACTTTGGCAGAGATTTCAAATGAATACTTCGGGGTAGACATTACCCAATCTAGAGAAGCGGAATAGGATTTTTGATTAATCAAGCTATTTTATAAGACATTTAATAGAAAGAAAGGAAGATTTTCATGACTAAAAAACAATTAAAACTAGGTGTATTACTATTCGGCGCTGGCGCTCACATGAACTCTTGGAAGTCTGAAGATGTTGAACCTGACGCGTCAATCAATTTTGACCACTATGTCAATTTAACGAAAAAAGCTGAGAAAAATGGGGCGGATTTCGTCTTCATCGCAGATGGTTTATACATCGATGAAAAATCAATTCCCCACTTTGTAAACCGTTTTGAACCAATCGCTTTATTATCAGCTCTAGCGCCAATTACTTCGAAAATTGGTTTAGTTGGGACTTTATCAACTACTTATTCTGAGCCTTATAACGTAGCTCGCCAATTCGCGTCATTAGATATTATTTCCAAGGGGCGTGCTGGTTGGAATGTGGTAACTTCACCATTACAAGGGTCTGCAGGCAACTACAACAAGGGTAACCATCCAGAGCATGACTTACGTTATGATATGGCCAACGAATACTTAGAAGTCACTAAAGGATTATGGGATTCATTTGATGATGACGCCTTTGTTCGTGACCGTGAAACAGGTGTCTTCTACGATAAAGACAAAGTACATGTTTTAAACCATAAAGGCGAATTCTTCAATTCAAAAGGACCTTTAAACATCCAACGTACTCCGCAAGGTCAACCGGTTATTTTCCAAGCGGGTGCAAGTCCTAAAGGGATCGAGTTTGCAGCTAAGCATGGTGAAGTGATTTTTAATGCAGCTGGCACCTTGGAAAAAGCACAAGAGTACTACAAAGCTGTTAAAGACGCTGTAAGAGCCAACGGCCGTGACCCAGAAAAAGTGGTTATTTTGCCATCATTATCACCAATTACTGGTGCGACTGAAGAAGAAGTTGCTGCTAACTATGAGAAATTACAAGAATTAATCAGCTTGGATGAAGCGCTAGATTACTTAGCACGCTTCTTCGACCACCACGACTTCAAACAATACGATCCGGATGCACCATTCCCAGACTTAGGAGAAGTAGGATCTGACGGATTCCGTTCAACAAGTGACGCGATCAAAGTGCAAGCCAAAGAAGAGAACTTAACCTTACGTGAAGTAGCCCTACAAACGGCTACACCAAAAGGAAACTTCTACGGTACATATGATGAATTAGCGGACAAATTAATCTACTGGTTGGAAAATGACGCAGCAGATGGATTCATGTTAAATGAGCAAGTATTTGGGGATGCTTACGACGAATTCTTCGACAATGTATTGTCTAAGATTGCAGAACGTGGCTACTACTCATACGAATATGAAGGGGACACATTACGTGACCACTTGGGCTTAGACTTCAAAGAAAGTCGCTATGCTAAATAGAAGGTAAATAATAAAGGAAGTGATTGTGGTGATTGACCGCAAGAGCTTCCTTTTTCGTTTGATAGTTAGAGCTAGATACAAGTGTTTGAATAGTTGATAAAACAGTAATTTGGGCGTTTTAGAGTGGGTTCCAGATTTGCGTCTAATATTTTAATTAAAAGAAAGAGGTCAGAATCGTTGTCGAATGATTCTGACCTCTTTTTTTGAGTACGTAATGAATAGTTTGTGCCAGAACTTGTAATTGGCTCTCTCACCTTTAATCGGCTCCAAATATCAGACTCGTGCCATTTCAGAAATAAGTTTATGAGAGAGTTTGCACTTTAGCGCTTACTCGCTTAAATGCGTTAGAAGTTACGAGTCTAAGCGACATTTGTCGCACCATTTTTTATACTTCTAGCCAGTATACTGTGGTTGGTCGACCGATTGACCCGTATTTGGTTTCTTCTTTTAATACTTTGTGGTCGACCAAGAATTGGATGTATTTTCTGATGGTGACATGGGAAAGGGTGGTTTTACTGACCAATTCCTCAATGTCAAAGGGCTCGTCGGCTGCTCTAATAACAGTCATCAAATGCTGTAAGGTTTTTCTAGATATTCCTTTTTGCAGGGGTTCGTTATCTAGGTCTAGTCCTTGAACGCCTTGTCCGTATAGTGAGTCTAGGCTGGCTTGGTCTAGATGGTCTTTATTATGCAGGACTTGGTGCTTTTGCTTAAAGTGGTGCAGGCTTTGGTGCAACCGCTCAGCATTAAATGGTTTGAGTAGATAGTCAACTGCCCCGTAAGCCGAGGCTGTTTCGACAGTAGCCGCTTGGTTGGCTGCCGAAATAATAATGAATTCGACGGGAATTGACTGATCCCGAATCCACTTAACGAGGTCGAGACCTGACTCATTTTTCAAATTAATGTCTATTAAAACGAGGTCAAAGGGCTGGGTAAGTAAAAATTCTTTAGCCTGGTCCAAGTTTTGGGCGGTGGCAGTGACTTTGAAGTCGTCTAGGGCTTCAACGAAACGCTGATTAATCATGACAACCATTGGATCGTCTTCGACAAGTAGTGTCTTATAATTCATGGGCATCTCCTTGTGGGTAATCAATGCGGAATGAAAAGTTCAGTTGTTGGTCGTGCATGGATAATTCGGTCGTGACCTGTTCAGTCCGCCATGGGTAGTCAGAAAGCCATGTATATAGGTGGTCGACGTCTCCTTGTAGGCGGTAGTTGGTGATGAGTTGGCAACGGTCGGTATCAAAATCAAGTGATAGCCATAAGCGTGAATTCTGACCTAATTGACGTAATTCCTTATCAATAACTGCGACAGTTTCCATCCATAATTGGTTGGTAGTCGCTTCATAGGTGTTTGGAATTTCATTGTGAATTTCAAGTCGTAAGTCCTTCAAACTTTGTTTTAAAATCCGGTGTTCCCCAATTAAATGGCCAGCAATGGTTGGATTTTTAACCAACATGGACAGCCGAATCGTCAAATCTTCCTCGTCCTTAATCAATGAAGCCAGGTATTGGTCTAGTGCTTCATACTCTTCTAAATCTGTTAAACCGTAAATCACATGCAGGCGGTTCAAGAATTCATGGGCTTGAACTTGCAGCAACTGGGCATATTCAGCAGTTGAATGCAGTTGGTCCAGCAGGGCATAAATTTCGCTAGTGTCTCGAATGATATAAATTTGACCCACCAAGTTTTCTTGTACCAGAATGTCCGCTTGTGAAATCAGGTATTCCTTATCTTGATAGTGGAAGACCGCACTGTGATCGCCGTTCATTTCAGGTAGACTGATCACCTTATCCAATTGTGTCTTGTTTTTTTTCTTCGGAATTGGAAAATGGCGTAGCGCCTCTTTGTTGGCTAGGGTAATTTCACCATATTGATTGGTGACAATAATGGCGTCATGGCTGTAGGCAATCATTGCTGATCTTTCCTCGAAGGCTTTAGCGATTTCCTTTGGTTCCATATTAAAGAGCTCTTTTTTAATGGTATAAGAAACGAAAATCGCGACCGTTACACCGATAGCTATACTAACAATGAGGGCGCTAGTTGTTTGCTGGTCATATTTTTCAGAGAAGATATCAATAGCGTGGTTAGTTTTACCAACGACAACGGCTCCAATGACTTGTCCGTTTTGTATAACTGGGGCAAAAGACCGCAAGGAATTACCAAGGGTACCAATCCCTGTTGAGACATAAGATTGACCGGTAAAGACTTTTTCCTCGTCTCCGCCCGCAAATGGCTGGTTAATCAGGTCTGGGTCTGGGTGGCTCAAGCGAATAGAATCGGTATTAATGACCACCACATAGTCTAGGTGATATTGGTCTTCGTAGGCATGGGTAAAATCAGTGAGTGTTTGTGATGATTGGTTATTTTCTAGGGTAGTGATGATTTCAGGTTCATTTGCCAGGTCTTCACCCATGTTCAAGAGATAGCTAGACTCTGTTTCAATGATGGCATCTTTATTTAAGTGACGTGTCATTAAATAAAGGCAGCCTACTGTGATTGCTACCGTTGAAATAATCATTAACATGAGTTTGGTGAGGAGACGTAAATTATGCCATTTAATCAACTTGGCTGTCCTCCCTTATTTTTTCTCGTATTTTCATGCATATTTTCAGCGCATTTCCTATCAAATTTCAGTATAGCCCTTTAATTTATAAAGTTCAAATAAGACTTTAAAAACTTAAATAAAGGGAAAAATTCAAAAATCAGGCATATACTATAGTCGTTCAGAAATATATGAGGAGGAAATACAATGTCAGATCTTGCACGGGATGAAAGATCAACAGCGTCAGCGTGGCAGGGCGTCAAAGTCGGCCCCATGCCATTGACTTGGTTTCTCTTATTCGCAGCAATTATTTTAATGGCTGCAGTAACTGAAAGCCTACCTGTTGATATGTTAGGAGGGTTTGGTGTGATCCTAACGCTTGGATGGGCCCTTGGGAAAATTGGGGACACCATTCCTGGCTTAAATAAATTTGGGGGTTCAACCATTCTTTCTATGTTGGTACCCGCCGTTTTGGTTTTTTATGGCTTGTTACCAGATAACGCCATAGAATCAGTGACTATGCTGATGAGTGATGCCAACTTCTTAGACTTATACGTCTTTGCCTTGGTAACTGGCTCTATCCTTGGGATGAACCGCCAAGTATTGGTACAAGGATTCGCCCGCATGGTGATTCCAATGTCAGTTGGTTTGGTTTTAGCGATGCTGATTCCAGCAGCAATTGGCCAACTTGTGGGTATCGGCTTCCAGGAAACTTTATTTAATATTGTCACACCAGCTATGGCAGGTGGTATTGGTGGAGGTGTTTTACCACTAGCTCAAGGTTATAGCGAAGTTCAAAATATTGACTATGGTGCTATGGTAGCCATTTTAGCGCCAGCTTCTATCTTATCTAACTTCTTCTCTATAGGTGTTGCAGCCATTGTCGGCCGTTTTGGTGAGAAACATCCAGAACTTTCCGGAAACGGTACTCTAGTTCGTCAATCAGCTACTGAAGAAAAAGAATTAGTGAATAAAGAGAAAAAAACACCGATCAATTTCCAAAGTATCGGTATTGGCTTATTCTTATTAGTCGCAGTATATATTTTCGGTAATTTGATGCAAGGCGTTATCGGTTTACCAGCAGCAGTAATTGTTATCTTTGCTTCTACTATCATGAAATACTTCCAAGTATTACCAGCTAGCATCGAAGAGGGTGCTAAGCAATTAAACGGTTTTATTTCAAGTAACTTCACTGCACCATTAATGGTTGGTCTAGGGATTATCTACTTAGACTTAAAAGCAGTCTTAGATGTTTTAACTTGGCAATATGTAGTGGTGGTACTTGCAGTGGTGATTGTTTTAGGTTTAACCGGGTTTATCCTAGGTAAATTCTTAAACATGTATCAAATTGAATCAGCTATTTTATCTCTCAACCAGTCCGCAATGGGTGGTACCGGGAACGTAGCGATTCTAGCGACTACTGACCGTAACAGCTTGATGCCATTTGCTCAAGTAGCAACCCGTATTGGTGGGGCGATTACCATTTCCATCATGATTACCTTATTAAACTTATTCGCATAGACAGTTTTTAGAAAGGACGTATAAATATGACAGACGTAAAACAAGCAGCATTACAATTAAGTGAAGAAAAAGGCGGAAAAATTGAGGTTATCTCAAAAGTGCCAATCACAAACATGGACGAATTAGCCGTTGCTTATACACCAGGTGTTGCAGCTGTAAGTTCAGCAATCGCTGAAAATAAAGAGGATGTTTACCGTTATACTAGTAAACGGAATCTAGTAGCTGTTGTGACTGATGGTTCTGCCGTTTTAGGTTTAGGAAACATCGGACCAGAAGCAGCAATTCCAGTTATGGAAGGTAAATCTGCCTTATTCAAAGCTTTCGCAGATGTAGACGCTGTGCCAATTTCATTAGACACGCAAGACGTTGAAGAAATTATTTCGCATGTTAAAGCTATTGCACCATCATTTGGTGGGATCAACTTAGAAGATATTGCGGCACCACGTTGTTTTGAAATTGAACGCCGTCTAAAAGAAGAATTGGATATTCCAGTTTTCCATGATGACCAACACGGTACTGCAATCGTTGTCTTAGCTGGTTTAATCAATGCACTAAAAGTAGCTGAAAAAACGATTGAAGATGTGAAAATTGTGATCAACGGTGGTGGTTCAGCTGGTACTGCTATTGCTAAGAAAATGATTCATGCCGGCGCGACAAATGTGATTGTATGTGATATTGATGGGGCAATTTCTGAAGACGATCCTGAATTACAAGAACGTCACAAAGAATTAGCTTCAATTTCAAATCCAGACCACTTAAAAGGTTCATTAGAAGAAGTTGTGAAAGATGCGGATGTCTTTATCGGTGTATCTGCGCCAAATGTCTTCAAAAAAGAATGGATCCAAACGATGAATGAAAAAGCGATTATCTTTGCAATGGCAAACCCTACACCAGAAATTATGCCAGACGAAGCTAAAGAAGGTGGCGCATTTATCGTTGCAACTGGACGTAGTGACTTCCCTAACCAAATCAATAACGTATTAGCCTTCCCTGGTATCTTCCGTGGTGCTTTGGATGCACGAGCAAGTGACATTACTGAAGAAATGCAAATTGCAGCAGCACAAGGTATCGCTAGCATTATCCCAGATGATGAATTATCAGTTGAAAATATTATCCCAAATGCTTTCAACCCAAATGTTTCTAAAATTGTTGCTAAAAGTGTAAATGAAGCAGCAGAATAGACTACATTTGTTTATAAGCTCAAATATTCACCTCAATGATATATAGCAAGTTTAAAGCCCTAGGTCTTAAGTGTAATAAGATCTAGGGCTTTTGTATGTTTTTATTTATAGAGATACTTCTTATTCAGCAACATTGTAAGTAGCCGCACGGTAGTATTGGGCAACCCCATTTGGTTGATTGATAACATTATCTAAGTTTGGATCAATTAAATTAGCATATGCTCCTTGGTAGATTGGGCTGACTGCTGCAGCGTCTTCTACTAGGTATTTTTCAGCGGCTAGGAAGTTGTCCCAACGTGCTGCTGGGTCAAGGGCGTTAGTTGTTTTGCCTTCGGTCATTAATTCATCGTAAGTAGCGTCTGAGAAGTCACCTGATGATAGTGATGAACCTGTTACAAAGTAATCAAGGAAGGCAGTTGGATCGGCGTAAGACGGGTTATAGGTACCGTATACGATATCAAATTCTCCAGTTCCAGTGATTGCTTGACGAGATTTTAAAGGTACGTTTCGAACAGTTACGGTTAAACCAGGTAGGTTGGTTTGAAGTTGGGCTTGTAAGTATTCTGAAGTTGCTTTAGATGTGTCTGTATCAGAAGTTAACAATTCAATTTCAACTGTGTCTGTACCTAATTCTTCTAAGGCTAAGGCCCATTCTTCTTGGGCAGCTTCTAAATCAAAGGTCATTAGATCACCGTTTTCTTCACGGAAGTCGATGCCTGATTCTGGGTCAGAACCGAATTCTGATGGGATCCAGCCACCTGCTGCTTGTGAACCGTCGTCAAGGATAGCGTCAACAAAGGCTTCTTTATCATAAGCTTGGCTGATGGCGCGACGGAAGTGGACGTTATTCGTTGGGCTTGATTGGGAGTTGAATTCCATGTAACCAATCATCCCTTTAGGTTCAATGTGTAAGACGTCAGAGTCTTGGTATTCTTGAACGTAAGGAGTAGTAATTTCAGTGTATTGGAGTTCGCCACCTTCAAACAAGTTTACGTTTGTTGAGTTTTCTTTAGACATTACCCAGTCGATTTGGTCTAAATCAACATTGTCAGCGTCCCAGTACTCATCGTTTTTCGTTAATGTCCATTCAATTTCTGTTGAATTCCAGTCGCTCACTTCAAATGGTCCGTTGTACACGGCATTTTCTGAAGAAGTTCCGTAGTCAGAACCCAGTTCAGTTGCTACGTTATGGTTGACTGGTAGATAGTAAGGCGTCGCAAGTAGGTCAGTGAAGTAAGTAGTTGGTGACGCAAGAGTGATCTCCAATGTTTTATCATCGATGGCTTTAACGCCTAGCGTATCCGGTTCAGCTTCACCGTTTGCGATAGCTTCCGCGTTTTTGATGACGTAGAATTTATTGGCATTTCCACCAATGGTTTCAGGTGTGACTGTTTTTTGGTAGGTATAAACGAAGTCTTGTGCAGTTACCGGGTCACCATTTGACCAGTCTGCATCGTCACGGATGGTGAAGGTATAAGTTAAACCGTCTTCTGAAACGGTTGGCTCCTCAGCTGCAACCCCTAATTCGTTACTACCCTTATCAGCGGGGCGGTATAAACCTTCCATTACGTTAGAAATGGTGTTTTGACTTGGAGAATCCGTTGAAGAAATACTATCAAGTGACGCCAGTTCGCCGTTCACCGTCACCTTGATGCTTTTAGCTGCTTCCTCATTATCCGCCGTTGTGCCACCATTCCCACATGCCGCAAGCACCAATGACAATGCCGTTAATGAGAGAATACCCAATTTTTTCTTCATAAATCTCAACCTCTTTTCAATTTAGTATAGTTATCCCAATCATTATAACTTATCATTTGTGAAAAAAGGAATATATTGCCTAGAATCTGACTTACCAAAATACGGTCATGGTTGATATGAAAAAATCAAGGTGCGAGATCCGACGTATTTCCTAGCCGTTGTTAGATAGAAAAAGAGACGCGAACACATCACGTCTCTGGATAATAAATAGTAATCTTTAAAGAGGGTAAGTCGACTTTTACACCCTCTTGTCGGGTTCAAACTAAGTTGCATTACACTTTGTGTGATACGGCCTTAGTTTTCCAACATTGTTGAGCTTAGCGGTTTCGCTCTTACCCTCGTCTTTTCCTTTCATCCATTTCGGCTTCTAGTTTCAAGCGATTAGCTGTTGAATGTCTGAACAATTCTTTTAATTGCTCGCGGTCGTCGGTTCGAATGGCGTCTTTGATCAGGTTTAACTGGGCTTCAAAGTCTTGAATCGATTGTAAGAGGTAATGCTTATTATCGATAAAAAGTTCGCTCCAAAGGTCTTCGTTGATTTTGGCGATACGGGTTAATTCTGGGTATGAGTCACCTGTGAATTTACCGGTTTCGCGTTCTTCATGGTCTGAATTCATCAATGAAATCGCAATGGCATGTGGCAGTTGCGAGGTGAATGAAATCATTTGATCATGGAAGCTAGCTGAAACGCGGTTGATTTTACCAAAACCAATCTCAGTGGCTAGGGATTCTATTTTGCCCAAAGTATCTTCATTATTGGCTTCAGTTGGCGTGATCAGGAAGTTAGCGCCTTGAAATACCGACCCTTGTGCGTAGGCAATCCCTCGGTTCTCACGACCTGCCATAGGGTGGGTGTAGACAACTTCAATATTGTCCGGTAATACGGTCGCCAGCTCGGCCATAAAGTTTTCTTTCGTTCCCGTTGTATCCATTAAGACGCTACCATCTTTAAAGAAGTCGCGGTTAGCTGCAATAAATTGCACAGCTGTTTTCGGGTACAAGGCCATAATGGTCAGGTCCACTTGTCCTAAGATGTTTTCACCAGTTAGAAAACCTTTCTTAATCAAGCCCATTTCAACTGCGGTATCAAGCGTTTCTTGGTTACTATCAATCCCGTAGATGTCATGATAACCTGCAGTTTGTAACGCCTCCGCAAACGAACCACCAATTACACCTAATCCTACTATCCCAATCTTCATCTCGATACTCCTAACTGTTCTCTCATATTTTATTATTCCATGATAACATGTAGCCTCCTATAATTGTTAGGTTTTCTCTGAAAAATTCGGGTAGACTATTGCATTATTTAAAAATATTTATTGATTTGGCAAAATGGCTGACCACTTTTTAAACTAGATTATCTTGAATTATTGACACAGAAAAAGCCAATACAGTTGGATGCATTGGGAGTCATAAATAATTTGAGATGAACACGTACGCGACATATCTACTCTGTATATAGTATTGCCTTTTCTATCACTTAAGGTCAAACAATCTTTTAGTAACTTTTTTCCTCGCATATTTTTTGTTGAGTTGATTTAGACGCTGATCAAAGCATAAAAAAATCCAGTGTTCAAAAAAATTGTCATTTTTGTACATTGGAATTGAATTCCTTGTGAGGTCTTTTTCTAAGACAATACAATCATAAATGGTAGTAGGATTTTTGGTAATAGGAATTTGATGAAGCTTGATAATGTAATTTTATTTAATTATATATTGCAAATATTGCCATTTTCCCTAAGTCACTTTTAAGGAGGGAAAAACATTT
Organism: Aerococcus sp. 150760013-2; assembly: GCF_053627715.1. Classification (NCBI taxonomy): domain Bacteria; kingdom Bacillati; phylum Bacillota; class Bacilli; order Lactobacillales; family Aerococcaceae; genus Aerococcus; species Aerococcus sp. 150760013-2. The sequence continues at coordinate 24,647 of NZ_JBSEYI010000016.1, forward strand.
TTTCAAAATTTATCAGATTGTTAATATTCTCCTTTTTATCGACTATGATACAATAGACTTAAGTATATAAATGTCATAAGCAATCTGCTGAATATTGCATGATCAAAGGAGAATTAAGATGGCTATTCTAGTTACAGGTGGTACTGGTTATATCGGTTCCCACACAACAATTGAATTAATCCAAGCCGGCTATGATGTCGTGATCGTGGATGATTACTCAAACAGTAAACCAGTCGTTTTAGAACGAATTGAAGAAATTTCTGGTGTGCGTCCACGCTTCTATGAAGCAAACGTATTGGACAAAGAGGCATTAACCCATATCTTTGAAGTAGAAAATATTGAAGCAGTGATTCATTTCGCAGCCTTCAAAGCAGTTGGTGAATCAGTTGCCAAACCAATTAAATACTACGACAACAACCTAGGTGGATTAGTATCAGTTCTTGAAGTGATGCAAGAGTTTAATGTCAATAAAATTGTATTCTCTTCATCTGCCACTGTATACGGTATGGACAACGAGTCACCGTTAACAGAAGACCTACCAACAAGCGCAACAAACCCATACGGTTATACCAAAGTCATGAACGAACAAATCCTTCGTGACCTAGCAGTAGCTGACGACACATGGTCAGTCATGATTTTACGTTACTTCAACCCAATCGGTGCCCACGAATCAGGCCTAATTGGTGAAGACCCAACAGATATTCCAAACAACCTAATGCCTTATATCACTCAAGTAGCCATCGGTAAACGCGACCACTTATCTGTATTTGGTAGCGACTATCCAACCCATGACGGTACAGGTGTCCGCGACTACATCCACGTCGTTGACCTAGCCAAGGGGCACGTGGCCGCAATCAAACACGCACTTGACCACCAAGGCGTTGAAACAGTTAACTTAGGAACAGGGATTGGCTACTCAGTCCTAGACCTTGTCAACACATTTGTAGCGCAAAACGGCGTAGAGGTCCCATACGAGCTAGTAGACCGACGTCCTGGTGACGTCGCCGCCAACTACGCAGACGCTACATATGCCAAAACATTATTGTCTTGGACAGCGGAACATGATCTAGCTGATATGTGCCGTGACTCATGGAAATGGCAATCAAACAATCCAAACGGTTACGACCAAGACTAAAAAAATATGAGTTAAAATGAGGCCCACCGTGAAAATCGTTTGTCTTTTAAATTGGCCAGGGGAACGACTCAACGCCTTGCAGTCGAGTTCGCTTCTGACACATAGGCAACACTATGTCACTACGTTCCAAGGGTTGCTCTATCGACCAGATGAAGTCAACTTCAGCTTATGACCGAGTCAGTGCTTTAGCACCTACTCGGTTAAATGTGTTAGAACTAGTTTGCACCACACTTTGTGTGCTACGGCACAAGTCTTCCAGTGTTGTTGAGCTGAGCGGTCTCGCTCACACCCTGTTTTTTTGTAACACAACTGCAATCTAGGGGTAATCTATAAGTTAAATTATATGGGTATTCTGTGTTATAATATGAGGGAAATGCTTTGGATTATGGCGCGCTTATATTTTGAATATGCGCATTATAGTTGGGATAACTTAATTTTAAGCGTATACGATATGTGGTAAAAGGTATGTAGAATGTTGAATTCTTGTACATTTGGCCACATAATTTCTTTTTACAAGGTGGGGGAAATACTATGCCAGCATGGCTAGGTGAATTTATAGAAAAGTGGCAGGCACAATCTCGATCAACGCAATTTACGGTTGTGGGTGTTGTGATAGCTGCTATCGTGTTGATGATTATTCCGTGGAGAGCGTCTGCTGAAGAGGGCAATCCTTTAGGTGTACAAGTGGATTCACAGCCATTGAGCGGTTCAGATTATTATTCGGCTGAGCCATTAACTGTGAGTGGTAATGGAACTGGTGTATCTTTAGGGGACTCAAGTGTCGAAACTAGTGAATCGTCAGTGGTTGCATCATCTGTTGAATTAACTAAAAATGCAGACTACAGTACAGATTTAGCAAGTTTAACAGCAGAATATGAAGCAAACTCAGCATCATTAGCGCAGTCAAGATCGAATGATCCATCTTATACAGCGCCGAATGTTTCATCTAGTTCATCGGCTTCTTCAAGTGCTAGCTCATCATCTTCTTCAACAGCAGATGCTAGCTCTAGCTCAAGTAGTGAAATGCCGTCAGCTGGAACATATACAGTTCAATCAGGTGACAATGCTTATCGAATTGCAACTAACAATGGTTTAACATTAGATGAATTCTTAGCAATGAACGGTAAAACTGAGGCTTCTGTAACCCCTGGTGAAGTAGTTCGTATACAATAAGTAAATTTTATGTAAATTTATTTCGTTAAAAACATTAACAATTGAGCGGATTCACTAGCAATTATAGAGAAAAAGTTGTATCATTATATAGGTGTTTTTTCAAATAAGTCAGATTTATAAGCGATTTATAACTAATATCGAATAATTTATAGTACAATATATATAAGTAAGGAGGCTGAACATGGAAGAATTAAAAATTGCGAATGCACAGCCACGCGAAGCGGCTCGTCAAAAAGCAACACAAAATGCAGCAGAGATCCTTTTAGAAATTCGTAGCAAACGTGGCATTTCTCAAGCGCGGCTAGCTGAAATCTCTGGCCGTAAACAAAGTTACATTTCACGTGTAGAATCAAGACAACAAAACATTTCATTAGCAACGTTACAAGAAATCGTTGACGCTGTTGGCGGAAACCTAGTTGTTAAAGTTGAATTATAATCTTGTCTGATTAATAGAATAACTTAGAAAAGTCGTATTCGTTTGTGGCCCTGAAGTTCCACGAACGAATGCGGCTGTTTTTATATCCAAAATTTATTTTTTTGAATGTGTGATTAGCTTAGATCGCTCAATCACATAGATTTTTTTGTATCTTCAATTTCAAGTAATTAATATTTAGCCAATTTGGTTTATATAAGTAAAGCTTTTATGCTGGTCATCAGTTTACTTGAGAATAATAGTATTGATAACTTTGAGTTCAAAAATCACCTGTGGTTAACAATTAAGGACAACTCTATTAGTAGGATGCAAACTTGGATAAATAGTAAATGTTAGCAATTTATTAGCACGATTTTGTTATAGCCATAGGTGGGAGCTTTCCTAGCATGACTGAGCAGTGAAAAAGAGAGGCTGACCCATAAGCTGGCGGTGCGACAAAAGTTGTTCAGAGATGAACGTTGGAGCAAGAGCTGAACAAAAATAGAATATCAAAGAAATTATTCAATAAAAATTAGCGTATAAAAAAGAGACTTGGACAAATTGCCCAAGCCTCGTGTTATTGCGGTGTGATTATGCTTCTACTGGTTCTGTTGTGTAAATATCTTGAACTTGACGGTTAACATAGCGTCCTGAAACAGCTGAGTGGAAGATTTTGTAACCTTCTTCGTTCAAAAAAGCGTCTGAAGCGATAAAAGCACTTAAGGCTGCTTCTACAGTTGCAGCATCTAAGTTTGCTTTAGGATTTTTAATAGTAACAGTACGTGTTTTGTTGTTAGCAGTTTTAAACTTTAATTCGAATACATTTGTTTCTTCAATCATAAGAATCCTCCTTTGGGACAATAGGGACATGTAAATGGCTTATTAGTGACTAGGCAACAGTGTAGCGTTCAACTGCTTCGGCACCTGTAAAGGCGTCTTCGATTAAGTCAGAAAGTGCAAGTGCTAAAGCATTTACTTTATCTGTATCTGGGTTTTCAATTAAACCATTTAAAGTAATGCGTGTTTCTTTATCCGTTTCCACGTTCAAGTAAGTTAATTCTAATTTGGCAGCTTCAAAGTTTTTCATAGGTATTCCCTCCAAGTTTTGTTTGTGTAAGCCCTCCGGATGACTTACACAAATAAGAACGACCTCAAGGAGAAAAGTGACAAGAGAATAGCGGAAATTGTTGCCAAAACTTTTACTGTGCTAAAATATATAGCATATACAAGGATTTTTGAGGAGGGAAGCGTGCATGACTGGAAAAAAACGAGGCCCCATGAAGCTGTCTGACATTGGTAATACAAAGCAATCGTCAAAAGCAGCGGTCGATAAAAAAAGCAAGCAAGACTCTTATACAAGGGAAAAACATTCAGATAATGGCCTTAGTGGAGGGGGACAATCCCCTAGTTACCAGAAAAAAGCAAGGGTTAAACAAACGCCCCGTCATCAAACATCAGCGAATATTGAAGATTCTGCTTCAACTGCCGATAATTTAGCCTCTGATTTACTAGCCAAAGCTGAAGGGTTGCGAGCTCAAAAAGCGAACCCCCTTTTTCAAGAGGGGGAATTACCGGCAGAAACTCCGGAAGATGAGGTGGTTGCTGGGGAAATCACTTTGATTGAGGTTCAGAAAAAGAATAAGAAGCGATTCAATGTCTATATTAAGGGTCAATTCGCTTTTGGGGTCAGTGAGAATACTTTGGTCAAGTTTGCCTTGCATAAGGGACAGGTGTTGGATAAGGATTTTATTGCGGATATCCAGCGAATTGATAAGGAAGATTATGCCTACCAGCTTGCGGTCCGGTTTTTGAGCCACCAGTTACGGTCTGAAAAGGAAGTTCGGGCTAAGTTAACTGAGGAGGAAATTGAGCCTGAGGTGATGGAGAAGGCGGTTGCTAAATTGAAAGAGGTCAAGCTGATCGATGACACTATGTTCGGTCAGGCCTATACGCGTACGGCTATGAATATCAATAAAAAAGGACCGAATGTGATTGCTCGGGAGTTGAAAAATAAGGGGCTTGGGCAAGATGAAATTGAACAGTCCATGAATGAATATGACCGGGATACTGAGGTTGAAAATGCTTATGCGATTGCGGAAAAATATTTTCACAAGCAGTTGCGAAAAGCGTCGCACCGAAATGCTAGTCAAAAGACCAAACAATACTTGGTGCAAAAGGGATTTGACAGTGATTTGATTCAAGAGTTGATGCAGCAACTGGCTGATCATTACCATGATGAGGACCAGGAATTGGCTGTCTTACAGAAAGACTTGGAAAAATATATGCGCCGGTATAAGAAACTTTCGGGCCGAGAATTGACCTTTAAAGTGAAAGGGATGCTCTACAATAAGGGGTATCCGTCAGAATTAATTAATCAAGCGCTTGAGATTTACGAGGAAGAAAATGAGTAAATGCTATAATAGGTAAATACGAGAAATACATATAACAGAAATAGAGGAGCAAGCATAGTAGTGACTGAAGTAAATCAAGATATCGACCTGTCTTTATATATGAATGAGTCGGCTATCCAAGACTTGGGGCCGGTAATTGAAGGTGTTCAAGTTTGGGGACCAGTTACCAACCAGGACTTTAGAAAGACTTTTCTAGACTGGTATGACAAGGAAAGTCGCCGTCTACCTTGGCGGGAATCTAAGGACCCATACCGGATTTGGGTGTCAGAAATTATGTTGCAACAAACTCGGGTAGATACCGTGATTGGCTATTACGCCCGCTTTCTGTCTGCTTTTCCGACCATCAAAGCTTTAGCGGAAGCAGAAGAGGACCAATTGTTGAAAGTTTGGGAAGGCTTGGGTTACTACTCAAGAGTCCGCAATATGCAGGCAGCGGCCCAACAAATCATGGCGGACCACGACGGGATTTTTCCAGATAATTTAGCTGACATCAAAAAGTTGAAGGGGATTGGGCCTTATACAGCAGGTGCCATCGGGTCTATCGCCTTTGGTATCCCCGTGCCAGCTATCGACGGCAACGCCATGCGGGTCATTTCTCGCTTGTTTATGATCAATGCAGACATTCAAAAGCCAGCCAACCGGAAGATTTTTGAAGCGGTAGGCCAATATTTAGTGGATCCCGACCGTCCAGGAGACTTCAACCAGGCCATCATGGATCTCGGTTCATCATTTGAAACGCCGAAGAAAGCCATGCCCGAATTGTCGCCTTTGCGCGATTTCACAATGGCAACCCTGACCAGGACCACCGACAACTACCCGGTTAAAAGTAAGAAAGCCAAGGCTAAACCCGTGTATTACCAGGCCCTTATCTTACAAAATGCTAAAGGACAAGTATTGATTGAGAAAAGGACGCAACACAAATTGTTGAATAACTTGTGGACAGTGCCTTTAATCAACTTGGGTACAAGTGCCAATCAAAATCTGCCTGCAAATGAGAAAACAGCCTTTTTACTAGCTGAAACTCAGGAAGCTTATGGCATTTCGCCAATATTCATGCGTAAAGAAATCGGCCAAGTCAAACATGTCTTCACCCATTTGATTTGGCATATCCTATTAACCTACGGGCAATTAAAGCCTGTGGACGAAAAGAAAATCAACGATATGATAACCTCTGGCGAGGCGGATTATGCCTGGGTAGCGCCCCATCAATTTGAAGATTATGCCTTTCCAACTGTGCAAATGAAAGTCTGGCAAGCTTATGAAGATTATCAAAAAGACAATCACCACAATATTAAATAATCAAAAAACAAATGGCTACGACTTTTGCTGTCGTAGCCATTTGTTTAAATTGTCGTGAATATTCAGGATGGATGAAGTCTTATAGGTGTTGGTCCAGGGCCCACACCGCTTGCTTAAAATCACATCACTTTTATTTCACCACAGTCTTTATCTACATATGGTCTATTACTATGATTTATTTTTTGCGTTTGTGACTTAACTGACAATAGCGTTCGTACCAAATATCTACATACTCTTTAGAAAAAGGCCCTTTTTCCTCATTAATCCAACGTACAAGTTCCTGAACGTTATCTTTTAAAATAGCATCGATATCAGACGAGTACCCCATCAACTGACGGTGGTCTTTATATTCATCTACGTCTAACAACTTCCGCTTACCATCAGGAAAAATCTTGATATCTAAATCATAATCGATATACTTCAAGGCTTCATCATCCAATACGTAAGGGGATGCTAAATTACAATAATAAGATATGCCGTTCGGACGAATCATTGTAATAATATTGAACCAATAGTGCTTATGGAAATATAGTAGGGCGGGTTCTCTAGTCACCCATCGTCTACCGTCAAAATCAACAACCAAGGTATGGTCATTGCAAGCAATGATACTTTGGTCACTTGTTTTTAAAACCATAGAATCTCGCCAAGTGCGATGTAAGGAACCATCGTGCTTGTAGCTTTTGACTGTGATGAATTCACCTTCTTTAGGGTTTCTCATCACCAAACCTACTTTCTACACCTAGCTAGGTTGTAACATAAAATATTATATCATAATGAAAATTGAAAAAGTAGGCTAATTGCCTACTCACATATTCTTAAAAAAACCTAAAAGATTTAATTCAGTTTGGCTTAATTTTGTTATATGATAGAATAAACAATGGGAAAAGTTTGTATAAAGGAGCTCAAGCATGAATAGAAAATCAAATAGTAACCAAATGGTCTTGACAGCAGTCTTTATTGTCATTTCATTGGTATTAGTGGGAGGTAGCTATTTTGTTTATCGCTCACGCCAACAAAATATGTTAGCGGACCAAGCCAGCACATTTTCCTCAATGTCTGTAGATATGAACCAAACAGCACCATCAACACCAGAAGAATATAATGCAGAAGATATGGTGCAAGCATTTACGGACAACCGCGGGGAAACAACAGCGCTTCATTACCTATACTACCTGCAAAGTGTAGAACAAGTGCCGACCATCTCAATTGCCCGTACCCAAGCAGACCAAGAAGCTTGGACAACAACTATCAGTGACCGTTTAAATGAAATTGGCTTTGACGACACAAGTGTTAACTCAGTTGACTGGACAGAAATTACTTCCGCCGATGCAGTTGAACAATACTCTAGTAACTTAACTGAAGCCAACCCACAATTACTGATTATCCCAACTTTCGTAGAAGAAGATTATGAAGCTGAAATCTCTGAAGAAGACCATTTAGCGAATATTGAAGAATTATTCAATACTATTCGTATGGACTTGCCTTCTGCCTTAATCGTCTTTGCGCAATACCCAGCTTCAAGTCAAGAAATGTCTGAAGACGAAGACTACGTAACTTATAACGACAACACTTTATCAGCTATGCAAGAAGCAGGCTACAATGTTTATGATGTCAACACTGCTTACAGCGAAGCACGTGATAACTCAGAAAGCTTAAACCTTGAAAATAGCTTTACAGATGAAGGTTTCTCTGAAGAAGCGAGTCAATTAATGGCTAACACTTTAATGGCCCAAATTGAAGATACGCAAATCAATGCCACTGATGGTTATGACGGTGCAAATGAAGACGTTGCTGAAATGCAAGCGGAACTAGATGCTCAAGCAGAATCAGAATCGATCGCAGCGGAAGAACAAGCATCATTAGATGCAGAAGCTGAATCAATTGCAGCAGAAGAACAAGCATCAATCGATGCTGAAAATGCTTCTATTGCCGAATCAGAATCAATCGCCGAATCAGAATCAATCGCAGCGGAAGAATCGGCGGCAGCTGAAGCAGCATATATTTCAGAATCAATTGCAGCAGAAGATGCGGCGGCTGAAGAAGATTACTACTACTCTGAACCAGAACCTGATTACGGTTGGTCTGAGTCGAGTGAATCATCAAGTGAATCATCAAGTGAAGCAACTGATACATCTCAAGAGAGTGTTATTGAAGAAGAATCTACTTCAGATGAAACATCTGTTTCAGAATAATCAATTCAGCATGATTTAAAGTAATACAACAAGATAAAACACCTTAAAAGGGCACCCACATTCACTGATATAACCAAAAAATGGTGATATTGTACTGAATGGACGGGAATTCACCTTCTAGGGTGTTTTTTTGTAGTCTTTTAGTAGAAAAGTCGATAAAATAAAGATGATAAACTTAATGTAAATCAGACATTTTTCGAGCTGAAGAAAAGAGGCAATTATGGCAAAAGATATTGCAACTATCCAAGAGATTTTTGATTTAATTGAAACGGCAGATCCTGAATTAATTAGTCTGCGCATGCGCGAAACCATGGAGTCGGATGCTTTTGATAAGGCTTATTACTATGACGGATTTCTCGGCTACTCTTACTCAAAAACCAGTACGCTCTTACGTATTTGGACCCCAACAGCGATTGATGTTGAATTACTCTTATACAAATCTGACACGTCTGACGAATATGAAGCTATCCAGATGGAAGAAGAACTAGAAACCGGTACCTACGCCGTTCGGTTAGAAGGTGATTACAAAAATGTTCCTTATATGTACCGGATTTTCTTCCCTAATTCAACCGTTGAAATCACCCAAGACCCGTACTCACGAGCCGTTACCGTTAATGGCGCCCGGTCTGTCATTGTCGATTTAGATGAAGGTTACCCGGATGACTGGGAAGATGACAAACGCCCACCGTTTGCTAACGCACGTGATGCCATCATCTATGAAGCGAGCGTCCGGGACCTCACCTCCAATATCAATTCCGGTGTACCCAAGGAAAAACGCGGTAAATTTGCTGGCCTTGCGCTAAGTGGCACTAAATCAGCCAACGAATTTGCCACGGCCCTAGATTATATTGCTGATCTAGGGATTACCCACTTGCAGTTAATGCCAATGGCTGATTTTGTAACGGTAGATGAATTGTCTGATCGACCAGATAATTACAACTGGGGCTATGACCCCATGCATTACAATGTGCCAGAGGGTTCCTACTCAATGTCGCCAAGAGATCCAGTAGCCAGATTGAAAGAAATGCGGGAAATGGTCCAAGCCTTGCATGCCAAAGGACTTCGCGTCGTGATGGACGTTGTCTACAACCATGTCTATGAACATGAACGTCATCCGCTTGGTTTAACTGTTCCTTACTACTATTTCCGCTACAACAAAAATGGCGACTTATCGAATGGGTCAGGTGTAGGAAATGAGACGGATTCAACTCGTTTGATGTTCCGCCGTTACATGATTGAATCCATTACTTACTGGGCTGAAGAATTCCATATTGATGGTTTCCGCTTCGATTTAATGGGGCTTCACGACATTGAAACCCTGAATTTGATCCGCGAGGCCCTGGATAAGATTGATCCATCCATTTTAATGTACGGTGAAGGTTGGGACTTAGAAACTCTTTTATCTTCTGACAAAAAGGCTATCCTTCGTAATGCTTATAAAACCCCTCATATTTCTTACTTTAATGACCAACTCCGCGATCAAGTACGTGGATCGGACTACGGGGATGCAACGGATCCAGGTTTTATCACGGGTAAATTTATGACAGAACAAGCCGTCCTTGCATCATTCTTAGGTGGGGGTAACTTGTCAAAGCGTGATGCCAACGTGACCCAAGCCCAACAACTAATCCAATATATTGAAGTGCATGATAACTATACTTTACGGGATAAAATTGCCTTGTCTCACGGCGAAGAACCAGTCAGACTGCGTAAAAGACGACAACTATTAGGAAATTCGATTATCGCCTTGTCAGCCGGTATTCCGTTCTTTCATTCTGGTCAAGAATTCTTCCGGACTAAGCATGGGGTAAGGGATTCCTATAACTCAGGTGACGAAATCAACTGCATGGACTGGGATTTAATGGCTTCAAATTATGATGCAGTTAACTACTTTAAGGGGTTATTGGCATTGCGGAAGAAATACCCATTCTTTACAGAGAAAAACCAGCAAAAAATTTTTGAAAATGTAACCGTGATTAAGTCAGACTACCAAATCATAGGCGTGCATTACCACGGCTTAGGTCATGAATTAGTAGTGATTTTTAACGGCCAATTGAATGATGTAAAAGTATGGATACCAGACGGTGGCTGGCGACCAATTGCCCGCGATAACAAAATGGTTGGCGATGCCTTTGCGGATTTAATCAAAGGTAATGCGGATGTTAAGGTATCAGTTCTTTCTACCTTGATTTTAGAAAGAGTGGAATAATAGCTAATTTTAAAAAGAAGACTTCGGCTTCCACGTTATCTTATCATTGTCTTAAAATTAAGATGTGATCCAGGGCATTGAGACAGGAGACACTGGAATAATAATGCCGTGGCACACAATGTGTGTCGCAAGTTATTTTGAAATGGACACTTGTTTGCCTTGAAAACTCGACTAGCAGTGGGGACTAGAAATCAGCCAAAGTCTGATTTCTAGTCTGAAGATTCAGTCTGAGGGAGCGAGCTCCCACTGACTGCTATACTTCAGCGCATCCTTAGTAGGGTTCTTATTGCTCAAAAGGATATTATGACCACGAAATTAACTGCACATTCAAAAAAAGGAGGGGTTGAGACTATTGTCTCAACCCCTCCTTTTAAAATGGCCCATATTTTGTTTTGATGACATGTGAGTTATTCGATGCCTTCTAGTGAGTCTGCTTGGTATTCGTCTTCGTCATGGTGGATTCTATATGAACGAATCAGGGTGTTTAGTTTAATTAATGACTCTTCGTAAGATACCAATTGGCCGGTGATTAACATTAAGGCGTTTGATCGCTCGAATTCTTCTTGGGTAGCGGTTTGTTTAATGGCTGCGTATTCGAAGATAGAGTCCATTAAGTCTTGCCGGTACCCTTGGGTTGGTTGGAAGAAATTCACTTCTAAGGGTGAGATTCGACCGTCAAATTTCAAGAAGATTTGTTCGTGAGCTGAACATAGAGTCTCAATCCGTTCGCGGATTTGGATCCGTAGTTCTTCTGGTAATTGGAACATGACATTGGTATGGGTATGTAAGACGGATAATAAGGCCAGTGCTTGTTCTAGTGAAACGATTAAAGCCCGGAAAACAACGAGTTTTCGTTTTAACATGGGTAGTTTTCGTTTAGACCATACGTTCTCATCTTTTAGGAGTGCATATAGGCTGTGACTTTGTGCGATACGATTTTCTGCCCAGGCGATATCTGAGGTTAGGGTAGAGTATTCGCCGTTTTTGCGAAGAATGGCTCTTAAACGCACTAAGATTTCACTAGAGGTTTTATTGACTTCTTCGTATAGAATGGCGTCGTATTTAGGTGGCAAAACAAAGACGTTTACTAATAGGGAAACGGTCACCCCAAGTAATGACTCAACCACACGGGCGATGGCAGAGGTGATAATCATATCTTGGTCGCGCAGCATAATCACAACAAGGGTAATGGTCGCTAAGGAGATAACGTTGGCCATATTAAGCGCCCGCAAAATCCCAATAAAAATCGTCACGGTCACCCCAATAATAATAGGGGAATTACCGAAAAAGTTCACCATGACTACAGCAACGATACCTCCAAGTATCGCCGCCATAACACGGTTGAAGAAGGTATCGATAGATCCTCTAACAGTTTGTTGTAAACCGATGATGGCAGTAAAGGCAGGGATGACAGGTTCAACAAAGGGTAACCAGTCAGCAATTAAAATACTGAGCATTACCCCAAGACCTGTCTTAAACATCCTGGCACCAAGTTTCATTTTTATTCAATCCTTTTTAATGTTCTTCATCATTTTGTAGTATCTCTTCAACTATCCATATTACTAGGCAATGGCCCTGAAAGCTAGCAATAAAAGCAAGTTTTCAGCAATTTACACAAATTATAAACTTTCCGACTTTTCAATACCCGCAATCATCGTTTCGATAATTGTTGAGCGCAGGTTCATTGATTCAGCAGTACGAACTTCTTCAATTGTTGTTCCGCCTGGTGTACAGACCGCATCCTTCAAAGCGCCAGGGTGTAAGTCCGATTCAATCGCCAACTGAGCTGCCCCCTTAACCGCTTGTTTTGCAAAGGCAAAGGCTTGAGGTCTAGTTAATCCTTTTGCCACACCAGCATCCGCCATCGCTTCAATAATCATGAAGACAATAGCTGGACTCGAACCTGCAATCCCTGTAAAGGCGTCCAACTGGTTCTCGGTCAACTGTTCCGCTGACCCAAAAGTATGGAGAATTTGCATAATTAACTCCTTATCCACTGTCGACAAGTTTTCATTATAGACAACACCGGAAATTCCTTCCCCAACTTGCGCTGGAATATTAGGCATCACCCGAGCGAATTTCGCAGAATCCCCTAGCTGTACAGCCGCGTCAGCCAAACTGTAGCCCGTCGCAACCGAAATCACAATCGTCTCCGCAGTGAGTGTTGGTTTGATTTCATCCACCACATCCTTGATTAAATAAGGTTTTACCGCAAGGACAACCACGTCCGCTCCCTTAGCCGTCTCCTTATTATCTGTCAAAATGGCGAAACCATACTTAGCTGAGTCCGCTTCAGCTTTTTCAGGGTTAGCCCGTGAACCAGCAATCAGTTGGTTATCAATCTCGTCCGATTGTACCAAGCCGTTTAAAATCGCTGTTCCCATATTGCCTAGTCCGATAATGGCAATCTTTTTATCTATTTGTTTCATATACTGTGCCTTCCTTCTTTAACTGAAAATTTTGTACATTAGAATACTTTCATTTTAGCATAAGTTCCGCCACTACACGACAAAGTAAAAGCTTGCCTAGTTAAAGCCAAGTTCAGTTATAATAGAGTCACCACTAAAAAGGAGCGATTCATTTAAATGTTTCCAATACACTATGTGAAAGACATGTTCAGTCCAGCTAATATCTTCTACCACCGTCACCTAATGACCTGGTGGAAGTCAATCCTTGTAATGGTTGTTTGGTCGATTATCATGACCTGGCCCTTTGCCAGAAGTTTCGAGCCCGTTGAAGACGGGACAGTTAATAATGCCTTTGAAGAATTACAGACCATTATCCCAGAAGAAACAGTCAGCGAATTATCGAATTTTACCTATGACAATGGCGCCTTTCAATCAGACCAGTCGGACATCGTTATTGACGGTGTCCAATTACAAGTAGTCATTTTCCCCAGTGCGGATAATTTAGACGGCTACTTAAAGGGGAATGACAAGTCACTCTTGATCCTGTCAGACCAATTCGTTTATCAAACAGACCAAGATACGCGCTATACAGCTAATCTACCATTAGACTTGAATGACTATATGACTGATAATGCGACTTTTATCGAAAGTTTACGGGTCAGCTATCAAACGGAAGTGAATACCCAAAGTAAGCAGATCCTGGTCATGACCCGTCAGCTGACCATCTTTATTCTTGGTTTAGGGGGCTTAACGATTATTGTTTCACGGTTGAATATTTTACAAAAAAACAAATTCCATGACTTATTCTCCTTCCAATACTGTTTAGGCATGGTCGCAACCGCCATGGGATTACCTGCAATTATCGCTATTATTGTCGGCTTTTATACCACAAGTGTCAGTGTGATGATCCCCATCTTATGGGTTGGAACGATTATCATGCTCTGCCTATCCTACCGACAAACAAAATTTATCCGAACAGACACCATTTAAGTCTGGGACCAGATATTTCGATGGAACAGATGCTTTTGTTTCCATTTGACCAGAAAACAAGTATAATTTTACCAGTAACAAGAAAACGTTTTCTTAAACTGAATCGGAGGTAAATATATGAAACATATCTCATTAGGGCAAAATGGTTTAACAGCACCCAATCTAGCAGTAGGTTGTATGCGGATTGAAGGTAAATCAGTAGAAGAAGTCCAAGACTTAATCCAACAATCCTATGACGCAGGTTTAACCTTCTTCGACCACGCAGACATTTACGCAAGAGAAAGAGGTGGGGCGGAAAAATTATTCGGCCAAGCCTTTGCTGGCTTAGACATCCCAAGAGAAAATATCATTCTGCAATCTAAAGTAGGGATTTACCTTCCAGGTACCTATAACAACAATGAACAAAACTTCTTCGACTTATCAAAAGAACATATCTTACACTCAGTAGATGAATCTTTAGAGAGACTACAAACAGACTATCTAGATATTCTACTATTACACCGTAACGATGCTCTATGGGAACCAGAAGAAATTGCGAAAGCCTTCGATATATTGGAAACGAGCGGTAAAGTTCGCCACTTCGGTGTAAGTAATCATACGCCAATTCAAGTTGATCTATTGAAGAAATATGTCAAACAAGATTTAGTTGCTAACCAAATCCAATTATCTCCAGCCCACACACTGGCGCTTGATTATGGTTTCAGTGTAAATACCAAAGCTGACGAAGGGGTGAACCGTGGTGGGGAACTAATCGATTATGCAAGGCTGCACGATATGGCAATCCAAGCGTGGTCACCAATTCAAGGAGAAAATGGGGTAATATTCAGCGATCCTTCCTATAAAGGCTTGAATGATAAGCTAAGCGAAATCGGGGGTCGTTATGGTCTAGACAATGAAGCTGCAGCTATTGCATGGTTACTCAGAATTCCAGGGAATACTCAAGTTGTCTTAGGAACTACCAATATCGACCGGATTTTAAATTATGCCAAAGCGAGCGATATTCAATTTACCCGTCAAGAATGGTATGAAATCTATCAGAGTGCAGGAAATAGACTGCCGTAAAATGCATAAAATAATAAAAGAACGCAAATCTATCAAGGGTTGGCGTTCTTTTATTATTTGAATAAACAATTTTTTTGGATTTTTATTTAATTTGCGCTTGTATAGAAATAGAATACTTGCTATAATTCTTGTTACGGAAATAGTTCTGAGAGGGACATTTCGAGCAAATATTTTTGAAAAATACTTATTGACATTCTGATTTATATCATGGTATTGTTAAGTAGTTGTCGGGAGCGCTATTTTAGCTCTCAAAACAAACAAAAATATTTCTTAAATTACTTGTTGACAAGACGTCAACTAGTAAGGTAAGATAGCCAAGTCGCTTCATTAAGGAAACAAGTATTCAACAAAGTGTTGAAAAACTTTTTAAAAGTTTCCCTTGACAATTCTTGAATGAAGATGATATGATATACGAGTTGCTGCAAGGTGACGAAATAGACCTTTGAAAACTGAACAAAGAAGACAAACCAAAAATTGTGTATGGAATCATTTGATTCCAACAATTAAAAGTAGTGAGAACTAC
>NZ_JBSEYI010000017.1:0-30075 GCF_053627715.1 Aerococcus sp. 150760013-2
CTTTACACCACATTGGATACAAGCCTTAGGCTTGTAGGTTAAGACGCCTTCAACGACTATATAATTCACATCTTGATACTTTTCAGTTGGAAGCAGAGTCATTCCCTCTGGTACACCAATGTGAATATTATTGTCGAGAATTCCGCAAAGTTGTTTTATAATAGTTATATGGGACATGAATTTTCCTTCTTTCAGTATTCGTCGAGGTTTACTTGAAATAAGGATATCATGTCCTATTTTTGCGTACACAAAAATAGTGCCGATGAGACTCAATTGAATCTCACCAACACTATTTATTATAGAACCTTTTATATTCTAACCAATCATGATGTAATGAATAAAGACTATTGTATAGACGGCTAATATTTAAGAATGTAATCAAAAACAGTCTCCATATCATAAATGAATGATAAAAAAGGCCAAGCAATGGCTAATTGCTTGGCCTTTTTCGCATAGGTGGCATTGATTCAAAAACAATGCTTTCCCACCCTATTTCTCACATGATTAGACAATCAAACGAGTTAAGCGCGAAAATGTAATTCGTGATAAGGTTTATTATTCTACTGTTACTGATTTTGCTAGGTTACGTGGCTTATCTACATCTAATCCGCGGTCTAATGAGGCATAGTATGCTAATAATTGTGTTGGAATTACTGATACAAGTGCAGATAACAATGGTTCTACTGATGGGATGACAATATCGTCACCTTCACGGTCTAAACCATCCATAGAGATGATTAATGTATTCGCTCCACGAGAACGCACTTCTTCAATATTACCACGAGAGTGAGCAGCGGTATTTTCTTGAGTGATTACACCAACCACTGGCGTACCATCTTCGATAAGTGAGATTGTACCATGTTTCAATTCACCTGAAGCGAAACCTTCAGCTTGAATATATGAAATTTCTTTTATTTTCAAGGCAGCTTCACGACTTACTTCGTAGTCAATTCCACGACCGATGTAGAAGGCAGATGCCTTGTCAGTGAATAACTCAGTTGCTAATTCATGAATTTCATCTTTATCATCGATCATTACTTGAATAGCGTTGGCGATGATTGATAGTTCATGTTCCATATCAAATTGTGCTTCGAATCCTAAGTCGCGACGTAATGCTTCAGCTAATACAGCCATTACTGCGATTTGACCAGTGTATGCTTTAGTAGATGCTACAGCGATTTCTGGACCTGCATGTAATAATAATGTGTAATCAGCTTCACGTGATAAAGTAGAACCTTTCACGTTAGTGATTGTTAACGATTTGTAGCCTAATTTGTTGGTTTGAACCAATACTTGACGACTATCTGCAGTTTCACCAGATTGTGTTAAGTAGATGAAGAATGGTTTTTCACTCAATACCGGCATGTTGTAAGCAAATTCAGATGCTACATGAACTTCAACTGGAATGTTAACCATTTTTTCGATGATGTTTTTACCAACTAAACCTGCATGCATTGAAGTACCTGCACCGATGATGTAGATACGGTCGCTTGCATTAATTGCATCGATGATTTCTTGGTCAACTGTTAATTCGTTGTTATCGTCAGAGTATTCTTGGATAATACGACGCATTACAGCTGGTTGCTCGTCGATTTCTTTGATCATGTAGTAAGGGTATGTCCCTTTATCTAAGTCGTTAGCGTCTAATTGTGCAGTATATGGTGCACGTTCGATTGTTTCGCCAGCTAGGTTTTTAATTGTAACGTTTTCTTCAGTTAAGATAACCATTTCACCGTCATGAATTTCAACGTATTGGTCAGTTAAATCGATTGATGCCATTGCATCAGAAACGATTGTGTTGAAGTCAGTACCTTTACCGATTAATAAAGGTGATTTGTTTTTCGCTGCAAAAACAACACCTGGTTGTTCTGAATCGATTAATGCAAATGCGTATGAACCTTCAATCACGTTTAAGGCTTTTAAGAATGCAGTTTCTGCATCTAAGCCTTCTGTTAATGCGAAGTGTTCGATTAAGTTAACAGCTACTTCTGTATCTGTATCTGAGTGGAAAGTCACGTCAGATAAGAAATCTTCTTTCATTTCACGGTAGTTTTCAATGACACCGTTATGTACTAATGTGAAACGGCCTGTTGATGATTGATGTGGATGGGCGTTACGAACACTTGGTTCCCCGTGTGTTGCCCAACGTGTATGTCCAATACCTGTGTGGGCATCTAATGTCATGTCCACTTCACTTTGTAGTTTAGCGATACGTCCTTCTTCTCTGAATAAATGACCGTTTTGACCATTTCCATCAACAACGTATACACCTGCTGAATCATATCCACGATACTCTAAACGCTCTAAACCGTTTAATAATACCTCTTGAGCTGATCCATTTCCAATATAACCTACAATACCACACATGTTGCAGTTTCCTCCTAATTTGGCGACATAAAATTAGACCCTATTCATATAGGTGTCTTATCGCAATTTATATTTGGCTACTACGTACGTGGCGGTAATTTGATAAGGCAAAATGATGGTCTAGATCATTGATTGCCTTACTTTTTTCCCACCTGTGGATTGTACAACCCCTGAATCATCCGCCGAATATTTCGATCAATTCAGTCCTCGTCACTTGCTAAGCAAGCCTGGCGCTATCCCAAAAATTACGTTTGAGATTTTATTAAAAGTAATAGCTCATTACATTCTATAAATACAAAAAGATATTGTCAATCTTTTTAGATGTTAATGCCTATAATTTAACCTTCTCTTAAGAAGCTATATAGGTTATCCGCTAATTAGATTGCAAGCATACAAAAAAGAGCCAGGAAAAACCTGACTCATTTGGTTGTATTTTAAATAAAATTTCTTATAGAAGAAACTTTATCTTAGTAAAAACCGTTAGCATTCCAGAATGCTAAAGCAGCATCCCATGAACCGTAACGTTCAGCAACGTAATTATCCGCTACTCTATGTTGTTCAGCGACAGACGCACCGTCACTAATTAAGTGGTCGCCTAATTGAAATAAACCATAGTATTGACCATTTGTTGCAGTAGGGTTTCCACCTGATTCACGTTGCATAATGATGTCTTTAGCTGAACTGCTAGAGTATGAAGTTGTTGAAACAGTAGTTGTTTCTTCTGCTGGTGCTTCATATGTAGTTTCTTCAACTGGCGCTTCGTAAGTTGTTTCAGTTACTTCTTCTTCAGCTACATAGTAAGTAGTTGCTTCTTCTGATACAGAATCTTCTACAGTTACTTCGTTAACTTCACCAGTTGTTTCATCTTTTGTAAATGAAAGTTTAGTTCCTGGGAAGATTACGTTAGCGTTTTGGATATCGTTGATTGCAACTAATGCATCTACACTTACGTCAGATGCTTTAGCGATAGTTGCTAAAGTATCACCGTATTGGATAGTGTATGAAGTTGTTGTATCGTCTGTAGCTTCTAAGTCAGCTGAAACTTCAGCAACTGTACGAGCAGACCAAGTAGCCGCTTCTACGTTATTGTTGTTTGTAGCAGCGAATAAACCTGCTAATGCAAATGACGTACCTAAGATAATTTTGTTCAATTTCATGTGTAAATACTCTCCTTAATAAGAATACTGCTTTTTAATTTTATTTTTTTAAGTTGTCAGCTGCCATCTAGTGGATGACCCGCTATTTACCGCATCTTTATCGTGCGGCTATATTCTAGATAAAGAACACCTGTCTCATCTACAAGCAATATCTTAACACGGGCCTTTTTTTAAGTCATGTAAATCAGGCATCTGTTAAAGCCTCTTAACTGCCTTGACATTAAATCCGGGGTTTTTGAAAACCTTATGTAAATTTGTAACAACTTTGTAACACTATAGCGCTAAAATTATATACATAAAGTGATAATCACAATTGTTCTCACAAATGATGTCATATTACCGGAAAATTATGCGTTTTTATTATGAATTAAATAAACAAAGTCCCTAATAAAGCCTTAATATAAGTGTTTTAAATTCATGTCAAATCGCAATCGTTCTGTAATATGACATATGATAATTGCAAAATATTCTTTTTAAATGTCTAATAATACAAATATTTAGATAAGCTATCGGGTATTTACTTATTTCAAAGCAATAAAAAAAGACCAGGCTCTCGCCTAGTCCTCTTGATTCATATTACTGGGATAGCTGGATTCGAACCAACGCATGACAGAGTCAAAGTCTGTTGCCTTACCGCTTGGCTATATCCCAATGTAATGGAGGGAGAAGGATTTGAACCTTCGAACCCGAAGGAACGGATTTACAGTCCGCTGCGTTTGGCCACTTCGCTATCCCTCCATATGGTGGTATTCTTGAGTTTTCTTGCCTCAAAAATATCGTACTTGATTAGTATAGCATCAGAAATTATAGATTTCAACAGTTTGGCCAAAAGTTTTTTAAAAAATTTTTTGGACTTATTTTACCGCCTTTTTCCCTCAACTTTCTTTACGTTTATTATATAGAGGAAAGATGCTTTTGAGTGACTGGATTTCCGCTTCATTTAGTCGGCGATACCCCCCTTCCACTAGGCCGTCAATACTTAAATCGCCAATTTTTTGTCGGTATAAGTCTGTGACTTTTACCCCGCAAGCAAGGAACATTTTCTTCACTTGGTGGCGGCGCCCCTCTGAAATCGTGACTAAACCAGTTGAGGAGTATGGGCTTGCCGAAATGATTTCAAGCCTTGCTGCTTTACAGATCGTGCCATCCTGAAAAATGATACCCGCTTGAAATTGTGCGACCATTTTGCCATCAATAAGGCCATTCACGTTGACGCGGTAGGTTTTTGGAATATCAAATTTGGGTTGTTGGAAGATGTAATGGAGCTGGCCGTTGTTGGTGACGAAGACAAGTCCATGAGCATCGCGGTCTAGACGGCCGGTAATCGCTAAATCGCCGGGATTATCTGCTGGTTGAATCAGGTCAATGACCGTTGGGTGGGTCTGGTCTTTATTGGCTGACAGGTAGCCTTTGGGTTTATGGACCAAGTAATATGTATGGCCAAAATGGCGATCAATTACTACTTGGTCGACGGTAATTTCTTGCCAGCTAGGATCAACAACGGTGGCGAATTGTGTGACAACTTGGCCGTCAACGGTGACATGGCCATCTTTCAATAGGCGTTTGCATTCTTTTCGAGTAACTTGTCTCGCATCCATAATCAATTGTCCTAGTAACATGCCATCCCTCCTTCACTCCAGTTTACTTGTTTCTACCATTATAAACATTTTTGGAAAATGTGTCTTAAGTTTCTATCGATAAAAGGCTGATATGGTATACTTTATAGTGAGAAAACTTAGAATGGAGGATAGACGCATGCAAATAGATTGGTCTGGTATTATTTCCTGGACGAATGTTTTCAATCTAATTGATATTTTGATTGTTTGGTTGTTTATCTACCAGCTCTTGAAGATTCTAAAGAATACGAAAGCCTTCAATATTTTGAACGGGGTTTTCATCTTCTTGCTGATTAAAATTATTTCCACCCTCTTCCAGTTGAAGACGGTAGATTGGATCATGAACAATATTATCCAATGGTCTGTCGTTGGTGCGATTGTCATATTCCAACCTGAAATCAGACGAGGATTAGATCATTTAGGACAACAATTCTTTGCTGGTAAACGTGAAGCTGGGGCCCGCAATCCAAACGAAAAAATGGTGCGCGATTTAGTTGAAGCTTGCGAGTACATGGGTAAACGACGGATTGGTGCTTTGATTTCCCTACAACGTTCGCAACCCTTAAATGAATACGCAGCTACTGGAATTCGATTAGATTCAGCCATCTCATCTCAATTATTGATTAACATTTTCATCCCAAATACGCCCCTACATGATGGTGCCGTGATTATTCAAGATTTAGAAATTGCTTCTGCCGCTTCTTACCTGCCACTTTCAGAAAACTCGGAGATTCCTAAAGAATTAGGGACTAGACACCGAGCTGCTGTCGGCTTAAGTGAAGTAACAGATGCCATCACTATCGTCGTCTCAGAAGAAACAGGTGGTGTTTCAATTACTGAACGTGGCGAGATTACCCGCGACCTTAGTCAAGATGAGTTGTACACCATTCTAGCGGACAATTTCATCAACACTACTGATGAGGAAGCGAATGATAACTTCTTAACTAACTGGTTTAACCAATTAACAGGAGGTGGCAAGTCAGATGATCAATAAGTTTTATAACAATCGAATTGCCCTGTTAATATTATCGCTCTTCTTATCTATCTTAATGTTTGTATATGTGAAGGCTGAGCAGTATTCGGAAAACCCAGTGACTTTCTTCCAAAACGTCAGCGAAGCGACAACGGAAACGATTTATAACGTGCCTGTTTATATAGATGGAAACGTGGATGCGTATTACGTCACTGGTCTACCAGATAGCGTTTCTGTCAGTTTATCTGGACCAAAAAACTTAATCGAACAAACACTTGAAGCCGATGACTTCCGCGTCATCACAGAAGACTTAACCGATCTAGGCGAAGGGTCTCATTACATCCAATTACAATTGGAAAATGTTTCAGAAGCCGTTTCTTATGAGATTTCACCTTCAAGCGTCAATATTTCAATCGATTCGCTACAAACAACTGAATATCCAGTCCAAGTGGAAATGTCTAATGAATCTGCAGTTGCGGATGGTTACGAAATTACAGATGTGTCTTTAAGCCAAGATTCTGTCACCTTAACTGGTTCGACATCTGACATTGAAAGCGTGAGCCAAGTTTATACAGTCGTAAATATTCCAGATAACTTATCTGAAGACTACACCACAACCGCCACTGTCATTACAGAAAATGCGGACGGTGATATCTTGAATATCAACACCGATCCAAGTGAGGTTGACGTGACCGTTCAAGTTTCGCCTGAAGGTGTGTCGGTCCCTATTGAAGCCAATATCACCAACGAACGCGAAGGCTACACCTATGAAGCAACGATTTTAGATAGCCAAAACGCGACTTTATCTGGTGACTACGATACCATCAATAGCACTGAAAGCGTGTCTGCAACCGTTGATGTATCAGGGATTACAACAAGGACTACTGTAGACGCGCCCATTGTCCTACCTGATGGTGTAACGGGTTCAGATCCTTCAAGCGTTCGGGTCCAGGTGGTGCCAACCGCTACCGAGTCTTCGTCTTCGTCATCATCTAGCGCGTCATCTAGTGCCTCATCAGAAAGCGATGAGGATAGCGACAGCTCAGACACCGCTTCGAGCGAGTCTAGCGAAGAAAGTGCTACGAGTAGCGAAAGCGGCACTAGCGGTAATGAATCCACTATTGAAGAAGATACGACAAGTGATAGCGACATCAGCGACAGCACCAGTTCAAGCACAAGCGAGGTTGGCGTAACGACTGGCGTCAGTAACAACTTACAAAATGGCAACGGCAATGTCCAAGCCGACCAAATCAATTCAACAAGCTCAGAAAGCGTCTCTAGCTCTTCTAGCGCAAAAGTCTTTAACGGAATACTTGCTTTTTTAGCTAGTTTTTCCTAGTATTAACCAGTGTAATCTAGACTGCCTTTTTTCAAGGCAAGAAACATATCTATAATTTTTAATTATGAATCAGTAAATGTTATACTATAACGAAATCGACGACAAAATCGATATTCACTTTCGAAAACAAAGGAGTAAATTATGAGAAAATATTTTGGTACTGATGGGGTTCGCGGTTTAGCGAATGAAGAATTAACACCAGAATTAGCATTTAAATTGGGTCGTTTTGGTGGTCACGTGTTAATGCAACATGCACCAGAAGGAATGGAACATCCGCGTGTTCTAGTTGCCCGCGATACACGTATCTCAGGTCAATTATTAGAGCAAGCCTTAACTGCTGGTTTATTATCAGTAGGGATTGAAGTGCAACAATTAGGCGTTATTACAACTCCAGCTGTATCTTATTTAACTCGTACTACCGGTGCAACTGCTGGTGTCATGATTTCAGCAAGCCACAACCCTGCACCAGACAATGGGATTAAATTCTTTGGTTCTGACGGCTTCAAATTGTCTGACGCTCAAGAGGAAGAAATCGAAGCATTATTAGACCAAGAAGAAGATACGTTACCACGTCCATCAGCTGAAGGGTTAGGGACAGTGATTGCTAACCCAGGTGCAGTTGGTAAATACTTAGAATTCCTAGCATCAACAATTTCTGGTGATTTATCGGGTATTAAAGTAGCTGTTGATGGCGCTAATGGTGCCACTTCACCATTAGTTAACCGTTTATTCGCTGACTTAGGTACTGACTTTACAACAATGGCGACTTCTCCAGATGGTATCAACATCAACGAAGGTGTTGGTTCAACACATACAGAGAAATTACAAGCCCTTGTAAAAGAAACAGGTGCTGATGTCGGTGTGGCCTTCGATGGTGACGGCGACCGCTGTTTAGCAGTTGACGAAGAAGGTAACCTAGTAGACGGTGACCAAATGATGTTCATCTGTGGTAAATACTTAAACGAACGTGGTAAATTAAATGATAATACCATTGTATCGACTGTAATGTCTAACCTTGGTTTCCACAAAGCTGTTGAAGAAGCTGGTATGAAAGCTCCACAAACTAAAGTTGGTGACCGTTATGTAGTTGAAGAAATGCGTGAACACGGTTATAACCTTGGTGGAGAACAATCAGGTCATATAATCTTCATGGACTACAATAACACAGGTGACGGCCTTTTATCAGCAGTACAATTACTACATGTATTAAAAACTTCAGGTAAAAAATTATCTGAATTAGCTGGTGAAATGAAAACTTACCCTCAAGAATTAATCAATGTGCGTGTAACACGTGAAGGTAAAACAGAAGCAATGAATTCTGCAACGGTACAACAAGTTATTGATGAAGTGAACACAGAAATGGCCGGCAATGGCCGTATCTTAGTACGCCCTTCAGGAACAGAAAACCTATTACGTGTTATGGTAGAAGCCCAAACAGACGAAGAAGCATACAACTACGCGAAACGAATCGCAGATCAAGTAAGCAAAGAATTCGGCGTAGAATAAAAACAAGGTGTGAGTGAGACCGCTAAGCTAAATAATGCTGGAAGAATAATGCAGTAGCTGATGTAATCAGCTGCAAATTAGTCTGAAGCAGGCTTGAGCTGGTCGTGCGAACCCGATTATCAAGGTGTGACACAAATCGTTTATCGGAATGTGAGCATCCTTAATCATATGAAATAGCGTATGGCGATTACCATACGCTATTTTTTTGTACTTTTTACAAAATATATATGCATATAAACATTATTAGACCCGGTAATCTGCCTCAGATAAAGCTTGTGGTTCTAATAAACCAATCTTTTCACAGTGGCGCAAGGTTTTCCTTGTCGCACCAGCCAACTCAGCCAATTCTCCTATCGTATACATCCAGCTCACCTCTCAATATATATAATAAAGCCTGCCCTAAGGCAAAGGTAAACCCCTTTTTTGAAAAAGGGCGAATCTTTTTAAGCTAAGTATCATTTCCCGCTACCTTCCTATTTTAATTTCAAAAAAAGACGTGGCAAAATATCTTTCGCCACGTCTTTTGCTACTATTCTACTTCATGATGGTGGTCATGTTTCTCCATTTGTGCAATCAAATATGCCCGGTCTTCGTCAGACATTTCCTCACGGTTGCGACGTAAAGTGAAATGGTCTGGTACTGGATCTAGCCCCCCTGGCACCATTGGGTTACAACGAATAATACGCGCTGTACCCATAGCTGCCCCCTTAAGCGTGCCATGTTTATTGACTGCTTGAATCATATAAGTTGAGCACGATGGATAGTAGCGGCAAGTCGGTGGAAACATTGGGGAAATATACTTTTGGTAACCCCGCACCATTTTTACCAGAGGCTTGTCAGCCATAATACGTTACCCCTTTTTCTCTTCAACTATTGGTAATAATAAACCATCAGCAACCTCTTGTGCTTTAGCATCGCCTTTTAGAATTCGAATAATGTCCAAAGCAAAATAAACTGCTGTGGCTGGTCCACGTGAGGTCAATACTTTATGGTTTTCATCGTAGTAGGTGATATCTTCGTGGAAGGTCTTGTAATGCACTTGGTCTTCGAAACCTGGGTAGCATGTCCCTTCCAAGTCTTTAGTGACGCCTGCTGCTTCAAGAACGATTGGTGAGGCACAAATACTCGAAACGTATTTATCAGCCGCGATTTGTTTGGCAATCAAGTCAGTTACTCTTTTATCCTTGGCCAATTTTTCTGCACCTGGGCGCCCACCAGGCGTAATCACCATGTCATAGCTGTCAGTATCAATATCATCTAACAGTTTATCTGCCATAATCTCAATGCCATGGTCACCAATTGTCGATAGCGTTTCGTTGATAGATACGATATCTATTGGGATCTGTGCTCGACGTAGGTAATCAATCACTGTGATTGCTTCTACTTCTTCGTAACCTTCACCTAGTAAAATCATTGTTTTCATCTTTAACCCTCCAATTTAAAATGCCGCTTTTCTTGTCTCTATCTTACCTAAATTTTGGGGATAAGAAAAGGATCGGCACTTAGCCGACCCCTCCTACACATGATAATAGATACTAGCTATCCATGTATGCTAGTTATTATTGTACTCTTGAACCATCTGTAAATTCACCATTTTGGTGGGCACGACGGCGTTCTTCAGCGCGTTGACGTTCGTCTTCAGATTGTTGTTGTTGGTAATCTGCACGTGTCATCACGTCGTTAACATTCATATTCACTTCAACAACTCTTAAACCAGTCATTTTTTCAACGTTTGCTTTCACTTTTTCGATTGTTTGGTTAAAGGCCGCAGGAATATCTTTGCCGTATTCAGCAATTACTTCTAAGTCGATGGCTACTTCTTTACTACCAACTTCAGCGTTTACACCTTTTGTTTTATCATCTTCAGAAGAGAAGAAGCTTTTCACGCCAGATGTGAAGTTACCTTTCAACTCTAAAATGCCGTCAACATCTTGAACTGAGTTATTCGCAATACGTTCTAACACGCGAGGCTCAAAAGCTAAATTATTTTCGTGTCTTACTTGTTCATTTGTTTCAGCCATAATTTAATTCCTCCTAATATTTTTGTTGGTCATATAACCAACTTTAAATAACCTATAAGTTAATAATAGCGTGAATATTTCTGATTATCAACCGATAACCCTTCGACTATTTCATAAAGAACCGCAACCAGGCACGCAAGTCGACCTCACCATCAAAGTAAGCACCGACGATAAAGCCGACAGCTGCGATAACAAATACCAGTAAGGCTGTCCCGAAAGTAAAGACTACCCACAATAGTGCAAAGATAAAGGCTGATAATAAGCCGATTATCCGCCATTTGTATTGGCGCCAAATCGCACGTTCTTCTCGTTTATTCCGTTCTGACATATTATCCCTCCTCCTTATTGCACACGTGGTGCAGCTTTCTGTTTGGCTTGTTTTTCAGCTACAACAACACTACGGTCAATTTGGTTGACCTTCACATTAACATCCGCAACTGGAATCCCCAATGAAACGGCCACAGTATCACGTACGCGTTCCTGTACCCGACTAGCCAAGCCAATTACATTGGTTGCGTCATCCACTTGGAAAACAACTCTTACTTTCGTGTCTTCAGGACGTTTACCAAATCGCACTTTTGCTTCAGGGAATTTTACCCCTGACACACGCTGGCTAGCGCGGACTGCTGTATCTTCGACAGAATGCTTGGTAAAACTTAATACACCGGCATCCGTTTTAACTTCTAAGTGGTCACGTTTCGCTGGTGCCACAACCGCCTGTAGGAAAACAACTAACACAACCAAGGCTACAAAGGCTAAACCAGCTAACATGGCCCATTGACCATAGGTATTGCCTAAGACAGTCTCTTTAACGAAAGGTGTTAGGTATTGAATTGGGTAAAACAAGGCAATTGCAGCTAATAATGCAACCAAGCCCACTAAGGTTAATATAATTTGTAGAAACCTTCTAAAACCACCCATCGGATCCCCTCCTAATTTGTTTATATATTATAAATGATTATCTATAGGTTACAATAAAAGTTATGATAATTCAAACAATCCGCATACTATTTCGAAAACGAAATAAATCGTTTTCCAAGCCTATCGAAACGTGTTACACTATATAAAAATAAGTAATTTCTCAAATCCTCATTAACCATTATGATAATTAAAAAGGAGTTTACCCACCATGAAGACAGTCGTTATCAGCGGATCAAATGTCGGCACCAAATCACGTGTTGCTGCAGATGAATACATTAGACAAGCAAAAAGCTACCGCCCAGATGCGGACATGGAATTAATTGACCTGGCTGAAAAGGACATGGTCTTTTCAGATGGCCGCAATTATTTTGAATATCCTGGAGACACTGGTCAAGTCCTTAAAACAATCATGGCTGCAGATGTCTTAGTCTTGACCATGCCGACTTTCCAAGCTTCATACCCAGCTACCGTGAAAAACTTGTTCGACCTGCTACCCGTGAATGCCTTCCGGGACAAGGTGGTTGGCGTCATCAACACTGCTGGTTCTCCGCGTCATTATTTAATGGTTGAAACCCAATTGATGCCGATCTTAAATTATATGAAGGCCACTGTCGTCAACAAGTACGTCTTTATTGAAGACCGAGACTTCAGTCGGAACGAAATCATCAGTGATGACATCATTTTCCGTATTGAACGATTGGTCGATGATGTCTTCACCATGGCAGACGTACAAGCAGAAATTCAAGCCAAAAAAGATGCTGCTTACGGTTTTTAATAGCCAGCATTATCATATTGGAAAAATTTTGACAAAGTGCTTATCATTTTTCAAAAAACATTCTCTTAATTCGATTGCATTAATTCGTCTACGTAAGCCACAACATCGGGTTGGTTGGCTTCAATTTCAGCAATCTTGTCAGCAAATTGTGGTAAATGCGCTTTGTGAGCATATAATAATTCGTCCAAGACGCGTTTAGCCATCTGACCACCTGGTACTAAGGGGTTAATCGTGAAGGCATGTAAAGCTGCCCCGTAATTTCCTTCAACGGCGGCACGGATAACCGTTTCTTCCATCCCCTTCATCAATTGGATCATCCCACGAGCGGCTGGCATAAATTCACCCCAATTGAATGGTACAGCGCCGTGGCTAGTGATTTGGGCAGATACTTCCACAATGGCATCGTACGGTAGGTCTTGGATTGTCCCGTTATTTTGGGTAGAAACCACCATAACAGTCTGTTTGTCGTTGTAGATAGAAGCAATTACCTCACAAGCGGCGTCAGAATAGTAAGTCCCACCACGTTGCGTTAATTCTTCAGGCTTGTAGTCTAAAGCTGGATCTTTATACAATTCAAACAATTGTTGCTCAGTCTTCTTCACGACTTGTGCACGTGTTGCCCCTGCTTTAAACTCTTCAATAGAATGTTGTAACATCTCATCTTCAGAGTAGTAGTAACGGTGGTAACCACATGGTAACATGGCCAAATCTTGAATTTGTTCAATATGATAGTTGGCATCATGGATATTCTTCAAGGCTGATTCCGGGCCATCATCTGATTTTTTGTATAGTAAATCAATGACTTTAGCTGTTAATTCCTTACCTTGGCGGTCCCAAACTTTATGCCAGTGGAAGTGGTTAATACCAGCAATCGGGAAGCACAGTTGTTTTCTAACGATGCTGATTGGGTGTTCTTTTTAAAAAGTAGTGAGTAATAATCAAACAATTGCTCTAAATTTTGGTCGATAAAGCCAGCTCTAATACCCGTTGACAAATATATTTATCGCTAACAAAAAAAGTCGCCCTTTTTCAAGGACGACTTTCTTTGTTTCTATTAACCAACTTCAATTTGTGCGTCTGGGTTGTTGAATACGTCTTCGTTTAGGGTGCCTAAACGTTTAGAAGTGACAACACCTGCTAGGATTGAATCGTTAACGTTTAAGGCTGTACGGCCCATATCAATAATTGGTTCAATTGAAACCATTAAACCAATGATTTCTACTGGTAAGCCTAGGGTACCAAATACGATTAGTGATGCGAAGGTTGCACCACCACCAACACCGGCTACACCGAATGATGAAATAACGACAGTACCAATAATGGTTAACCAAACCATTGGGTCAGATAGGTCCATACCCACTGTTGGGGCTACGATAGCTACTAACATGGTTGGGTAGATACCAGCACAACCGTTTTGACCGATGGATAAACCAAAGGTACCGGCGAAGTTAGCTGTTGCATCTTCTACACCTAAAGCTTCTGTTTGTGTTTGGATGTTCATTGGTAATGCCCCGCCACTTGAACGTGATGTAAAGGCAAAGCCTAATACAGAAGATGCTTTCTTGAAGTAGTTGATTGGGTTGACTTTGAAACCAGCTAAGATCAAGGCATGAATTGCGAACATGATAATAATGGCTACGTAAGCTGCGATAACGAATGTGGCCATATTCAATAAGGCTTGGAAGCTTGATGATGCCATGGCTTTAACCATTAAGGCAAAGATACCATAAGGCGCCATTCTCAAGACTAATGTCACGATACGTGAAACGATGGCGTCTAACGTATCAATCATTTTCTTGAAGTATGAAGCTTCTTCTGGGTGTTTTCTTGCGACACCTAGGTAAGCGACACCAACGAATGCTGAGAAGATCACCACTGCGATGTTACTTGATTGACGTAAGCCCGCCAAGTCTTCAAAGATATTTGTTGGGATAAATGACAGGATTTGTTGCGGTAGGGTTGTATCAGCGATTTCAGCTTGACGCTCTTGGATATAAGCGATTCGTGCTGTTTCGGCTGCCCCTTGGGTAAATTCTGCACCGTCTAAGTTGAATAGTAAGGCAATGGATAAGCCAATAAAGGATGCAACGGCTACTGTGATAATTAAGACAGCTAGGACGTTGAAACCTATTTTGCCAAGGTTCTTCTCACCCTCTACTCGGGTAAAGGCGCGGACTAGTGAAACGAAGATTAATGGTACAACAAGCATTTGCAAGAAGGATACGTATCCGTTCCCGATGATGTTGACCCAGTCTAAAATTGTTGTGGTTGTACTTGAATCGGAACCAAATAGTAATTGAATAATAATACCAAAAACAATCCCAATACCTAATCCGATAAAGACACGGTTTGAATATTTCACGTGTTTCCCTGCTAAACGGTTTAGGAATAGCAATACAAGTACAAAAATAGCTAATGTAATGATAACTGCCATCTTGTCTTCCTCCTGAATATTGATATAAATGTGGTGCTGATTAAGAATCAGCAGATCCAATTACATCATTCAACTGGTCGTTCAAAATGCCAATGAATCGTTCGGCTTCGCTAGATAGTTTACGGTATTTGTTTTGAATGTAAATAATATGGTTGTCTTCAACATCTGTGACAGGGACGGTGGTCATCATATCACGGAATGGTGAAGTCAATATACCTGTACCCACTAGGATAGCGTCGGTTTTCACTAAGACATTAATCGAAGTCGCCCGGTCGCTGACGTAAATGGTTGATTGTGTAGAGTCCTCTCCCAAGTCCAATGCTTCCTCAGTTAATTGGGCTGAGGAACCTTGTGTCTGTTCGAATGTAACAGATGGATAGGCCAGCAAATCTGCTTGGGTTAGGCTTTCTCTATCTGCTAAGGGATGTTGTTTACCGACGAAAACATGGGGTTGAAAGGCCCCGATTTCTGTATAGCTCAACTCGTTATGGTTTAGGTACTGCTTAATGACCTTTTGGTTGTAAGCATTCATGTATAAAATCCCGATTTCAGAATAGGCATTTTTGACATTTTCCATTACATCAGTTGTTGAGGTTTCTAATAAACGATAATGGTGGGCGCGATCTTCATCATTTGCAACTAATACCGCAAAAGCTTCTGACACAAAGTCATAATGCTGACTAGATACAGAAAACAATTTTTTTCGGTCGGCATCTAAGTAACGATTCTCCATAACGGATACCTGCGACAAGACGTCACGGGCGTACGATAAGAATTCGCTACCTTCTTCAGTAATGAAGATACCGCGTTTTGTGCGCTCGAAGATTTGTAAGTCATACATTTCTTCCAACTCACGAATGGCCGTTGATAAAGAAGATTGCGCCATGAACAGCCGTCTAGCTGCCTCACGGAATGATCCGCTATCAGCGACGACAACAGCATATTTTAGTTTTTGAAAGTTCATGGCTCTCTCCATCCTTCCCTTGTGAACTCTTACACTCACAATTTCCTATATTACACTAATCAAATTCGTTTTTCACTATTACTGCTCACAGATGATCACTTTTTTAAACGTTAAAAGCTTGGTTAATATCTGCCACTAAATCATCACTATTTTCAATCCCTGTTGATATCCGTAAAACCTTGTCAGTTAGGCCGTATTGTGCCCGTAATTCAGTTGGGATATCCGCATGCGTTTGTGTTTCTGGGTAAGTAATTAAACTTTCTACCCCACCTAAACTCTCTGCAAAAGTAAAAATCTTCAAGCTGTTCAAGGCATCGCGAATAATTCCAGCGTCTTTCACTGCGAACGATACCATACCCCCGCGTCCTGAGTAATACACTTTCTCAATTGCTGGGTGGTTTTCTAAAGCTTCTACTAAGGATTTGGCGTTCTTTTCATGTTGTTGCAAGCGAACTGCCAAGGTTTTTAGTCCACGCATGATCAACCAACAGGCAAAAGGATCTAAAGTTGCCCCTGTTGTATTCAATTGGAAGGCTAATTTTTCATTGATATCTTGACCCTTGCTGGCTACTAAACCACCTAAGACATCATTGTGACCACCAATATATTTCGTTGCTGAATGGATGACAACATCCGCCCCTTCTTCAAGTGGGCGTTGGATGAGTGGTGTGTAGAAAGTATTGTCTACAACAACTACAGCGCCAACTGCATGGGCACGTTTAGAAATTTCCGCAATATCAAATTCCACCATCATTGGATTAGTTGGTGTTTCGATGAAGACTAATTTCGGTCCTTTTTCAATTTCAGCGTACACTTCATCTTCTGTTAAACAGTAAGAGAAGTTGTAGAAGCCCTTTTCCTCCATGTGATGGAAGTAACGGTATGAGCCACCATATAAATCTTGTAGGGTAACGACTGTATCACCATGTGATAATAAGCCTTCAATAACTAATTGAATAGCTGCCATACCTGATGACGTAGCAAACCCTTGTTCCCCATTCTCCAAAACTGCAATTGCTTCTTGCAAGACGTCACGAGTTGGGTTGGCCGTACGCGTATAGTCGTAACCAGTGGATTCACCTAGGCCTGGGTGTTTATAGGCTGTTGAGAAGTATAGTGGCGTGTTAATCGCACCATAAGCCTTGTCACTACGGTTACCAATTTGTGCAAGCAAAGTTTCAATATGTCGTTCTGTCATCGTCATTACCGTCCTTCTATTAAAATTCAATTAAATTCTGTTATCGCTTTTACCAATCATAACATGGTTTAAATGATTAAAATTTATGGATATTAGAACGGTGTTGTTCGCTAAAAACGAACACAATCAAGTTGTTGATTGGGCGACATTTTCCCACAGCAAAAAGGACCATCAACCATTAAGCTGATAGCCCTTCCGCCAATAAGAATATTGGATTATTTAAAATCTACGTATACGATAACGCCATTCGCGTCTTTGGCTGTTACATGATTTGCTTCTTCAGCAACTACACGACCGTTAGCTTTTAATTTCGCTACGATGTTATTGTATAATTCTTGGTTATGGTAAGTTAATGTGTACGCTGCTAAACCATTTTGGTCTTCAGCGTATGGTACCATGGCTTCTGCACCCCAAGCGTTTACGGCGATGTGGTGGTGGTAGTCAGAGTATGAAGTGAAGTGGACATTATTCGTGAAGCCCATTTGCTCTTCTAAGACCATTTCATCTGTTAAGAAACCGAAGAAGTCTTCTACTTTAGCTGATGATAAGTGTAAGTGACCGATGATTGTCCCTTCAGCGAAGAATGCTTGCGGCTCGTCAGATGAACGGCTAGCTAATACGCCTTCAGCATCCATTGGTTCAGTTACACCAGTTACCCCACCGTTTGGATCATGTGTCCATTGGTCAGCAGTACGGTCAGCGTAGATTTCAATACCGTTGTCTTCTGGATCTTGTAAGTATAAGGCTTCTGAGTAAGAGTGGTCTGAAGCACCTGATAATTGTGTTTGGTTTAATAACATACGGTATAAAACGTCACCTAAAGCGGCACGAGAAGGTAACAACCAAGCTGTGTGGAATAGACCATTTTTCGGACCAGTGATTAATTTGTAGTCTGCTTTACCGTCTAAGATTAATTGCGGTGCATCTTGCCCTTTGAAACCTAATTCAACGATACCTTCAGTTTCTTCATCTTTTAAGATTTCTAAACCGATCACTTCGTTGTAGTAGCGTTTCATTTTGTTTAAGTTTTTTACGCGGTAAGTAACTGTTGAGATTGTAACATCATTAAAAAACTGTTTTTCCATTTTATATTTCCACCTTTTATTTTGCTTATATATACGAATTGAGTTTGCTTCAACTATTATCATTAAATTTTGATTTAACAACTTACTTTTTTAAAAAAATACTTACTAAAAGTAAGTTAACGTACAGTATACCTCATTTTGTCTCATAGGTAAACACGCTTGCTTCATGCTTCTCATAATTTTTTTGGTATCCCGAATAAAAAAGCCAAAACTTTACTAATTTTAATGAAATGCTATACCAAATGATTTATAATAAAAGTGGAATATAAGAAGAAATGGAGTGAATGTGAATGTTTGAATGGTTTGCAACTGCCAACCCGATTTTACAAGCTACGCTGGCCGGCGTCTTTACTTGGTTGATGACGACCTTAGGTTCAGCATTGGTATTTTTCTTTAATGAAATTAACCGTCGTGTATTGGATATTATGAATGGATTTGCTGCTGGGGTTATGATCGCCGCAAGTTTCTGGTCACTTCTTGCCCCATCAATTGAATATGCAGAGGCAGGTGGGTGGGGCCGTTTTGCCTTTGTACCAGCCTTAATTGGTTTTATCGTAGGGGGACTTTTCCTACGTTTGATCGATTACATCACCCCCCATTTACATATGGGACAAAATAAAATGGATGCTGAAGGACCTAAGACCAAGTTGCCAGCAACAACCTTGTTATTCTTAGCCGTAACCATCCACAACATCCCCGAAGGTCTATCTGTTGGGGTAGCATACGGGGCCAACGAATTTAATGCTGCAAGTCTGGCTTCTGCCTTGGGATTAACCATGGGGATTGGGCTACAAAACTTCCCTGAAGGGGCAGCCTTATCTATGCCAATCCGCGCAGAAGGTGCCAGCAAATGGCGTGCCTTCCGGTTGGGTCAAGCATCTGCCCTAGTAGAAATCGTCGGTGCCGTTTTAGGCGCTTTACTGGTTTCTCAAGTGACTGTTATCTTACCTTATGCACTAGCCTTTGCAGCAGGTGCCATGATCTTCGTTTGTGTGGAACAACTGATTCCAGAATCACAATCGCATGGTAACTCAGATATCGCCACCGTCGCCCTACTTATTGGCTTTGGTGTCATGATGACCCTAGACGTTGCTTTAGGTTAAATCCCTTGCAAAACTCTTTGTAAAAAAACTATTGCGATAAAACCCATCAACCAGACGCAAACAGCGTACACCAGGTAGATGGGTTATTTTTTTTATATTTAAGACAGGTATTTTGAAAAAATGATTGTCTGTTAGAATTTTACATCCGCGTCTTGCATGGCTTTTTGAATGTAAGCTGCCGACTCATGCAATTTTGCCTCTTCCCAAGCATTCAAACTAACGGGTAGTCGTTTTTCCACGCCATTAACCCCAATAATACAGGGCATTGATAGGGCAACGTTACCGTTATAGCCGTATTCGCCCCGTAAGGTGGTGCAGGCTGGGTAGACACTACGTTCATCAAGAACAACGGCCTTAGCCATCGTAACCGCTGCTTGAGCAACACCCGCATTGGTCCAACCCTTGCCATTAAAGACATCATAAGCTGCAGAAACCACATTCTTCTTGATATCTTCAGGACTTGATAGGTCAACTTGTGGGTCGCGGTCAAAGTATTGGTCTAGTTCTTCGTAAGCTACTCCTTGAATATTCAATTTACTCAAGACTGGGAAGGCGGTAGCCCCGTGTTCCCCCATCATATAGCCGACGACTGATTTAGGGTCAACGTCGTAAGCGTTGGCGAAAACATTACGCAAGCGAGCTGAATCGAGCATAGTTCCTGTTCCAAAAATCTTCCCTTCAGGATAGTCAAACTCATTTTCTGCGATATATAAAATGGTGTCTAGCGGGTTGGTAATCACAATGATAATGGCCTCTTTGGTGTGCTCAACGATGTTCTCCATTACGTCACGAATGGTTTTTGAAGTGATTTCCGCTAGGGTTGCCCGGTCCGGTTCGGCAGTTGGGTTATTGGGATCAGGTTTCATAGAATTCCCGGCCGCAATTACGATAGTATCCGCATCATCTGTTTGCTCGTAACCACCGTGGGTCACTTTAATATTGTTCATGTAAGTTAAAGCTCGGGCCTGCTCTTGATCGACCGCTTCACCGCGCGCGATATTTTCATCGATATCAATGACGCCAATTTCACCAAAAACGCCAGCCTTCATGGCATCCGCCAATACGTAAGAACCTACGTGACCAACACCCACAACTACTAATTTATTTGTTTTCATCCCATTGCCTCCGTCTCTCTAATTCCTTTTTAATTATTATAACGCAGTTGTCAGGAAAAATCATTAACCGGACTGAGGATAGGAAGCAGTCTATAACCTTGCCACCAAGACGCAAAAAAGAAGCCAGGAATTCGTATTCCCAGCCCCTCATGTTAGTTAGCTCGTTTTTCATACTCAATCGCTCGAGCAAAGCTATTGAGTTCAAAACCATTATTTTATGACTAATACATGTGATTTGACGTTACGTACTACGTATTCAGATACGGATCCCATCATGGCACGTTCAATTGCGCCTTTACCAGTTGCACCTACAATCACAAGGTCTGCTTTGGCTGTATCTGCGAACTCTACAATACCGTATCTTGCGTCGCCTTTGATGATTTCAATGGTTACATTTTCAAGGCCAGCTTCTTTGGCTTCTGCTTTATAAGATTCTAAGACGCTTAAGGCATCCGCCCGCATGTCGTCATATAATCGCATAGAGGCATCCGGATTACCGAAACGCACAAAGTCGTCTAGCACATTCAACACGATCAACTCAGAATCATTTTGCTTGGCGATAGATACTGCTTCTTTAAAAGCACGGTATGAAGCGTCTGATCCATCTACTGGAATTAAAATTTTTTTATATTCTGCTACTGACATGATAATCCCTCCTCATTGGTGCTTGTGTTCCTTCCCATCTTATTTCACAACTAGTACTGGGATTTTAGATAGTCGTACTGTGTACTCTGCCACAGACCCGACTAGGGCACGTGTTACAGCGCCTTTACCAGTTGCACCAATTACAACTAATTGGTATTCACCTTCATTAGCAATTTTGGCTACTTCACGTCTTGGGTTCCCAAAAGAGGTGAAGGTACGAATGTTGTTGAAATTACGGGTTTTACCGTAATCTTCATATTTTTCAAGGGTTTCTAGGGTACGTTTTTTCATCTCGTTGATATCTGTTTCAGATACCCGCAAGTCACTAAACACATAGTCATCGGCAATTACTGATAAGACATCTACAGTAGCATTTGAGCGCATGGCAATCTCAACTGCATCTCGAAAGGCTGCTTTACTGTTGTCCGAGTCATCTACTGGCACCAATATACGTTGGATGTTATCAAGAATCATTTTCGTTACCTCCCTTACTTTCTTTCCATATAAAGTATAACACAAAAATGGAACCGCTTACAAAATTAAGGTCTTTATATTTCAAGAAAAACAATTAGCCTCTTTTCTCTAACCAATGCTTGAACCTTACGCCAGTATGTTATTCAAATCGAAGCCAAGCAAAAAGACTACGACATTTTGCCACAGTCTTTTGGGTTTCTATGCTTATAAGTCTTGTAATGATGTGAAAGCTAAGTCCTCTGCTGTTAAGCCTTTTAAGAAGGCTACGGTGACGTCCACAGTGTCTTGGAAGTCTTGATAGGCAGATATTAGGTAATGAGTATGTGCATAACGAGTTGGCATACCTAGTGTAATTACTGATACCCCATTATTTGCAGTATGGATTGAACCAGCGTTTGTACCACCACCATCGCGGACGGCTTGTTGGATTGTGATGCCCGCATCTTCACTAGCTTTTAAAAATAGACCGTTTAAATGGTCAGAAGCGATATAAGTTGAATCGCGATACCGTAATTGGGGTCCTTGTTTCACGCGTCCTTGGCCAAGTGTAGCTGATTTTGCGTAATCGTCTGAAGGCGTTCCCTCAAAAACGATGGCCACTTGTGGATCAATGCGGTTTGTTGTGACTTTAGCCCCTCTTAAACCAACTTCTTCTTGAGTGGCAAAGGCGCCAACAAGATTGAATGGTAAGTTTTTCACGCCTTCAGGTCCTAATTCATTGAAGACAGCGATGTTTGCAGCTACACCAAGACGGTTGTCAAAGGCTTTACCAATCATCATGCCATTCTTTTCGTTGACCTGAAATTTGGTTGCGGGTACGACGGGTTGGCCAACTGTAATACCGAAATCGTTGATCACTTCTTCTCTTGAAGTGGCACCTACGTCTAGTTTCAAGTCTGGTAAGGCTACTGGTTTGGCCTTCTCTTCTGCAGTCATGAAATGGATGGGTTTACTTGTGGCAACAGCTGGTACATAGCTTTCATTATCATTGGTTCTAACCATGAATAACTGCGACTGGGCAGAGGCTGCCGTCCAACCACCTAAAGCTTGCATCAACAATAAACCATTTTCGTCGATGGCTTGCACCATAAACCCGACTTCATCCATATGGGAGTCTAACATAATCGTTGGTTTGTTGGGGTCCATGTCAGTAAAGTTCATGTATAGGTTTTTCATTGCATCGGCTTGTAAGCTAAAATCGCCTTTGTTGGCTTTCACTACATCGATTACTTGGTCTTCATATCCTGGCGCCCCGTAAGCATTCGACACGTCTTCTAGCAATTTAATATATTTCATTTTGCACCTCTTTACACTTTCTAATGTAACCATTTTACCGATATTTATTGGAAAATGAAAGCGAGTGCCCTTCAAAGGAAAAAGCCCCCTATCTTTGCTAGCTAGCAAAGACAGGGTTGGCCCTTATTCAATCTTTATTTGTCTGCATTAATGTGGTCGTATTTCGCCGGGTTTTCGTTGAATTTCTTCACGACATATGGGCATAGGGCTTTAATTTTGCGGCCTTTTGCTTCTGAGTCGGCAACTAGGTGATCGACAAGTTGCGCAGCGACACCTTGTCCGCGTAAACTTGGATCCGTCCATGTGTGTGTTGCGACGATGACATTGTCTTCCTTTGGTTGATACTCGATTTCAGCAATACGTTTGTCGCCTGCTTCGTTAAAAATGGCAAATCCATTGGTGACTTCTTGAATTTCGTATCCCATATATTCCCTCCTCAACTTGTGTGACGCTTTATTACCTTAATTATATCAAAATCTAGGGACAATAGCTCAAAATTAGCCTTGGTTGACCTTATTTTCATTTACTCGGTATAATGAAGTGAACTTAAATGGTAGGCAACTGTTTTACAAAAAAGGAGTGGCAATATGGGCTTATTTTCAGGATTATTTGGTAATGCTTCAGAAGCGGATAAGGAGCGAGTTTCTGAGGCTTTGGAGAAGGTACTCATTCCCGGTGAATCAATTGAATTATCTTACAACATCTTGCGAGACTTAGTCGTATTCACATCATATCGATTAATTTTAATGGATAAACAAGGGATTACCGGTAAGAAACGAGACTTCATGAGTGTACCTTACAAGTCAATTTCACGCTTTTCAGTAGAAACTGTGGGGAATTTTGATGTGGATGCTGAAGTAGATATTTACTTATCTGGTAACGACCAACCAACGATCGCCCTACAATTTAGAGGTGGTGACGTGGTATATGATGTACAGCGCGCCCTAGCAGCAGCCGTATTACTGTAAGAATTTAGACGAATTTTATGAGAGGTGACCGTATAATGGTCAGCTCTTTTTTGTATTGTACTTGTAAAGCAGTTGATAACTGCCGGTTCAGCATCCGGTGACCATTTTGACAAAAAAATAACCCCCTAAAGCTAGATTTTTGGTCTAACTTTAGAGGATCCCATTCAACAAACGATGCTGCCTAACTGTTGGCTTTTAGGCTTGTTGATGATTTGGTATTTTTTATTGATCCATATTTTGATGTTTAGCTATTAACGGCTAGCACCGAGATACAAAGGATCACCTCCTTAAGGCGGGACAGCTTTTGAATGCATCATCCGGTTAACAAACGCAAGGTTAACACTGTGTTGTTTGATAGCGATCATACATCTTTTCATTTTATCTTTCCTCCTAAAGGTGTGAAAATCCATAAAAAAATAGCGTCAGACACTAAGGTCAAACGCTAGGATTTTTAATAGATATTTTCATTGTAGTCGGTGTAAGAACTGTAGCTTCAAGGGCACAAGGGCACGCAGAACCGTTAGCTGGTAACTGATTCAGTAGTGCATTCCAAGTGTTATACAATAGATTCGTCATTTTATACCTCACAAAGTTGGCAAATGGATTGAATTCAATTGGCTGATTTTTTTTGCTACAATTTTACACTTTCATCATAGCATGACCAATTTTTGCTTGTCCAATAATTATACTTTAAAAATAATGAGAAAAATGTTCGGCTTTTGCTCATACTTGATTGGCAAAGGGATTTTGTTGATATATAATAAAGCAGTATGCCACAAAGGCGCAAGAGAATTTTGAAGGGACGATTATTTATGTCTAGAGCAGTAGGTACTGTTGTAAGAGGGTTACGTGCCCCAATTATTAAAGAGAACGATGACCTAGCTGGTATCGTTGTAGATACTGTCTTAAACGCGGCCAAAGAAGATGGTTATGAAGTTCGTAACCACGATATCGTAACGGTTACAGAGTCAATTCTAGCTCGTGCACAAGGAAACTTTGCTGAATTAGAGGCTGTTGTAAAAGATATCCAACGTCAAACAAAGAGCGAAACGATTGGTATCGTTAACCCAATCCTTAGCCGTAACCGTTTCTACGCCATCTTAAAAGGTATCGCTATGTCAGCGAAAAAAATCGTGATTCAATTAAGCTACCCTTCTGATGAAGTGGGTAACCGTTTAATTTCACGTGATGAATTAGAAGCATCTGGTTTAAACCCATACACTGACGTTTTAACAGAAGCTGAATTCCGTAGCCACTTCCCAAACTTGGCGCATGAGTTTACAGGCGAAGACTACGTTGCTTTATACAAAAAATGCGTGGAAGAAACTGGTGCTGAGTGTGAAATTATTTTCGCAAACCACCCACAAACCATTTTAGACTACGTAGATACAGTTGTAATCGCTGATATCCACGACCGTAAATACACACGCCGTACTTTAGAAAAACATGGTGCTAAAGAAATCATTGGTTTAGACCAAATCTTAAACCAATCAATCGACGGTTCTGGTTACAATGAAGACTTCGGTTTATTAGGCGCTAACCTTTCTGGTAACGACAGCTTGAAACTATTCCCTCGTGAGGCACAAGCATTCGTTGAAGACGTTCAAAAACGTTTATTAGAAGCAACTGGTAAAGCTGTTGAAGTAATGGTTTACGGTGACGGTGCTTTCCAAGATCCAGTTGGCCATATCTGGGAGTTAGCTGACCCTGTTGTATCACCTGGTTTCACTAAAGGTTTATCTGGTACACCAGACGAAATCAAAATCAAATACGTTGCAGACAACCAGTTCGGTGACTTATCTGGTGAAGAATTAACAGAAGCGATGCGTGCTTACATCAAAGACCATGACAAAATCGATGAAGCTGGACATAACACATCATTAGGTACAACACCGCGTAACATCACTGACTTAGTTGGGTCATTATCTGACTTAACTTCAGGTTCAGGAGACAAAGGTACGCCGTTTATCTATATCCAAGGCTACTTTGACAAATATTCTGACTAATAACAGGATCTGAATGACACCGTTCAGCTCAAAAACGATAACGTAAATAGGCAAAGTGACGGCACATCATGAAGGCTATTTGCGAAGCGGACTTGAGCTGGTCGCACGAACTCAACTTCAGGGTGTGAGTTTCGGCGCTAAGTCTGGTCCCCACTCTTAATCAGATAATAACTTTAACTATTAGGGACACGACCATGCTTGTGTCCCTTTTTTGCGTACGCAAAAAAATAACCAGCCGTTGGGAGGACAGCTGGTTAAAATTGTCATCTTTCATTTGGGAGGAGAAAGATTTATGAAGAAAAGTTTGGTTTGTTTATTGGGTATGCTTATATAATAGGCGATACTTTTGAAGATATGATGAAATTGTCAGCAAATTTTGTGACAAATATGTGATAAAAGTTTTAACAATTTCTAAAGGCAAGATTTTACCGTAAAGAAAGGCCTATGACTTTCATATCATAGACCTTCTTGAAAATAGTTACTATTTTGAGCAGGTACTCACACCTTGTAGTCGAGTGCGCTTCGCACCTTCAATTGGGCTTGCTTTGGCAGTCTGGCCTCCACTTCAGACTAGTTTGCATCACACTTTCTGTGATACAGCACTAGTCTTCCAGTGCTACCTAAGCGCAAAGCTCGCACCTTTTTTTAATGTGTTTTGCCGCCGACGATCTTCATGTCTTCTTTGCCGTCAAAGTCCACAATGGCTGCGATGGCTGCTTCGATTCCGCGAACGATGTCTTCCAAGGCCATAGATGGCGTGTTTGGACGGTTTGTGACTTGTTCTGGTAGGAATGGAATGTGCATGAAACCGGCTTTGATGTTAGGATACTCTTTATTGGTTAAGTATAGCGAATGGTACATAATATGGTTGCAAACAAAAGTACCTGCCGTATTAGACACTTCCGCTGGCACGCTAGCGTCTTTCATGTAAGTAACCATTGCCTTAATTGGCAACTGGCTAAAGTAAGCTGGTTGCCCGTCTTCTTTTATAGGTTCGTCAATTGGTTGTTTACCTTCGTTATCTGGAATACGCGCGTCATCTTCATTGATGGCTACACGTTCAGGTGTTAAGGCAAATCGTCCGCCCGCTTGACCGATATTCAAAATATAGTCAGGTTGGTGCTCTTCAATTGCTCTTTTTTCTACTTCTGCACTTTTATTAAAAACAGTTGGAATTTCTAATTTGATAATTTCCGCACCCTTGATTTCTTCCGGCAAACGTTTCACTGCCTCAATCGCTGGGTTAATCGTATCATCACCAAATGGATCGAATCCTGTTACTAAAATTTTCATTTTTATACCTCCTAGAATGCCCAAGTATACATTAATACAATGTGAACAACAATTAAAGCAATAGCAATTGGTGCTTGTCGTTTAATGACACCATACTCACTCTTCATTTCTAATAGTGCCACTGGTAAAGCATTGAAATTACCCGCCATAGGTGTTAATAATGTCCCGCAATAACCAGCAGTCATCGCTAAAGCACCAGCAATCGCTGGGTTAGCACCTTGCATAATCACAAAAGGAATACCGATACCCGCTGTAATAACTGTAAAAGCAGCAAATGCATTCCCCATAATCATTGTAAATACAACCATCGCGATAACGTACATTGTTGCACCTAAAAATTGGTTTCCTTCAGGTACTAAGTTTCCAAAGATTGACGTTACTATTTCGCCAACCCCCGCATTAACGAAGATTACGCCTAGTGCAGCCAATAATTGTGGCAAAATAGCAGTTGATCCAACTTGTTGTACATTTCGATTAGATTCATGTAAAACTTGTTGGAAGGGTGCACGGAAAATAGCCATCGCAAGCACTAATGCAACAATTGCCCCGATACCAATAGCACCCGCACCTGAAGCCGGCAC
This sequence comes from Aerococcus sp. 150760013-2, assembly GCF_053627715.1. Taxonomy (NCBI): domain Bacteria; kingdom Bacillati; phylum Bacillota; class Bacilli; order Lactobacillales; family Aerococcaceae; genus Aerococcus; species Aerococcus sp. 150760013-2. Next base: position 27,838 of record NZ_JBSEYI010000017.1, read on the forward strand.
AAACTGCGCAAGCGCTAATGCTGTAATCGCCATAACAATAACAGGTACAAACACAAGGTTTCCAAAACGGTCTGCACCAGCTTCTGCACGCTCCTCGTCTTGCTCAAATTTACCTGTTACAAAGTGTTTAACCAAGGTAATAATTGCCAATAATAAGACTAAGGCACCAGAAATAATTGCGGGTAACCATTTTCCTAAGGCAAACAAGATAGCTAGGTCAAACCAGAATAAAGCCGTCCCAATCCGTTTATCTTGGTCAGACCGTAAAACTTTATAACTAGTAAAGGCGAACTGCAAGCCGATTAAAATATAGAAGAATTCTAGTAAGTTTGTAAAGAACATTTCCACCTTACTTACCTCCCTTACTGTATTTACGGTTCATTTTTTGATCAAATGCATAGTTATAAACTGCTGTTAGAATAAATGCAATAATGGCAACTGGAATTGATGCACGCGCCACATCGATTGCCATCACTTCATACCCTAGAGAATCTAACGTTCCAGCAATCAATAAGGTACCTGCACTGGCCACAAAGGTATTTTGCGCATAAAAATTCCCAAAGTTATCCATAGCAGCAGATTGTGCTTTAATTTCTTCTTTTGTGGCATCATCAATTTCACCATTTTTTGAAATAGCTGCCGCTTCTGCCATAGGTTGTACTAATGGTCGTACAAATTGTGGGTGTCCTACGATACGAATTGATAAGAATCCAGCTAATTCACGTAAGAATAAGTATAAAGTCAAGAATGAACCCGTTGTCATCCCTTTAACATTGTTAATCAATCGTACTGCTTGATTTTTCAAACCAAACGTTTCAGCTAATCCAACCATGGGTAGGGTTAAAATGAAAATTGTCACCAACCGATTATTCACAAAACCTTCTCCAAGCATCACTAAGAAGTCCGTAACCGAAATGCCCGATACTAAAGCTGTCGCTAGTCCTGCGATTACGACAACCGCAATGGTATCTAGCTTCATTGCAAACCCAATAATTATGATTAGAATACCAATCAACGGTAAATAATACATTATTTCCACTCCTTTTTTATCATCAATCCTAATATCTTTCTATTTTATCATTTTCTTGCAATAATTTGTAAAAACTCACAAACTAATTTTGTACCTATATATGAAAAAAAAGCGGATAAGTACTGTTTATCCGCCAGTCTTCACTATCATATGCGATTTTTGTCTTTCACATTATCTTTGTTCTATATTTGCTGATAATGCACAATCTGACTTACGACACTATCCTTCTTATGACTGGCAAACACAAAAAACATAGAAAAGTATGTGAATGTTCCCTGTTTATCCACGATTTTTCCATGCAGAGCTGCTTCCTTCCCATGGGATAAAATTTGAAAGACTTCTATAGATGAAATATCCGTCACCCTAATTGCGCTAGATAATACTTGGTCTCTACCAGTTAATACTAAATCGTTATAAGGCGCCTTATATACCACCTCATCTACCATTAGTGACCCATCGTATACTAACCCCTTCGCATATAAATTCATCGCTAAATCGCGGGCAATTCTTCGCTTAGGTGCATTATCACATGCTAGGTCTCCTATCAAGAAAAAGGGCAAATCAGGTAAATCGGATGACACTAAACTGAAAGATAAACCTAACTCAAGCAAACTCTTTTCCAATATTTCAATTGCCTTAGGGCCCACACCATGCAGATAAGCCAGATTCGATTTTGTTACACTCGATAACTGTTCAATTTGATCAATCCCAACCGTCGCCAACGCATTAGTTGCTGGCTTACCAATTTTTGGTAAATCTGTCATTCAAATACCTCCTAAAGCGATCAGTTTAATATTCACATACAAAAATTCCTAGAATTGCTATTTTAGTATCATTAGAAGGTAACTTTTGTAATTGTATGATTTTTAACACTTATTTATTGAGCTCTTTACTCATAAAAACATCCATCCAAGGGTGATGGCTTTCCGCATCTAATTTTTCATATAGTTTAATGGCTTAATGGCCGCCTTCTCAATCGGCCGCCCTAATACCATAAATTTTATACTTCTCCCTACATTATTCTTTCTAAATATACAAAAAACCGTTAGCTTAAACAAGTGTCTAAGCTAACGGTTTTATTTTGCATGGCAACGTCCTAGTCTCACAGGGGGCAACCCCCAACTACATTCGGCGCTAAGAAGCTTAACTTCTGTGTTCGAGATGGGAACAGGTGTGTCCTTCTTGCCATCATTACCACACAATATTTA
>NZ_JBSEYI010000018.1:0-25029 GCF_053627715.1 Aerococcus sp. 150760013-2
GTAACGTGGTATTGATAAACTTATTCATACGGGGAATCTCCTATCTTATCATGGTTGTCGTTAACTTTATGATAATGGAGATTCCTCTTTTTTTGAAGTCATCAGTCCTATATATTGTAGAGCCAATAGACCAAATAGTAACAGAAAAGTAGCAAAAATATTGGCTTCTATGATGGATGGTGTTAGTAGATGCTATAATGACTGGTCAGAATAGGTAACTATGACGCTATCTATAATTAGCTTGGAAATCGCAAGATATGCACGAAAAAGGAGGCTAGACTATTGTCCAACCTCCTTATTTAATTTGTTATTGTCTAAACTATTTTACTTCGATAATTGCCGTTTTTTCATCGACTGAGCCGTCAGCGACTACTTCAACATTGTCATATTGATCGGCGTTTGTGATAATAACCATAACATCTGGATCATAACCAGCTTCTTTAATAACTGCTAAGTCAAAGTTTCCTAAAAGGTCACCTTTGTTTACTTGATCACCTTGTTTGACTTCACTTGTAAAGCCGCGACCGTTTAAATTCACAGTGTCGATACCAATATGGATTAAGACTTCTAAGCCTGATTCACTGGCTAAACCATAAGCGTGGCCCGTTTTAGAAGCAATCGTTAAACTACCTGAAATGGGTGCATATACATTACCACTTGCGTCAGGAACGATGGCTAATCCTGGTCCCATCATACCTTGAGAGAATACTGGATCGTTGACATTTTCTAGGGCTGTGACCTTACCAGCAAGTGGTGCAACAATCGTCTTATCATCGCTTGCTAGGCCAGTGCTTTCACCTGCTACAGTGTTTGTTTCTGAGGTAGGGGCTGTTTCTTCAGTTTCATGAGCAGCAACTACGTTTGCTTCTTTCTCTTTCTCAGCTTGGGTGGCTTTTGCCTCTTTTTTCGCAATAGATTTACCGTAAATGTATGTGGCTACGAATGCAACAACGATAGATACGGCGATGGCAAGCATAAATGTTGGTATAAAGCTAGGGATGATGGCAACGAAACCAATCACACCTGCAGGTCCTAATGACTGACTACGAACGTTAAAAATACCTAAAATGACTGAGGCGATACCTGAAGCGATTAACCCGATGAAGAATGGGTATTTCAATTTCAAGTTGACCCCGAACATGGCTGGTTCAGTAATCCCTAGCATGGCAGATAGAGATGATGATGTCGCTAAACCTTTAGTTTTTTCATTTTTAGTGATGAAGTATACGGCTAAGGTCGCTGCCCCTTGAGCAACATTGGCAACTGATGCGATTGGGAAAATGAAGTTACCACCTGTAGTCGCAACATCTGCAATTAGGGCTGTTTCAATCGCTGGGAATGATTGGTGTAAGCCTGTTAATACAATTGCTGAGTAGAATAGACCGAATACACCATAACCAAATGCCCCTAGGTAAGAAATAGCTTCTACAATACCGTTCAGTAATAAATCAGATAGGGTACGTAGGACTGGTCCTACTACTGTAAAGGTAATCATCCCTGTTAAGATGATGGTTAACATCGGTGTGAAGGTAAAGTCGATGGCATCTTTTAGATATTTATGGAAGAAGTTTTCCAATTTAGCTAGAATCCAAGCAACCCCAATAACAGGTAAAACTTGTCCTTGGTAACCAGCTTGGGCAATCTCTAAGCCAAAAATATTCCATACCGGCATTTCACCGGCTGCAGTCACATTGGCCACGTCGTAACCATTTACTAGTTGTGGCATAACCATGATTAACCCCATGGTGGCACCTAGATAAGGGTTACCGCCAAATCGTTTAGTAGCCGAAAAGGCAATTAAAACAGGTAGGAAGGCAAAGGCAGCAGAAGCGAACATGTTGATCATGTCAGCAAAATCTGCCCAGGCAGGGTACATAGCAACTAGAGCTTCAGGTCCAAATAAGTTTTCACTTGTTAGGACGTTGTTGACTGCCATAATCAAACCACCGGCAGTTAGGGCTGGAATTAATGGAACGAAAATATCTGATAATACCTTAATAACTGCCATTACTGGGTTTTGTTTACCCTGATTTTTAGCCGATTCTTTTACTTCCTCTTTGGATGCAGGCTTAATATCGGCGATTTTTGTATATTCCTCATATACCTTATTCACATCACCAGGTCCTACAATAATTTGATATTGACCGTTCGCTTGGAAGGTTCCTTTCAAGTCTGGGTCATTATCTAATGCTGATTGGTCAATCTTTGCTTCATCTTTCACTACTAAACGCAACCGTGTCGCACAGTGGGCTGCAGTCACAACATTGTCTTCCCCCAACGCTTGGTGGATACGTTTGGCAACTTCTTTATGATTCATGATATTTACCTCTTTTCTTCATATGTGCTTTTGAATTTAAGCGTTTTCATTTACTTGCTTAAAATTTTAACAGGCGTATGGCAATATGTCAAACGTTTGACAGAAAATTTTTCATTTACATATTAATTCATTGAAAAATAGGGACATTTAATATGGAAACGCTTGCTATTTTCCCAAGATATGCTTAAAATGATAGCATCATAAACGTAAGAATGAGGATGCAAGAAATTCATCATTTATTAGGAGGATACACATGTCTTTTAAATTACACAGCTTTAACAAAGCAGATCGATACCGAAACTATGCCGACTGGCCAGAGGACTATGTCACAGCACTCAATGAATTAGCGGACCAATCACCATGGCGCAATCACTTCCACCTGGAACCCAAAACCGGACTGATCAACGACCCAAACGGCTTTTCGTATATAAACGGAGAATGGCAACTTTTCTACCAATACTATCCCTTTGGCCCAGTTCACGGCCTAAAATCTTGGTACCGAGTAACCTCTAAAGACTTAATCCACTGGGAGGAAAAGGGGTTGGGACTGCTTCCTGACAGCGCCTTAGATGCTCACGGTGCCTATTCAGGTTCAGCAACCGCTGATGGTGACAAATTACGGTTATTTTATACAGGTAATGTGCGCGATGAGAATTGGGTTCGTCATCCAAAACAAAATACGGTTACCTTCGACCCTGAAACAGGGGCCCTGGGTCAAAAAGAGCTAATCATTGATGAAATTGATCAGGCGACAGACCATTTCCGCGACCCTATGTATTTTACAGCTCATGGTCAATCTTGGTTAGTCATTGGGGGCCAAAGAAAATCTGACGAGCGGGGGACCTTGTATTTATACCAAGCAAACCCAGAAAATCTAGACCAGTGGACTTACCACAGCGAATTACCGATCCCGCAAGCAGACTCTGCCTATATGTTTGAATGTCCAAATATTAACCAAGTAGATGGCAAAGTCTTTGTCACTTTCTGTCCGCAAGGAATTGACCAAGACCAATTAACCTATCAAAATATTTACCCTAACGCTTATCTAGTGGCGGATGCTTTTACTGCAGCAGGCAAATTAGAAAACCCTGGTCAACTAGAAAACTTAGATTACGGTTTTGATGTGTATGCCAGTCAACTGATCAATGCGCCTGATGGGCGAGTGCTAGGCGTTTCCTGGTTAGGTCTACCGGAAATTGATTATCCAACGGACCAATATGGTTACCAAGGTGCCTTAAGCTTAATCAAAGAATTTCGCATTCAAGATGGTCATTTATACCAATACCCAGTAGCTGAGACCTTGGCCTTAAGACAAGCGCCACAAGCCCTTTTTGACCATATTGAAATGGACCAAAACAACTACGAATATGCCTTTGAAGTAGCGGCAAATAAACAAGCGACCATTCAATTATATGCAGACGCAGACAAAAAACACTTTGTCACCTTATCCATTGATACAATTGATGGTAAAATAAAACTTGATAGAAGTGAGATGGGGACAATTTTTGCTGAAGACTTTGGCACAAGTCGAACGCTTGACCTAGCTGGCCAAGAAAAAGTGACAGTGAATGTCTTTGCGGATACATCTGTATTAGAGATTTTCGTGAACGATGGCGCTTATGTCATGTCTTCAAGAATTTTTACACCATCTAACCAACACACACATATTTTTGCAGATGGAACTGACAACAACCTGGTCTACCCCCTGCAAAAATAATGAATAAGGGGGGAAGAACCTTGCGGGCAAAGTTACAAGATGTAGCAGCTTTAGCTGGTGTTTCAGTAACAACAGTGAGTCGCGTCATTAATCAAAAGGGTTATTTATCACAACAAACTATTGATAAAGTCCATGCAGCCATGAAAGAATTGAATTATTATCCAAATTCACTGGCGCGGAGTTTACAAGGCAAGTCGACCAAGTTGGTGGGCTTGATTTTTCCTAATATCGACACCATTTTTTACGCAGAATTGGTCAACCATCTGGAGCAAATCCTCTTTGCCAAGGGGTATAAGACCATCATCTGTAATAGCGAGCGAGATGCTGACAAGGAAGCTGAGTACTTGAATATGCTCCAATCCAACCAAGTGGAAGGGATTATTGCGGGGGCCCATAATTTGAATTATACGGATTACGAGCAGGTGACTGCGCCTGTGATTTCTTTCGACCGGTATATCGGGGAAAATATTCCTATTGTGTCCTCTGATAACTATCTGGGTGGGAAGTTGGCGACAGAAACCTTACTTAAGGGGCAACCGACCAAACCTTGGATGATTACTGGGGCCAATGATCCCAATTCGCCGACTCATTTGCGTTACCAGGCTTTTATGGATGTGACCAAGGCCCATGGTTTAGACGGTCAAATCACTAACATTCCAAAGAACTTTTCGCAAATTAGAAAGCAATTGATAATCAAAGCTTTATTACTAGAAGAAACACCGGATGCCATCTTTTGTTCGGATGATTTGACGGCCATGTTGGTCATGAATACCGCCAGTGAATTGGGAATGATAATTCCGGATGATTTAAAGTTAGTGGGCTATGACGGTACAGACTTTATCCAGACCTATGTCCCGCAATTAACGACTATTGCCCAACCCATTAAAGATTTGGCTGACTTATTAGTAGATGTCCTCTTGCTACAAATTGATCACTCGCTTGAGGTCAAGAAGGATGCGGATAATCGGTATGTCCTGCCTATTAAATTAATTCCCGGACAGACTGTCTAGTTTCCAGCTTGTAACATATAGAAGGTGAAATAATGGAAGAAATTGTATTTGAAGCCATGGGGACAACCATCAGTCTAGCTATTGTCCATGATAAGGCCAAGGTATTATTAACTGAAGCCAAGCGTCGCCTATTGGATTATGAAGAACGATTTTCTGCAAATGATCCTGACAGCCTTTTGATGCGGGTTAATGCGAAGGCAGGTCTGGCTCCTGTACAAGTAGACGCAGATTTATTCAAATTAATCGCCATTGGCAGAGACTATTCTCTGCGTTCAGACGTTAGTTTGAACATTGCAATCGGACCTTTAATCAAACTATGGCAGGTTGGTTTTGAGGGCGCTAATTTACCAAGTGAAGGGGCTATTCAAGACCGGTTAGCCCTTACTCACCCTGCAGACATTATTTTAGATGATGCGAAACAAACAGTTTACTTAGCGAAACAGGGAATGGAAATTGACTTGGGGGCAGTTGCTAAGGGATATTTTGCTGACTTAATCAAAGATTATTTCCTTGAGCAAGATGTTCAATCAGGCATGATTAACTTGGGTGGGAATGTATTACTAGTCGGCGCACATCTTGAAAATCCTGGTGGTTTTTGGCGAGTAGGGGTCCAAGATCCTGACCAAAGTCGCAACCATTTACGCGGGATTATCCAATTTCAAGATGGGTCGGTGGTGACTTCTGGTATTTATGAGCGGCATTTTGAATACCAAGGCAAAACCTACCACCATATTTTTGATTCGCAAACGGGTTATCCGGTAGACAATGACCTGGCGGGCTTGACCATCGTCTCTAAGTCTTCCTTGGTTGGGGAGATTTACACGTCTTTATACTTTAATTTAACCAGTCAAGATTTATTGGCGAAATTATCTGCTACTAGCGGGGTTGAAGCGGTCATTATCACAAGAGACGGGGACGTTGTATTGACAGAGGGGATTAAACCCTTTTACACACCGGTTACTGAAGTTGAAAGTCCCTATTATTAAATTGTGATTCAAGAGAAGTCTAGTAAAATGGGCTTCTTTTTTATTACAATCTTGTCAGCGTGGGGGGCGGTAACTCTTTTTCAAAAGGAGAGGAATTATAGCCCTGGTGGAAGATTTTACCTGGTGAATTGTGCTAAAATAGGCTAGGTATAGGGGGTTGGATCTTTTGGACCAATTAGTGAATGAATTTATTACGTATATACAGCAAAATGAGATTGAAAAGGCCAATGTGGTTTTTGAAAAAATCTTAGGACAGCTTGAAAAAGAAGATGCCCAAGTCATGGCGCAAACGGGATACAGCCTGGCGCAATTAGGCTTTGTGGATTATGCCAATGAGATTTATACTGTGGGAGAAGACAGATTTCCTGAGGAAGATTCATGGATCTTATTGAAGGGTGAGTTAGCCCTAGATAATGGACAAGTGGAAGAATCGATTGATGAATTACTGAAAATTACGCCGGAATCACCATTATATGTGGATGCGTTATTACTACAGGCGGATGCTTATCAAATGTATAATTTGCCGGAAGTGGCCTTGGTCAAATTGAGTGAAGCGCGGGAATTAGCGCCAAACCAACCGGTGATTTTATATGGGATTGCGGAATTACGGTTCCAACAGGGTGAATTCCAACAAGCCTTGCCGTTATATGAGCGGTTATTGCAGTCTGAGGAGACGCCAGAATCTTTATTTGAAACTATTGAAGCCCATTTTGCTTATGCTAAGGCGGCAACGGGGGACTTTGAAGAAGCCATTGAATTAATTGAAGCGACACCTGAAAATGATCGGACAGATGAGCAACAAGAACAATTAGCCTTCTATTATGTGGAAACAGAAAACTTTGAAAAAGCCAATACCATTTTAGAGGCCTTGTATGAAGACGATAAATTATCGGACGGGTTACTAGCGGTTTTCGCTCAAGTGAAGAATGCCTTTCATGACCATGATGGGGCTTTGGAGATGATCGACAAGGCTATTTTGGTGAACCCATATGAAGCTCGTTTGTATTTCCAAAAGGCTGAATTTGCTCAACAAATTGGAAACCGGGAAACGGCTCGAGAGGCTTTGGAATTGGCTTTAGATATCGATCCTGACTACGGCCAGGCTTTAGTATTGCTACTGCAATTATTGATTGATGACGAGGACTACGGAACAGCCCGAGCCTTGATTCAAGATATGGATGAAAAAGGGATCGAGTTTGACCGTTATGTTTGGATGAAGGCTAAAGTCTTCCAAGAGTTAGAAGAATTTGACTTTGCTAACCAAGCCTACACCGATGCTTACCCACAGTTGAAAGAAGATATGTCCTTCTTACATGACTATTTCGACTTTTTACGAGAAGCAGGGGACTGGCGCCGAATTGAAGCAATCTTTAAAGAACAAAGTGACTTAGCCCAAAGACCAGAATTCCAAGATGTTTATGAAAGTTTACAAGATTGGTTGGCTGAAAACGAAGGTTTTTAATCAAAATACGAGGATACATACGAGTGAGATTACATGAACCATAGTGAATGAGAATTTTAGGAGGCAGGATTATGCGCGTATTAGTAACAGGATTTTTAGGTAGAATGGGTTCCACAGCCGCGAACATGGTCATTAACCATGAAGGATTTGAATTGGTGGCTTTAGCCAATAATGATTTAAACAAGCAAGCAGACCGAGTAGCTGAATGGTCAGATAAGGCGCCAATTTTTGAAAGCATTCAAGATGCGATTAGCCAAGTTGATATTGATGTAGCCATCGACTTTACGATTCCAGCTGCAGCTTATCAAAATACCAAATACTATATTGAACATGATATCCACCCAGTAGTTGGTACAACTGGTTTTACTGATGCAGAAATTGAAGAATTAACGGCTTTATCTGAAGCAAAAAAATTGGGTGGTTTAATTGCACCGAATTTCGCCATTGGGTCAGTATTGATGCAAGTCTTCTCAGCTAAGGCGGCTAAATATTTACCAGACGTTGAAATTACTGAAATTCATCACAATCAAAAATTGGATGCCCCAAGTGGTACGGCCGAAAAAACAGCTAAATTAATTTATGAAGCACGCGGCGAGCATGTTTCTGGACATCCAGAGGAAACAGAATCAATGCCAGGCGCACGTGGCGCTGATTTCCACGGCATCCGCATCCATTCATTACGTTTACCAGGCTACAACTCACACCAAATCGTACAATTCGGCGGTGTTGGGGAAGCCTTAACTATCCGTCAAGATTCATTCGACCGTAACTCATACATGCCCGGCGTAGCATTGGCAGTTGAAAAAGTGGGCGAATTAGACGGTTTAATCTATGGTTTGGAGCACTTATTAGATGACTAATAGCCAAGAATTTACCAAAGCAGCACCTATTATTCATACCCTCAATGAGGCTGGCTACGAGGCTTACTTTGTGGGTGGTGCTGTGCGGGACTTGCTATTAGACTTGCCCATCCATGATGTAGATATTGCCACCTCTGCCTATCCAGCTGAAGTTCAAGCCTTGTTTCCACGTCATTTTGATGTGGGCTTAGATCATGGGACGATTATGGTCTGGTTTGAAGGTGAAACCTATGAAATCACTACCTTTAGAACCGAATCGACCTATCAAGATTACCGTCGCCCGGACAAGGTAACCTTTGTTCAAAACTTAGAAGAAGACCTATTGCGCCGTGACTTTACCATCAATGCCTTGGCCATGAATCCTGACCACAAGATAGTGGATTATTTCCATGGGCAAAAGGATTTAGCAGACCAAGTTATCCGGGCTGTGGGTAATCCACATGACCGCTTTAATGAAGATGGTCTCCGCATGATGCGAGGCGTTCGCTTTGCTAGTCAACTTGACTTTCAAATTGAGCCAGAAACCCTAGTAGCAATCGCTGAAAACGCTGGGATTTTAGTTCATATTGCAGTTGAACGAATTGCGGTTGAAATGAATAAACTGTGGATTGGTGTCAATTGGCACAAAGGATTAGACTATTTTCTTGAAACAGATTTAATTCAGTATGTACCCTATTTAGCGGATTACAAAGCTGTTTTCACAGATTTACTAGGTCATACCAGTGACCAAGTCCAAATCCCAAATGAAAACTTTGCCTGGGCCTTATTCTTCTGGCGGGCCTTTGAACGAAATGGTAAGGAAGATTTGGCGGCCATTCAACAGCAAGTCCGCCAATTCACCAAGGCTTGGAAAATGTCTAACAAAGCCCAAAAGGATATCCTTGCTTACTTAGATATCTTGATTTATCGGGCCCAAGCAGCTGAATGGACCCTAGCTGATTTATACGGCCGTGAACGAGATCAAATTGTCTTAGTGGAAGGTTTTATCGAAGCACAGCAAGCAGCTGGTCAAGAAGGATTTAAAGCTGTTTTCAAACAGCCAAAAGTCCAAGTCGTTCAGGACTTATTTGACCAACTACCGATTCAATCATTACGTGATTTAGCTATCAATGGTCAAGATATTATTCAAGAAATCAATCCAGAAAATAAACGGGCTATAGGCCAAATGCTACAGTTTTTAGAGCAAGCTGTTGTGGCCCAAGATGTGGTGAATGACCGAGCGGCTTTATTGGCTTATCTAGATACCCATCATGATCAAATAAACGAAATTTAATTGTAGGAAGGTGTTAGAAGTGACAACCACTTATGCGGTTCTGGACTTAGAAACAACAGGATCTACATATGATAACGGTGACCGCATTATTCAAATTGGGGTGGCCTTTGTTCAGAACGGGCAGGTTGTGGATCAATTTGCTACGGATATCTTTCCTAACCAAGAAATTCCACGTGAAATTACCAAGTTGACCGGGATTACTAATGAACAAGTCAAGCGGGCGCCAAAGTTTGAAGCAGTTGCAGAATTCCTTTGGCAAAAGCTGTCCAACACGGTCATTGTTGCCCATAATATTGGCTTTGATTACAAATTTTTAGACAAGAGCTTCCAAGCTCACGGCTACCCGGCTATGACCCATGACCGGGTAGATACTGTGGAAATGGTGAGGACCCTTTTCCCAACGGCAGATTCCTATAAACTTGGTGAATTCTGTCTAGCACACGGCATCCAACTTGAAAATGCCCATACGGCCATTGATGATGCAGTGGCAACCGCCCATATTTTGATTATGTGTCAGGAAAAAGTAGCCACCATGCCAGTCGAGTTATTCGCTCAGCTTCAGCCATTCTTACATTATTTTATTGGGCAAACCGGCGACTACATGGCCTTATGGTTTAAAGACCACAAGGGGGCAAAACGTCCTTACGAATACATCGCGCCATTTGTCTTGAATCCAAAATTAGCCAATTTTCATATTTTTCCTGCTGGCTTTGGGACAAAAGAAGCTAGCTATTTACAAGCTGGTGATTTAAAGGTGATTGAAGCCAATCACGGGGTAAGCTTAGCGCCCCTTCAAAAGACGATGGTCAAAGATGTAGCACCATTTTTCCATGAGAAAGCGACCACCTCTACAGATACGAATAAAAGACCTAAATACGCCTTTCTAACGGCCAATGCAGGAGTTGGAAAATCCTTGGCCTACGTGGTATCGGCCTTATCAGCTGATGATACGGCTAGTCAACAAACTGGGGCTAAGTCTGGGGTAAATAACGGGCAAACTCAAGTGGTCATTTCAACCTCAACAGTGATCTTACAGCACCAGTTCTTGGATAAAACGGTCCAATTAGCGGCCAACCTATTAGGCAAACCTTTGAAAACAGTGATTTTAAAAGGGCAAAACCACTTTATCCAGTTGACGAAATTGCAGAAATACACCCAACAGTTAAAGCAACATCCAGAATCGGCCTTAAAACGAGATGTCTTAATTTCAGTGGCACTTTTTGTCTGGTTGCATGAAACTGAAACAGGTGACTTGCATGAACTGAATCCTGGCTTAAATAATGAGCTTTACTGGCAAAATGTCAATCGCCAATCAAAAGGCAGCCGAAATGATGAAATTCAACGGTGGGCGGATTATGCTTTCTATGAACGACATGTGACGGAAGCCAAATCTGCAGATATCGTGATTTTAAACCACGCTTACTTTGTCTACCATTACCAAGATTTAATTGACCAAGCTATTTTGACAGAAGAAGCTAAGGTCATTATTGATGAATGCCATCAATTACCAGTCACCGTCCATCAACAACAGATTAAGACCCTCCAATCGAAAGAGGTGGAGGAAACTTTAACGGCGATGGAACGAACGGTGCATCGGTTGATGGACAAGGTAGTCACCAACAATGTGAAAATCCAGGCAGTCGACAAACTCTACCATGTGGAGAAAAATTTACAGGAAGCCTGGGGCAATTTAGACCGGTTTATCGATCAAATTTCAGATAAATTCCAAACCAAGTCTTACTACCAACGGCATACGGCGCAAAAATCCTATTATATTGCACATGACTATTATCTAGTAGCCAATTGGCGTGAGTCGGCCCAAAAGGCGGTTACAGCCATGTCTAAGATGGTGTCACCATTGAAGGTCATTGCGAGACAGCTATACCAAATGGAAATTTTGACCAAGCGGGCCTACCAGCAAATACTTGGCCAGTTAAACCAGTACGATTACGCAATTCAAATCTGGCTAGAAACAACTAAATCAAGTGAAAATTATTATGCGGACTTACAAGTCAACTTCGGCAAACACAGTGTCCAAGTGACCATTGACCGCAAATTGTACACCAGTCAGTCTCATTTAGCGGCTATTTTCCAAGCGATTCCAAGCAAAATGTTATTGGTATCGGCGTCACTTGAAATCGTCCGGTCTAAAAATATGATCCAGTCATTATTTGGTATCGAGGACTTTGCCTGGTATTCTTTCATGGAAGATTCGTACACCCAGCAATTTGTCCAAGGGCGGAACCATCAAGTTCGTGGCTATTACCTGAAAGATTTCCTCTCTATCGACAAATACAATGAAGACCAGGCTGCTATGGTGATTGCTGATTTGGTAGAAACCCTATGGACCAATCGCAAAACTATGCGGAAAATCCAAGTCTTCTTCCAGTCTAGGTCTTTGATGCGGGCAACGCAATTTGAAATGAAGCAGCGGATGGCTCGGTCTGACTATGGCAACCTGATTGTTCAAAACAATCAACGCAATCTAGACCGGTTAGCCCGTCAGTATGAAGACAGTTTACGAGCCATTTTATTCGCAGTGGCTAGTTTCCAAGAAGGGGTCCATCTCAATGCCAAAACGGACGCCTTTGTCCTAACCAGACTGCCGTTCTCAGCGCCAGATACGCCGGATGAATTGGCCAAGCAAGATTATCTAAAATCACTGGGCGATAACTATTTTGAGGATGTGGCCTTACCGGATATGTTAATGAATTTAACGCAAATCTTTGGCCGGATGGCCGCGTCGGGTAGCCAAGATGCGATCTTTATCTCACTCGATAAGCGGTTAGAAAAGGCAGCCTATGCTGACCAAATTGCTGATGTGATGCCGGATGCTCTAAACATGCAGACGGTAAAACTTCATGAATTGAAGCGGATAGATTAAAAATATGTTAGAATAGACCTACAAAAGGGGCAAGAGATCATGAAACGCAAATTATTTTCCATTTTGATCGCCGTAATGGTGATTTATTTGGTAGGGTCCACCTATATTTACGCGAATTCGCAACAAATGGTGGCTAGTGCAGAAGCAGAAACGACGAAAGTCGCAAAGGATGCTGGCTTAACCAATATTACTGATTTTTATGTATTTAACAAAGATGAAACGTATTATGCCGTTATGGGCGAAAACAGTGAAGGGCGCCAAGTTTATTTTGCCTACCAACCCGATACTGATTACCAGAAAATGGGCTTTGTAGATGAGATGGTTAACGAAGATAATGCCTTTTCACTGACAAGATACGAAATGCCTGATGTCAATGTAAGAACAGCCAACCTCGGTATCGAAAACGATACATTCGTGTGGGAAGTTTCATTCACAGATGCAGACGGCCGTCTTGGCTACCATTACATCAATGCAACAACTGGTGAATGGTACGAAACCATCAACGACTTATAGGAGGAATGAGGCTATGGAATTAGCAAATAGAATAAAAAAAATGCAGGGGTCACAAACATCAGCTGCTGCAGCTAAGGCTCGTGCACTACAAGCACAAGGAATTGACGTCATCTCACTAGCAGTAGGGGAACCAGATTTTAACACCCCAAACTATATCCTAGAACAAGTAAAAGAGGATATGTCTGCCGGGCGCGGTCACCATTACACCGATTCAACAGGGATTACAGCTTTAAAGCAAGCCATCATTGACTATCATGCTGAATATGATAAGGTCAACTACACGTTAGATCAAGTCTTTATTGCCGATGGGGCGAAGATGGTCCTTTATTACACTTTCCAATCCCTTTTAAACGAGGGGGATGAAGTCTTAATCCCAGCACCTTACTGGGTGAGCTACGTGGATCAAGTGAAGATGGCAGACGGGGTACCAGTGATTTTTGAAACATCATCAAGTGATAACTTTAGAATCACCCCAGAATTGTTAGACCAACATGTGACTGACAAAACAAAATTACTAGTCTTAAATACACCGTCAAACCCAACAGGGGCGATTATGAGTGAAGAAGACGCCCGCGCAGTAGCCCAATACTGTTTAGACCACAACATCCTAGTGGTTGCCGATGAAATTTACTACCGTTTAGTCTACAACGGCCATCAATCACAATCGATTGCAGCTATTTCACCGGAAGTTAAAGAAAATACAATCGTGATTAATGGTTTCTCAAAAGCCTATGCGATGACAGGTTGGCGTTTAGGCTATGCCTTAGCGGATAACAAATATGTTGGCGCTTTTGCTAAATTGGCTAGTCAAATCAACTCAAACCCAGCAGGTATCAGTCAATTTGCAGCCTTAGCCGCCTTAACTGGTCCTCGTGAAGAGGCCGTTGAAGCCATGCGTAAAGAATTTGAAAACCGCCTAAATGCGGCCTACGAAGAAGTATTAACGATTCCGGGCTTTAGGTTAGATTTCAAACCGCAAGGGGCATTTTACCTATTCCCAGATGCAACTGAAACTGCTAGATTATGTGGCTATGAATCAGTAACTGACTTAGCCAATGCCTTCATCGATGAAGCATATGTTGTTGGTGTGCCTGGAGTGGCCTTTGGAAAGGCAGACCATATTCGTTTTTCATACGCAACCAACGAAGAAACATTTGCAGAAGCCATGAAACGTATCCGTGAATTTGTCCAAGGGAAAATGGCTAAATAATAGACGCAATTTTTATCTGATAAAATACGCATAAAAAAAGTTAGGTTACTTTATAGTCCTAACTTTTTTGTATTATAATAGACTTGATAGCAACCCAGCGGACCGGTTATTTTTCAAGAAATGAATAACACGACGGTAGATGAAATAGATAAGCAAGTAAAACGATAAAAGGAGGGTGCCGCATGCAAAGAGAATACTATACAGTCCTACGCAACCGTATTTTAGAATCATACCACCGGTTGAACATCTCAAATGAAGAAATGATGCTTTTAATCCACTTTTTAACTTTCCAACAAGCAGGTGAAGACTTTCCAGCTATTTCCCTGATTGGTCGGCGGATGAATGTAAAAGACCAACAACTTTATGACATGATCCAGTCTTTAATTGAACGAGGCTTTCTAAGTATCCCCTCTTATAAGAATGATCAAGGTAAATCGGTTGAGTATTATTCCTTGGATCCTCTCTACCAAAAAATCATGCAATTGGATAAAGTAGACGAAAGTGAACGATTTAAAGAGGCTAAAGCTACTAAAGAGGGTGAAGTGTTCGACATGATTCAAGTCGAGTTTGGTCGTCAATTATCGCCAATTGAATATCAAAAGATTAGTGATTGGTTCAAGAAAGACGGTTATGACCCAGACGTCGTCAAGGAAGCCTTGAAAGAATCCGTCTTAAACAATGTCTATTCCTTGAATTATATGGATCGGATCTTATTAAACTGGTCTAAACGTAAACAGACTCAAGCGAATGATTCAGCAGGTTTCAGCAAGCAAAAAGCGCAAACCCAAGACCTCCCACCGGTTCCAGTCACCAAATGGCTAAATAAATAATTTTTCAGAAAAATCATTAAATATGGAAGAGGAGGGCTTAGCCGTGGCTGAATTACCTTTAAAAACCAAAGCAGAAACAATCGCTATCCTAGATGAGCTAGATAAACTATACCCCAACCCAAAAACCATGTTGGACTATCAAACCCCATTCCAATTAGTGATAGCGGTTTTGATGTCCGCGCAAACGACTGATGTGGCGGTCAATAAAGTGACGCCCGACTTATTTGCTAGGTATCCGGACCCAGACCATATGGCTGAAGCGGACTTAGCAGATTTAGAGTCCTATATAAAAACGATTGGTCTTTACCATAACAAGGCCAAGAATATGAAGAAGACAGCCATCATACTTCGCGACGAATTCAATGGACATGTACCCAAAACCCGGGAAGAATTGATACAATTACCGGGTGTTGGTCGGAAAACAGCCAACGTCGTCTTAAGTGAAGCCTTTGGGATCCCGACAATCGCGGTCGATACCCACGTTGAACGGGTGACCAAGCGGATGGGCATTGTCGACCCGGATGCCAGCGTTAGACAAACGGAAGAAACCTTAATGGCGAAAATCCCTAAAGAAAGATGGCGGGATGCCCACCACCAATTCATTTATTTTGGCCGAGAATACTGCACTGCCCGTAATCCTAAATGTGCATCTGACCCGAGGATTACTTTCTGTGAATGTCGAAAGCTCAAATAAATATCGGATTTTTGAAAGCTAAAAGAGCCTGTCAGTTTCAGAACGTCACTTGATTAATATTTTGAAGTTGGGTATATTTATGAACAAGGAAATGAAAGAGAAGGTGAAAACATGCCTGCAGAACATGACGGGACGCAAACAGCTGAAAGTTTACACGCCTTACGTGTCCACTTAAAAGGGAGTCAATACATCCTTGAAGTGCTTAAAAAAGATATGCGTAAGAAAGGTTTAAGTGAAAACGAGTTTACAGTCTTAGAGTTACTATATAATCGTGGTCAACAACCCATCCAACAAATTGGTAAACGGATCCTGATTCCATCATCAAGCTTAACTTATGTGATTGATCGCTTAGAGGATAAGGGTTTTGTTGAACGTACGCATAATCCTGAAGACCGTCGAGTGATCTATGCTAAAATCACAAAACTAGGCCGCGAGAAAATGGCAGAAGTTTTCCCTGGACATAGTCAATTAATCGCTGATATGTTCCAAGAATTTAGCGCTGAAGATATAGAAACGTTTATTCATTTAACCAAAAAACTAGGCTTTACAGCCCAAAAAATGCTAGAAAAATAAGAGGTGTGAAAAAAGTCGTTAAGACTAAACGTGCTGGACCAAAAGCCGAACAATTACTTGTGAGTTTTTGGCGTATATTGGGAAGCATCGGAAGCGTTTGACTTTTCTAACCTGATATTAGGATTAATAGGATTTTATATGGAGAAGTTTATCTATGTGATAGCTTCTCCTTTTTTTTCGGCATCGATTATTGGTAAGCTTGGCCAAGATTTTCACATGTTGAAAAGTGTACGAATATGATATGATTATACAGAATGATTGGGGTGTTGATATGAAGGAAATAATCCATTTTTATCATACAAATGACTGGCATTCTCACTTGGAGAACTGGCCAAAATTTTTACGTTATTATCAAACACAAGCGGATAAACATCGAAGTGAAGGCGAAGCCCATTTTCTTTTTGATATAGGTGATGCAGTTGACCGCCAACATCCTTTAACAGAAGCTAGTCAGGGGCAAAATATGATAACCTTGATGAATGAAATTGGGGTAGATGTTGCGACAATTGGCAACAACGAGGGGATTGGAAGTCAGCATGATATCCTAGACAACCTGTATGAACAGGCTGATTTTCCGGTTGTTTTAGGCAATATTTTCGATAAAGAAAGTGGCCTACCACCCAAATATACCCAAGACTACACCATGATTCAAACCAATCAGGGCAGTCGGTTTGCGGTATTTGGCATGACGGCCCCATTTGAAATTTCTTATAGCGTAGTTGGCTGGGACCCGATTGATCCACTCTTGAGCATCGCACGTGTATTAAAGGACATCAAGG
Source organism: Aerococcus sp. 150760013-2 (assembly GCF_053627715.1). NCBI lineage: Bacteria > Bacillati > Bacillota > Bacilli > Lactobacillales > Aerococcaceae > Aerococcus > Aerococcus sp. 150760013-2. Next base: position 17,109 of record NZ_JBSEYI010000018.1, read on the forward strand.
CAAATGAAACTTTTGATGGTATTCTGCTGCTGAGTCATCTCGGTTTACTAGCAGACCGCCAAATCGCTGAGCAATTTCCAGAAATCTTGGCTATTTTCGGTGCCCACACCCACCACGTTTTACCAAAAGGCGAATGGGTCGGCCACACGCTATTAACTGGTGGCGGTAAATACGGGCAATTTATGGGCCATCTAACCCTTGAAATCAACAAAGGTGAAGGGCGTTTATATACCCCTGGCAAAATGGCCACAGATGCGCAACAAGCTAACCCGATTATCGATTATGCACGCTATTTCAAATTGGACGAAGAATTGATCGCTTCTGACCGCATTTCTGCCTACGATGAAGACTATAACAAGGTAAATAGGTGGTTAGAAGAGGGCGAAAGCCAATTGAAAAACCAAATCGTTGGCCAATTACCTATCACTTTAACAGCGGATGAGAATCATTTTTCACCCTTACAATACGACACCTTATTCGCCATGAAAGTAGCCAGTGGTGCAGATATTGCTATGATTAATTCGGGCTTATTTCTACAAGGATTGCCTGCTGGGCCAGTATCCAAATATGATTTGCATAAGGCACTACCACATCCTATTCGCTTTATGGTGGTCGAGTGTACAGTTTCAGAATATTTGGATCAAATATACCCGCAAATTACAACGCTCAGACCAGATTTACAAACTATGCCGATTAAAGGATCTGGATTCAGAGGGCGGATTTTTGGGCAATTAATGGTCTTAGACAATGCAAAATTAGACCAGCTTGCACCAGATCAACCTTTGAAAATCATTACAATTGACCACCTATTGTATTTGCCTTTTTTCACGGAACTAATCAATAAAAAACATTATTTATGGGGACAACCCTTTATACGAGAACTCATTGCGGATAAGATTCAGCAAGCCAGTAGTCGCGATGAATAGCTATATGCATTCATAGGCGCATAAGGCGTAAGGAGGTATGACATGTTAAGTCGTAAGAAACAAGAAGAATTAAGAGAACAACGGGCGAGTTTAAATTACCCCGTTGCGCAAATTAAACGTACGAGTCAAGAGACCTTAGAAATTAACGGGCAATCATTTGTGCTTGTAGATAATTACCGGGATGCTTTAGATATTGAAGCGTTGGCTGACCGGTATATGGATATTTTAGATATTTATGACTTTGTCGTGGGAGACTGGTCTTATGAACAATTACGGTTGAAAGGCTTCTTTGCTGATGATGCAAAAATTGGCTCATTAGAGCAAAAAATCAAGCATTTACCTGATTACTTACTAGAATATGGGAGTTTTGGGGCCGCTTATTTTGTGCTATTGCATGAACGTACTGGAGAAGAAATTCAAAAACGAAACGAAGCCTTTTGGACTCAACAAAAACACCAAAACCAAGAATCTTCAAGAAGTAAACAAAATAAAAACCAATCACAAAGGTCAACGAGTCGGAAATCTTACCAAGGGAACAAAGCAGACAACCGACATAAATCGTCTGGGCCAAACCAAAATAAAGAGAAACATAAACAGCGACGGTCAAACAAGAAGCATGAAGGTATTAAAGGGCCATCTTTCTCAATCTCACAAAATAAAGAGTCGAATAAAAATACCCAAAAACAAAAACCTGTGAAGCGAAAAGTCGTCACTAAACGTCAACATTCTTTTAGTATCAAGGAAAAGGGGGATAAAGCTTAGATGGATCTACAAGAAAAAGTTTTCTTAATCGATTTAGATGGTACTATGTACCGCGGCGGTCAACCGATAGCGGGTGCGAAGGACTTTATTGAGCGCTTGATTGAAGATAATATCCCATTTATGTTTGTGACCAACAATGCCATGCGTAAACACCAGGCAGCAGCAGATAATTTAAATAAAATTACGGGCTTAAATGTTGAGGGTAAACATTTCTACACCTCAGTGGATACTTTGCGCTTTATCCTTGCTGAAGATTTAACATCTGGCAAGCTGACAAAAGAAACAGGCAAAGCCTATGTCATCGGAATGGATTACTTAAAAGATGAAGTAGTGGACGCAGGCTTTGAATTGACTCAAAACGTCGACCAGGACCCGTGCGATGTGGTGATCGTTGGCCTTGACCAAGAAGTGACGTATCCACAATTCATTGAAGCCTCGATTGCAGTTCAAAGAGGTGCTGCTTTCTATCTCACCAACCCAGATGTACAATTCCCTTCAAACCGAGGATTTGTGCCCGGTGCTGGTGCCATCGGTCAAGTAATCACTGCGGCTACACGGGTTCACCCAATAGTTTGCGGAAAACCAAATGCCTTAATTATTGAAGGTGCCTTAGCCAAGATGGGCTATAGCAAAGACCAAGCCGTATTTTTAGGTGACAACTTAATGACAGATATATCAGCAGCAGAAAATGCTGGTATTGATTCGATATTTATTGAAACAGGGGTACATACAAGAGATCATCTAGAAGAATTTGGCGTGATGCCAACATTGGTGGTGGAAAATTATGAAGCACTCTTATCGACCTGGTAGTCGACATTTAAATAAAATACGATTATGGATAGCGATTCTTGCCTTATTGATATTTTTTATTACATTGGCTATCACAGTTACCATCGCCAATGTCCCCTTATTCATGGGGTCCCTATGGTTTTCAAAATCTTTTGAAACTGTCGATTTATCCTTTTGGACAGTTGTTGACAACTACTTACAACTGCTAGCCTATCTGAATTTTCCTTGGATAGGTACCTTATCTATGTCAGACTTTCCGACCTCATCTTCAGCAGCCTTTCATTTTATGGAAGTGAAGCACTTATTTTATTTAAATTATGGTGTGATGGCGATTTCTGCCCTAATTGGCTTCTGTTCCTTACATAAATTGAAAGTTAGCCACAATTTGTGGCGCCTATACTGGCCCTTCAAGCAACTGAGATGGCTTCCAATCATTGTAATCATCTTACTCGTTTTTAATTTCAACACTATTTTTATTGCTTTTCATGAAATAGCCTTTAATAACGACGCCTGGTTATTTAACCCAGCCACAGATCCTATTATTCTCGTGCTCCATCAATCCTTCTTCTTATTATGCTTTGTATCTGTCTTTTTGATCTTGCAACTCGCTATTGAATGGGTTTATCGTATCGGGAAAAAGGACTTCAACCGTCAAATCTTAGGTATATAAAAACCAACCCAAAAGAGGCTGTAACAAGCACTTTTGGGTTGGCTTTTTTTTGCTTTATTGATTTATGTATTTTAAAACTGCAAGTCATACCAACATCAGTCTGTAAACATAGATGTCGAATGTAGTGGAGCAACCTGACGGTCGGGGAATAAGTAATGGGCCGCTTGATTAATGACATGTGGCGCTTCGCCAAAACCAGTTGCAATCAATTTGGCTTTATGCGGGTAATTAGCTATATCACCAACTGCATAGATACCGGGAATATTGGTTTGCATGTTATGGTCTACTTGGATAGATTCATTCTCAATTTCAAGACCCCAATTTCTAATTTCATCGATTGAGGATACAAAACCATAGGTCATAAAGATATGTTCAACAGGTAGTATCCGACTATCTTGACTACGAGCCTTGGTAACTTCTAAGTCAGTCAAGAATCCGTCTTTACCAAGAAGTATTTTTGGTACATAGGGGGTAACGAATTCAATATTGGCTGTTTGTTCAGCTAAGCTAACTGAATATTCATGGGCACGAAAACGGTCGCGACGATGAACCAAGTAGACTTTTTTAGCATGGTCAGCTAAAGCCAAACTGGCATCAAAGGCTGAGTCACCACCACCAAGGACCGCAACTTCTTTACCTGTGTATTTAATAAAGTCTGATACATGGTATGAAATATGCTGATCTTCATAGTCAGAAAGGCCAGCAATCGCTATTTTTCGAGGTTTAAAGGAACCATTGCCGGCAGCGATAATGACTGCACCCGCTGTATAGGTCGACTCGCTTGTTTGAATCGTAAAGTCTTGGTCATTTTTTTGAATATTTAGGACTTTTTCGTTTAGATGAATATCTGTAGTAGTAGAAAACCGGTCCAATTGTGCTTGTAAGACTTGGCTTAATTCGTGACCGGTTATTTTTGGGTATGCTGGAATATCGAATATATTTTTTTCAGGATATAATGCTTTTGGTTGACCACCGATTTCAGGTAATGAGTCTACTAAGCGGACACTTAGGTTGCGCATACCTGCGTAAAAGGCGGTAAATAAACCTACTGGACCGGCCCCTACAATCAGGAGGTCCGTTCTGTTATTTGTCATTGTGATCTCTTTCTAATTGGGTTTTACTGTGTTGGTTGATTATAATGGGAGATTTAATAGGATGTAGATAAAACGAACACCTAGCGTAACAAGTACACCAGTGGTCATACCACCAATAACCTCTGAAGGTTTGTGACCTAAATAATCATTAATGACCATGCGATCCTCATCAAGTGTGTTTAATTTAGCTAATAGATCTGTATCGTCAGTTTCTCTAGCCTTTTCTTTTAGAATCTTCATAAGGGTATAGATTAAAACCCCTTGCTCCCCATCCTGGCGACGAACACCCATGGCATCAAACATGACGATCATACCAAAACAAACGGCAATCGCAACGATTGGTGAGAAGAAACCATACTGAAGAATCAAAGCAGTGATTAGCGAAGTAACGGCAGCCGAGTGGGAACTAGGCATACCACCTGTAGCATGAATGATTGAGAGGTTAGCGTTTGGTTTCTTAAAGAAAACAGCAATAGGATATTTAACCAATTGTGCAATCATGATTGCTGCGAAGGTAACGACTAAAGGAAAATTAGTTGTTGTATTCATGTTTTCCTCCTTGAATTTATTTAATTCAATAATAGCATGAAAAAGATTCATTCGGAAAATGTTTCGCTGTAAAAATAGAAAATATGAAAAACTTTATCAACTTGGCGGAATAAAATTATTCAGTCATTAAATGGAGAATTTTCGCTCAGTATTTGTTACAATAAGTTTAGAAATGAATAGGAGGCAGAAAATGACTTACCCACAATTAGATATTAAAGATACGCAATTGAAAGCGACGATTGAAACAAATAAAGGTGCTTTCCAAGTTGCACTATTTCCAGAATTAGCACCAAAAACAGTAGAAAACTTTGTAACCCTAAGTAAACAAGGTTACTACGACGGTGTTATTTTCCACCGTGTAATTCCTAACTTTATGATCCAAGGGGGCGACCCATCTGGGACTGGTATGGGTGGGACATCAATTTATGGTGAAAAATTTGAAGATGAATTCAATCTTGAATTGTTCAACATTAACGGTGCCTTATCAATGGCGAACGCAGGACCTAATACGAATGGTTCACAATTCTTCGTTGTAACAGCTAAAGAAGTACCTGCACAAATGTTAGGACAACTAAAAGCTGGTGGTTGGCCAGAAGAAATCATCGAAGCTTATAGCGAAAACGGCGGAACACCATGGTTAGATCAAAAACATACTGTATTTGGTCAAGTGGTTTCCGGAATGGACGTTGTCTACGATATTGAAGACCAACCTCGTAATGCATCAGACAAACCTTTAGAAGAAGTTGTCATTACTAGTGTTACTTTTGAAAACGAATAGGCTACACACTAGAAAGGATCCAACTTCATGACAACTAAAGAATTTCCATACCACATTGGTGATGTAGTTGAAGGTGAAGTGACAGGTTTACAACCATATGGTGTCTTTGTTCAATTAGACGAAGACCATCAAGGATTAATTCACATATCCGAAATTAATCACGGTTATGTGAGCAACGTGGAGGATAAATTTACCATCGGACAAAAACTGACGGTAAAGATTATCGATATCGATGAGTTTACCAGCAAAATGAGTTTGTCAATTCGAGCATTAAAGAAACTTGCAACCTCTAATAAACCTGCTAAGAATGCTTGGCCTAAAAAACGTCCTGCACCAAAAATTGGCTTTGTTTCTATAGAAGAACAATTGCCAGGGTGGGTTGAGGAAGCACTACAAAAGATGGCTACAAAATAATATTTTATAAATGAGGAGTATTAAAATGGGACATATCAAATTTGATTATAGTAATACTGACCAATTTATTGCAGAACACGAATTAACACAAATGCAACCGTTAGTTACGGCAGCCGATACAATCTTACGTGAAGGTACTGGTGCAGGTAGCGATTATATCGGTTGGGTTGATTTACCAAAAGCATATGATAAAGAAGAGTATGCACGCATTAAAAAAGCTGCAGCTAAAATTCAATCTGATTCAGATGTATTAGTTGTATTAGGCATCGGTGGTTCTTACTTAGGTGCTAAATCAGCAATCGACTTTTTATCTCATTCATTTTCAAACTTACAATCTAAAGAAGAACGTAAAACACCACAAGTCTTCTTTGCAGGTAATAGCTTAAGTTCAACTTACATTGCTGATTTAATCGAAACAATCGGGGATCGAGACTTCTCTGTAAACGTTATTTCTAAATCAGGTACGACTACTGAAACGGCTGTAGCATTCCGTATTTTCAAAAAATTACTAGAAGAAAAATATGGTGAAGCAGCTAAAGAGCGTATTTATGCAACAACGGATAAAGCAAATGGTGCATTAAAATCTGAAGCTGATGCTGAAGGATACGAGTCATTCGTTATTCCTGATGCAGTTGGTGGACGTTTCACTGTATTAACACCAGTTGGTTTATTACCAATTGCTGTTTCAGGTGCAGATATCGATGCCTTAATGCAAGGTGCAGCTGACGCGATGGAAGCATACAGTGATGCTGATTTAAGTAAAAATGAAGCTTACCAATACGCTGCATTACGTAATGTCTTATACCGTAAAGGTAAAGTAACTGAGCTATTAATCAACTATGAACCAAAATTACAATACTTCTCAGAATGGTGGAAACAACTATTCGGAGAATCAGAAGGTAAAGATGGTAAAGGGATTTACCCATCAAGCGCCAACTTCACAACTGACTTACACTCTCTAGGTCAATACATCCAAGAAGGGCAACGTAACTTATTCGAAACAGTTGTTAAAGTAGACAAACCAAGTAAATCAATTGCAATTCCCGCATTTGATGAAGACTTAGATGGTTTAGGCTACTTAGAAGGTAAGGATGTAGACTTTGTAAATACTAAAGCTTTCCAAGGTACTGTATTAGCCCATACTGATGGTGACGTACCTAACTTCGTGTTAACCATTCCAGAAATGGATGCTTACTCTTTAGGTTACATGATTTACTTCTTTGAAATTGCAGTAGCAATTTCTGGTTACTTAAATGGGGTAAATCCATTCAACCAACCAGGGGTAGAAGCATACAAGAAAAATATGTTTGCTTTATTAGGAAAGCCAGGATTCGAAGATTTAGCAGCAGAATTGAACGAACGGTTGAAATAAGTGGTTTAAAATCACGATCAAAGAAATGTCGAACAGAGATGTTCGGCATTTTTTGTATTTTTGATAAAAAAAGACAAAAAAACTATTGACGAAAAACTGCTTTGTTGATATTATAAATCTTGTCGATTCGAAGCAAAACCAATCGAAAAAACAGTAAAAAAATGATTGACAAGTTCTGATAGGACATGCTATTATTATGAAGTTGTTTGTTTTGATTTAAAAAAAACAAACTTCAAAAAACTGTTGACAATCATCTTGTTGAAATGGTAAGATAATTGAGCTTTATAGTTTACGGTCCACGCGAAAATGGGTTAAAAAATAAATCAAAAAGTGTTGACAAGAAAACATAATATAGGGTAAGATAATCAAGTCGCTTCAGTAATTAAGTGGTCAAAAAAGTTTTAAAAACTTTAAAACTTTTTGTTGACAAAGATTGAATGAAGATGATATGATATACGAGTTGCTACAAGGTAACGAGATAGACCTTTGAAAACTGAACAAAGAAGACAAACCAAAAATTGTGTATGGAATCATTTGATTCCAACAATTAAAAGTAGTGAGAACTAC
>NZ_JBSEYI010000019.1:0-22636 GCF_053627715.1 Aerococcus sp. 150760013-2
TAACCTAGTAAAATCAACAAAAAGAGCTGTCTATTTCGCTAATTCCTCCTAGGTATCAATACCTAGGTTTCCTTAGCTGACAGCTTGTAAATGAATACTTCTTCATTAAATCGTAACCGATACGATTTGACAAAAGCTAATATATCATACTTACAAAAAGCTAGCAAGTAAAAAAGGTCGAGTTTTAGCTCGACCCTTCCCCTAAAATTTATTTATCTTTGAATGCTTCATTAATTTCAGGCATGACCCGGACCATATAAACTTCTTGGCAAAAGCCGCGTAAGGCATTATAAATCCGTTGGCCACGGCTATAAACCTGGGTAAAGCCAATGATTGTTGGCCCTGACCCAGACATAGTGACCCCGTCTGCACCAAAATCGAGCATTTGTTGTTTCAACTTGGCTAATTTAGGATGCTGGCTAAAGGTTACTGGTTCCAAGGAATTGCCAATCGCTGCCATCAGGTCTTCATAAGACCCTGACTCTAGGGCTGCCAGTACTTTTGGCGCATTGGGTTCGTAGTTTAACCGTTCAACATCTAGTTGGTTGAAAATTTTCCGCGTTGAAACTGAGATAGCTGGTTTAGCAAGAATGATCCAACATTTGGGTGCTGGTTGAATTTGGCGTATTTTTTCCCCTCGCCCTTCTACCAAAGCCGTGCCACCCGCAATCGAATAAGCCACATCTGATCCTACTTGATTGGCCAACGCCTGCAAGTCTTTCAGGGGCAAGTTAATATCCCATAGGGTGTTAAGTTTACGAAAAACTGCTGCTGCGTCCGTTGACCCACCGCCTAACCCCGCTGCGACAGGGATCCGCTTTTCGATTGAGATGTGCACGCCCGTCTTGATATTGCCCACTTTTTTCATGAGTTGGGCCGCTTGATAGGCATGGTTGCGGTTATCTTCTGGCAAAAAGGCGCGACTTGTCTCCACGATAATCTTGTCTTCTGGAATCAGCTCAAAAGTTAGGTAATCTGACAAATCGATTGACGTCATCACCATGGCCACTTCATGATAATTGTCTGAGCGACGAAATAATATATCTTGAGCAAGGTTGATCTTTGCCGGTGCTACTTCTCCCTCGATCATAAGCAAACCTCCCGTCCAATATTTTTTCCGTATAATTACTAATAAGTTTACCAAAAATATCACGGATTAAAAAGAAAAAAACCACAATATCAAGCACTTCACAGATGAAGCAAGATACTGACGGTTTTCAATGTCGTATATAATATATATATCATTTCAATCGCTTATTCGAATTCGATTTCGACTGATTCAGTTAACACATCGGAATAGCTATAGCAGATGCGTTCAAATTTATTTTCTTCTTGGTCTAGTTCAACCACGAAAACAGCAGGGAAAGTATCACTTAGCACCCCTTGGCGTTTCATCACGCGTTTACGACCAATCTGTTGTGTAAGATGGACGCGTTCACCGATTTTTCCTTCAAGTTCCGCTTTAATAGTTGCAATATTATTTGGCATGCCCTCACCTCTCTACCATACAGTATACCATAAAATGCAAGATATATAAATACCATTTTTATCTTTTATTGTCAACAATTATAATGGTAAAAATAGGTGAGAATTTTAGCCAAATGTTCTTAATCTTGGAAGGTCAAATCTTCTTTGTACAGGGCATCTGCCAAGTGTCCAAAATCTGCAATCGTTAAAGTTTCCGCTCGTTGCTTTTGGTCAATACCTGCAACTTCAAGGGCTTTTAACATTTTTTCAACTACAACTTCCTCTTTTCCAAAGGCAGCACGTAAGTTATTCCAGATGGTCTTACGGCGTTGTTTGAAGCTTGACCGTACTAAATGGAAGAAAAATTCTTCATTTTCAACAGTAATTCTTGGTTTATCCAGCTTGTTTAAGGCCAAGATAGCCGAATCTACGTTAGGTTGTGGGTTAAAAACAGTCCGCGGTACAGTAAAGGCGATTTCCGCGTCACAGTAGTATTGAATAGCTACTGATAATGACCCGTAAGCCTTTGTTCCTGGGGCTGCTGTCAATCGTTCTGCTACCTCTTTTTGCATCATCAAGATGAATTGGTCGAAGTGGAAGCTAGCTTCAAGTAAATTGAAGATAATCGGCGTTGTAATATAATATGGCAAGTTAGCCACTACAACCGTCCGCTCAGCAGGTGGGAAAGCCGCCATTGTCGCATTCAAGTCCGCCTCCAAGATATCTTGGTGCTTGATTGTTACATTGTCGTAGTCACTTAGGGTATCTGCTAAAACTGGCAACAAGCGTTGGTCAATTTCAAAAGCCAATACTTCCTTAGCATTGATAGCTAAAAACTCCGTTAAAGCCCCAATGCCCGGTCCGATTTCAATAGCGTTGGTATCCTTGTCCACCCCTGCCACATCCACCATATGTTGTAGGATTTGCGGTTCAGTCAGAAAGTTTTGTCCCAAAGACTTTTTCGCATCTAAATTGAATTTCTTTAGGATGGCACCCGTTCTTGACGGCGTTGCAATATATTTAAAGGGTTCATTCATAATTTTCACCTATTTCTTTTGGTAATTTTCAAGCACTGTTGCTACTTGGTCTAATGATATCTGGAAAAGGGCTAACCGTTTCGCAAGCTGTTTCCCGTTGACATAACCCAAGTGTAGCTGGCTTGATAAGTATTCTCTTCTGTCTTTGGCATCCGGCGTTCCAATTAACCTTAAGGCAATCAAATCTTTTTGTGCGATAGGTTCAACCGCGTTTCCTGCTGGATCAGCCAACTGGTAAACATTGACCAGCGCTTTTTCAATCGCTGAATCAGAGGCATGCTCAACCCCTAAACTACCCTTGTGACTTGGTTTCGCTTCATCTCGTTCAATAAAGGCATGTTGAATACCAGGTACAGCGTCCACAACCGCTTGACGAATCTTAGTGCCTGAGATATCTGGATCTGTAAAGACAATCACCCCGTGGAGTTCATGAGCTTTCTTGATTTCAAGCAAGGTACGTTCATCAACCGCTGACCCGTTAGTTTCAATAGTTGTGACTTGGTAGAGCCGGTTCAACCGTTGGGTATCTGACTTACCCTCAACTACAATCACCTGTTTAATCTGTTTCTTTTGTTTTGCAGATGGATTTTCAGCTTTCGCCATCTCTCCCTGTTTGTCTTCAGCTGTCATATCACGCATCTACTTTCTTTTGACCAATTGTTGGCCATCAAAATCCAGTGCGAATACATCCAAAGCATTTTGGAAGGTTTGCGCTTCAAAATCTGCAATTGAGCTTTCACGTGTCGTTGCCAAGGTCTCTGCCACATAGGCTACAAAGGCTGATTCATTACGTTTGCCCCGTTTTGGTACCGGCGCTAAATACGGCGAATCTGTCTCAATCAAAATCTTATCATCAGGCACCAATTTCGCAGCTTCCCGCACTTCCACCGTTTTTTTGAAGGTCGATACCCCGGAAAAAGAGACATGCATGCCTAAATCTAGGAATTTCTCGACCCATTCAGGTGTTTCACCAAAGGAATGCATAATGCCACCGAAGTCGCCCACTTTTTCTTCTTTTAAAATGCGGTAACAATCAGCCGTCGCGTCCCGGTTATGGATGACAATAGGCAACTGTAATTCGCGGGCAATCGCTAGTTGACGGCGGAAAACTTTTTCTTGTACGTCACGGGGACTAGTATCCCAGTAATAATCCAAGCCTGTTTCCCCAACCGCCACTACCCGGTCATCTTCTAAAGTAGATAATAGGTATTTTTCAGCTTCAGCATTGTAATCCACCGCTTCAGTTGGATGCCAACCGTAAATTCCAACCATGTCCCCATTTTCCTTGATCATTTCTTGGGCTCGGTTAATGGTATTGTAGTTAAAACCTACTAAGGCAAAGCCTTTTACCCCAGCATGTCTAGCCCGAGTGATGGTTTCATCGCGGTCGTCATTAAAATCATCTACATTTAAATGTGTGTGCGTATCAAATAACATATTTTTCCTTTCTTAACTTAGAAAAAGGGACTGTGACAACCAGCCCCTTCTTCGCGTTATCATTAAGCTATTTCACTACCATTTGCAGCATCTTCAGGTGCAAATACTACTTGTAGTTTACCCTCGTGTTCTGCAGAAAGGATCATTCCTTGAGAAACTTCACCCTTCATCTTACGTGGTTTCAAGTTGGCGATGATGCAAACTTTTTTCCCGATTAAAACACTTGGATCTGGATAGAATTCACGAATACCAGATAGGATTTGACGGTGACCCTTGTCCCCTGCGTCCAATCTGAATTTCAATAATTTGTCTGCCCCTTCAACGAAGTCAGCATCAATCACTTCAGCAACCTTGATTTCAACTTTATCAAATACATCATATTTGATTTGGCTATCTTTAACGGATACCAATTCAGTTTCTTCAGGGTTGAAGCTTTCATCTTCTTCCTCGTCGCCAGCTGGTTTATTGGCAGCCATTTGCGCTTGGATATAAGCAACTTCTTCATCGTGGTCTAGACGTGGGAAGATTGGTTGCCCTTTTTCAACTACTTTCGCAGTTTCTGGGTATAAACCAACTTTGGCATTTTCAAAACCTGCGTCAGCGTCAAAATCTAAACCTAATTGTTCAAAGATGTTAGCTGGCGTTTCAACCATAACTGGTTGGATTAGGATGGCAATCACACGTAATGAGTCTACCAAGTGGTACATCACTGATTGTAATTTACTTGCTTCTGCTTCATCTTTGGCCAAGATCCAAGGCGCTGTTTCATCAATATATTTGTTGGTACGAGAGATGATCTCCCAAACGTGGTCTAAGGCTACACTGAATTGTAGGTCATCCATTGATTGGCGGTAAGCTGCCACTTCAGATGTGATTAAATCTTCTAATGGTGCATCAAAGTCAGTAATTTGACCTGGGTAAGCACCCACTTGACCACCCAAGTACTTGTTAACCATTGAAACAGTACGATTCAATAAGTTTCCTAAGTCATTCGCTAAGTCATAGTTAATACGGTTGATGAAGTTGTCAGGGGTAAAGATACCGTCATGACCAAATTTCACTTCGCGCATCAAGTAGTAACGTAAGGCATCTAGACCGTAACGTTCAACTAGCATTTCTGGGTAAACAACGTTCCCTTTAGATTTAGACATTTTACCATCTTGCATCAATAACCAACCGTGGCCAAAGATTTGTTTTGGTAGTGGTAAGTCTAATGCCATCAACATAATTGGCCAATAAATCGTATGGAAACGAACGATTTCTTTACCTACAAAATGGATATTTGCTGGCCAGTATTTGTCAAAATTTTCAGCATCCGCATTTGGGTAGCCTAAGGCTGTAATATAGTTCGCCAAAGCGTCAATCCAAACGTAGACAACGTGTTTAGGGTTAGATTTAACTGGCACACCCCAGTTGAATGATGTACGTGAAACCGCCAAGTCTTCTAAACCTGGTTTAATGAAGTTGTTGATCATTTCATTTTTACGGGTTTCAGGTTGGATGAATGTCGGGTTCTCTTCGTAGTATTGTAGTAAACGATCAGCGTATTTACTCATCTTGAAGAAGTAAGATTCTTCTTTCACTAATTCTACGTCGTGACCAGATGGCGCTTTACCACCGATTACTTTGCCATTTTCATCTTTGTAAACTTCTTCTAATTGGGTTTCAGTGAAGAACTCCTCATCAGAAACTGAGTACCAACCTTCATATTCACCTAGGTAAATATCACCTTGTTCTAATAAGCGTTCGAAGATGTATTGAATGGCTTCAATATGTTGTTGGCTTGAAGTACGCATGAAAGTATCGTTTGAAATCTTCATTGTCTTCCAAAGTTCTTGCATGCCAGCCGCCATACCATCAACGTATTCTTGCGGTGAAATACCTTGTTCTTCAGCTTTTTGTTGGATTTTTTGTCCGTGCTCGTCTGCACCAGTTAAGAACATTACATCAAAACCGTTCGCACGTTTGTAACGCGCAAGTGTGTCAGATGCTACTGTTGTATATGTATTTCCGATATGTAATTTACCACTTGGATAATAAATCGGTGTTGTAATATAAAATGTTTCTTTATTTTCAGCCACGAATGAGTGCCCCCTAATATTTGTCTATTCTCTTTCCGTAACAGTATATCATAATTTACCAGTATTTTAAGGGGTTTCGACGACATTTACGATCACCCGTGTCATGAATAATTGATAATGTCCTAATGATTCAATTCGAAAAATGGCAAACTTGCCCTAAACTGATTCATGAGTCTACCTACTTATCTACTTACTAGACTACTTGCTTACAAGTCGTTAATCACCCGGTTAGCGAACTGTGGGGCAAAGCGGCCGACATGACCGTATGAAACAGATTTCCCCGGGCTTGGAGCATGTAAATAATAGCCATCCGCGAGTGCCAAGGCGACGTGGTAAACCTGGTCGTCTTCTTCAAAAAAATACAGGTCGCCTGGTTGAACATTGTTTAAGTCTACAGGTTGGCCAAAATATTGCTGTTGGTTGGTTGTGCGTGGCATATATAAGCCGTTTGCCTTAAAAATATATTCAATAAAACCGGAGCAATCAAAACCAGATAGGTCGTTACCACCCCAAATATAAGGAGTGCCAATCAAGTCATTGGCTGTGGTCAGGACGGCTTGCCGTTTAGTAGTTGTAGTATTGAATGGTAGTTGCGCATTTTGGTCGCTAGCTGGTAGAGACGCTATTGTGCCCTTCCCCTTGGCATGAATGGCTTGTGCTGGAAACGCGAGTGCAGCCACTGTATATAAGGCGGCCAGCAAGTATAAGAAACTTCTTTTTTTAAACATATCGATCACTCCTTCTATGGTTATTACAGGGCTATCATATCAGGTTGAAATCCTTGTTACTATAGGATTTACACAAGTTTTACCAAGCGTTTTTTTGGTGGTTTTACGTATACGTTGTGGGTTCAAAATGCTGTCAAAAAAAAGACCTGAACCGGGGTCCAAGTCTTTCATCGTTTCTATATCAATATTTACGCGCCTTCGATGGTAACTAAGAAGTATTTTTTCTTACCGCGACGAACGACGATGTATTTGCCTTCGATGGCGTCTGTTGCTGAGATTTCGTAGTCGACGTCTTGTAGGCGTTGACCGTTGATGTAGATGGCGCCGTTGTTGATGTCTTCACGTGATTGACGACGTGATCCTTCGATGCCTGCGTCTACTAACCAAACGGCTAAATTGTTGCCTTCTTTAGGCATTGTTGATCCTGGCATGTTACCGAAACCTTGTTCAATTTGTTTGGCTGATAGGTCTGCGATATTGCCTGAGAATAAGGCTTCTGTGATGGTTTGGGCATCTTGTAAGCCTGATTGACCGTGAACAAAGGTAGTCATTTCTTCTGCTAGACGACGTTGTGCTTCACGTTTTTCTGGTTCACTAGCTACTTTTTCTTCTAGGGCCTCGATTTCTTCTTTGCTTAAGAAGGTAAAGTATTTCAAGTATTTCACGACGTCTGCATCGTTTTGGTTTAACCAGAATTGGTAGAATTCGTATGGTGACGTTTTTTCTGGGTCTAGCCAAATCGCACCACCAGCTGTTTTACCGAACTTAGTGCCGTCCGATTTCAACATTAATGGAATAGTTAATCCAAAGGCTTCTGCGTCGGCACCAGCTTCTTTACGGATTAATTCTAAACCTGATGTGATGTTCCCCCATTGGTCAGCCCCACCGATTTGTAGACGAACATCCTCGTTTTCAAATAAGTGTAAGAAGTCCATTGATTGAAGGATTTGGTATGAGAATTCTGTAAATGAAATCCCTGTTTCTAAACGTGAAGCAACGATGTCTTTTTTGATCATGGTATTCACGTTGAAACGTTTCCCAATATTACGTAGGAAATCAAGTAAAGTCAGGTTTTTAGTCCAGTCGTAGTTGTTGACCATACGGAAGTCGGCGTCTTTTTCTTTCAGGAATAAGTTTTCCATTTGACCAGCTAATTTGCGGGCGTTGTCTTCTACTTGTTCCATAGATTGTAGGTTACGTTCTTCCGATTTACCTGAAGGGTCACCGATTGAACCTGTCGCTCCCCCAATTAAGATAACTGGACGGTGTCCTGCTAATTGGAATCGTTTAAGGACCATAAATGGAATTAAGTGACCGATATGTAGTGAGTCACCAGTTGGGTCAACACCGCAGTATAGGCTGATTTTGTTGTCTTTGATGTAGGCTTTTAGGCCGTCTTCATCAGTTTGTTGGTTGATGGCACCGCGCCATTCTAATTCTTCAATAATGTTCATGTTTTTCGCTCCTTTTTCCTTTTATAAAAATAAAAAAGCCCCTGCCCTAAGCTCTTCCAATTGGAAAAACCTAGACAGGGACGATTAATTACCGTGTTACCACCCAAATTATTATAAACATTTAGTTTACAACCTCTCTTTGTGCGTTATCGGGCACTAGCCGGCGGAATTTGTACTACTATGTGTAATTCACTATCAATCCTTGACTAGTTTTCACTCACCACTAGTTCGCTAATTACCAGATTCATCGCTACTCCACCAATTAAATTGGTGCCATAGTGCATTCCTTGCACAAGATTATTTGCGTGTGAAACTTTCACTTCTCACTGAATTTTATCAAAGTCATTGGATAAGTCAAGCAGTTTTGATGTCTTTTTCTACTATCGATTGATACTGATATGCTATTTCTTCTATCCAACTACCATTCTTCGTGGTTCCATGCTAGGCCGTCTAATTGACCTTGGGCTTGGAATAGACGTTTGTCGGTTTCAGCGATTTCAGCTTTCACTTTTTTTAGTATGGCGATTGTTGCATAGTCTGTTGCTGTTTCGATGGCTTGATCAATGATCGCCTCTGTCCATTTCAAGTCATTTTCCATTCGGGTTCTAGTCTCCTTGTTTAATGCCGTCATATGATGTGCCCCTTAACGCCAGCTTGTTTTAGGTAGTTGCGCTTCAATGTCGCCTAGATTGTCCATTTCATCTGCCCATTCTTCAGCAACTAAATTTAATTGCTCTTGTAATGGTTGATCAAAATCGCCTGCAATATCTTTTAATTGGGCGATCAACCAAGCGTTTCGCTCAGCAAATTTTGCCTGGGCTGGTAGTTCTAGGTATTGTCTAAAACGGACCAAGTTGTCTTGCTGGATATGTTCTGGTTGGTAGGAATGTTGGGCAAGGACAAATGGTGGCAGGTAATCTAAGCCAATCGCACGTGCAAAGGATTGGAAAGGTCGAAGTAATTCTGAAATGGTTACTTGTTCCCGGCCACCTGCTTGGTACTGTCTTAAAGGTACACCCACCGAGATGATTACACCAAATTCTTTACCTTTTAAATTTTTACTATAAGTATCTAAAAATTCCTTATTAAAGACTTCTTGAATAAAATCCGATACTAAACCAGGTGCTTGATACCAGAATAATGGAAATTGAAGCAACCATCTGTCTGATGCTAGGATAGCTTCTTGATAAGCTGTCACATTTGCTTCAGTGAATGGTCGTTCAATTTGAATAAAAGGAATGGTATTTGGTCTTGCTTCATACAGGAATTGGTGGGACGCTGAGGTCTCCATTTCTGGATGACCACCAAAGATCACGCTTGCCATTGATTCGCCTACTTTCTCATTTATATTTTCCCATGCATTTCTAGTCATTTTATCATAAGGCTATTTTACATAAGAAAAGCAGCCTAACCAAGTAGACTGCTTGCAAAATTTATATTGAATAATTTTTTATAATAAAACTGGTGAATTTGGTCCAACTGGGATACCAATTAGGTACCAGATGACTGCCATAATAATCCACACAATACCGATGGCTACTGAGTAAGGTAATACGTTAGACATTAAAGTTCCTAAACCAGAACGCTTGTCGTATTTGTATAATACTGCTAGAACTACCGGAATGTAAGCTTGCATTGGTGTTAACGGGTTAATAATCCCATCACCAATACGGTAAAGAATTTGGGTGAATGATGGGTGGTAACCTAATAGCATGAACATTGGGACAAAGATTGGTGCCAGGATTGCCCATTTTGCCGAAGCTGAACCAATAAAGAAGTCAACAAACATTGATAATAAAATGAATCCGATGATTAAGGCGATACCATTGGCGCTTTCTAGTAAGGTTGCTCCTGAAATCGCAATGACTGTCCCCATGTTAGACCATGAGAAGTATGCCATCATTTGACTTGAGAAGAAGATGATGACGATGAAGCTACCCATATCAGCCATTGATGAAGATAACATCCGAGATAAGTCGTGTGAATCTTTGACTTGGCCGGTCATTTTACCGTATACGAAACCTGGTACGAAGAACATAATTGTCATCAAGACTGTGATACCATCCATAAATGGTGAACCAGAAATTAACGAACCTGTTTCAGCATTTGCTAAGAATGAATTTGGCATCAAGGCTAAAACTGCAACAATAACGATTGTCGCTAGTAATGACCAGTTTGCATATTTAACTGCTTTGATTTCCTTATCTGATAATGAGCCACCTTTGTGAGCCGCTGGTAATTTCTCACCGGCAAATTCAGGTTGGTACTCACCCATTTGTGGTAATGAAATTTTAGTCAGTACGAAGTAAATAACTGGTACTAATACAAATGTTGAAACGAAGATGAAATAGTAGTTCATCGCAACATTTAGTTCAATATCTGGCATAATAGTCTGTGCTGCTGATTCTGTAAAGGGGAATACTAAGGCATCAGACATCCCCAACATCACGTTGGCCGCAAAGGCTGCAAGTGATGATACATAACCTAGAACTGCACCGGCCATTGGGTTTAAACCAATTTTCAAGAAGGTTAAGGCTGCTAACGGTGGCAATACGATTGGACCAGCGTCCCCAGCGATATTGGCAATTACACCTGCAAAAATGATGATCAGCAAGATGTATTGCTTGGGCGCTTTCTCCACTACGTTAGTTAGAACCGCTTCAAAGTAACCTGATTTCTCAGCCATACCTACACCAAGCATAATAACTAACACGGCTGACAAGGCTGGGAATCCGGCAAAGTTTGTCCCTGCTTCTGATATCATGCGGGCAAAGTATTCACCAGTTAGCAAGTTATTTACTGCAACCTCTGAATTATCTACTGGATTGACAACCGATACCCCAAACATACTCATTACCCATGACGCTAGAATAACTAGAATACTTAGGTAAATGAAGATCATAATTGGTGAAGGCATTTTGTTCCCTACACGTTCAATTCCGTTAAGAATACGGAGTAACCGTGATTCTTGTTGTTTTTCTTCCACTTATTTCATCTCTTTTCTTATTGTAATTCTTGCCTAGCTTTTCACTATTGTTTAGATTATAAAGATTCCATTAAATTTCTTCAAGTCTTTGTTAAATTTTGCATATTTTTTAACATTTCTTTAGTAGGTAATCTCCGTTTTTCCAAACAAAAAGACCCATATCATCTTTATATGGATCGATTTGTTAGATTTATTGACGGCTAAATACCAATTTTTTTAATATAAGTCACAGATACTTGTTTCAACCCTACCGTATTGATATATGAATCCTAATAATTTGTAATTGTTTTTGTTCGTAATGTTCACCTCTTCCGTTATTAGATTTGTATTTCCTGTGAAAGAGGCTATTATAAATTATAGAACTTTTAACGACTAGCTACAGTTTCGGTGATTGTTTGAATTGCGGCTTCACTTCTTTGAATCAAGTCTTTTCCTTTGGCGCCTAATGCTCCTTGTAGGTTTTCGTCTTTTAATAATAAGACGTTTTCTTCAACATTTTCGTTGGCTGCTTGGATAGCCGTTTTCAGCATGGTTGTACCAACGGTGACATCGGCCATCACAGACTTGCGTCCTAGGCTAGCGACTTGGGTCATAATTTCTAAGGCTTGTGTTGCATGGTCCATGATTTCCAATGGCACTTCTGTGGCAATTTTTAAGCCTGCTTGAATTGCCTGTACACGGTCAGCTTTTTCTTGGTCAGTGGCTTTTGGTAATTTGAATGCACCGAATAGTTGGTTTGATGCGTCTTCATCCCCTTGCACCAAAGCGAACAGTGCTTCTTGGTGGCTAGTCATTTGATTGACTAGACCCGTCAGCAAATCAAGGTCCACCCCTTTTTGCTTTTCAATAGTAATATTTAGGACCATGTTACCTAAGGCTGCGCCCATTGTGCCGGCGTATGCTGCTGCTGACCCACCCCCTGGTGCTGATTGGCTTGAGGCTAATGCTTCGATATAAGTGTACATTTCCATGATAATTTCTCCCTTTAAATGATTTTTTGAATAATTTCTCCTATATAATATTAAAACAAATTGAATAGTGGAATTAAAACGATTGGTACGAACATAGATGGTGCGATGTTCATGACTTTGATGTCTGTGATTTGTAAGAGATTGAAACCTAAGCCCATAATAATGAGGGACCCTACCGCACCGATTTCTGTGGTTACGACATCACCTAATAAGGGCGCTATGGATGCGGATAATAACGATAAGGCTGCTTCATAAATAAATAATGGGATAGCGGCAAAGGCTGACCCGATCCCAAGCGTTGACGACAAGACAAAGACGAACACAAAGTCTAAGATGGATTTGGCGTACATGGTGGTGTGGTCTAGAAATAAACCAGACTGCAGGGATCCGATGATGGCCATTGCGCCGACTACAACGAATAAGGTAGCCGATACAAAGGCTTCTTGAAAGGTAGATCCACCTTCGCCAGCTACTCTTTCTTGGAGTTTTAAGGCAAAATGGTTAAATTTACTGTCGAAGTCAACTGTTTCACCGATTAAGGTTCCAATCACTAAGGACAGCACCATGACGATTAAATCGTCTGTTTCAAGAGCACCCTGGATACCAATAAATATAACGACCAAGGCGACGGCTGTCATTATGCCTTTTCGCGTGTTGTTTTTTAAGAGATGACCGAATGTCGTCCCTACACCTGCCCCAAATACTACGCTAATTGCGTTCACGATTGCCCCAAATATGACCATGTCCTAACTCCTCTTATCTTCGTTATCTTTTGAATTTGATTATAACAAATAATGAGATTTTTATGTGGAACTTGTTAACATTTTATAAAATTCGATTCCTATGTTATATTTTGTGACACAAAACGTTAATTTGCCCTTGCATTCTATTAAAAATACATTCATAATACACAAGTAGTTAAATTTAGGACGACAAAAAAAGGAGCAATTTTTATGCCAACATGGACAAGAGAAGCAATTTTTGAAGACGCACAAGAGAAAAATGTACATTTTATTCGTTTAGCATTTTCGGACGTTAATGGAATTTTGAAAAATGTTGAAATCCCTGTTTCACAGCTAGACAAAGCTTTAGATAACGAAATGGCTTTCGATGGTTCTTCTATTGATGGTTTTGTCCGTATCGAAGAAGCTGATATGAAGTTATACCCAGACTTGAATACTTGGACTGTATTCCCTTGGGGCTCTGATGATAGAAAAGTTGCCATCTTAATTTGTGATATTTATACAACTGATGGTGAACCATTTGCAGGTGATCCTCGTGGTAACCTAAGACGTATGGTAGAAAAACTAGATGACTTAGGTTTCTCAGCTTTCAACTTAGGTCCTGAACCAGAATTCTTCTTATTCAAACTTGCAGAAGACGGCAACCCAACGACTCGTGTAAATGATGTTGGTGGTTACTTCGACGTTGCGCCTGTTGATTTAGGTGAAAACTGTCGTCGTGAAATCGTATTGATCCTTGAAGATCTTGGATTTGAAATAGAAGCTTCTCACCATGAGGTTGCGATTGGGCAACACGAAATCGACTTTAAATATACTGATGTTGTAGATGCTTGCGATAAGATTCAATTATTCAAGTTAATCGTTAAAACTGTTGCGCGTAAATACAACTTGCATGCTACTTTCATGCCGAAACCTATTTACGGTATCAATGGTTCAGGTATGCACTGTAACATGTCTCTATTCAAAGGAAGTGAAAATGTCTTCTTTGATGCAGATTCTGAAACACAATTATCTGAAACAGCTATGCAATTTATCGCTGGTGTCTTAGAACATGCTAAAGCGATTACTGCAGTTGCTAACCCAATTGTTAACTCATACAAACGTTTAGTTTCAGGTTACGAAGCACCAGTAAACATTGCTTGGTCTACTCGTAACCGTTCACCACTAATCCGTATCCCAGCTGCTCGTGGTAAATCAACACGTGTTGAATTACGTTCAGTTGACCCAGCGGCTAACCCTTACTTAGCACTTGCTGCTATCTTAGGTGCTGGTCTTAAAGGTATTGAAGACGAAATGGTTGCACCAGCGCCTATTTCTCGTAACGTATACAAAATGACTGCTGATGAATTAGTTAACGGTGGCATTGATAAATTACCTAGCTCTCTTTCTCGCGCTTTAGACGAATTAGAAATCGACAGCGTTGTACAAGATGCTTTAGGTGCACACATCACTGCAAACTTCATCTCAAGCAAACGTATTGAATGCCAAGAATACTTACACCAAGTAACTGACTGGGAATTGAATACATACTTGGAACAATACTAATTTAGGTAAAATGGACACGACTTGGCGAAAGCTAGGTCGTGTTTTTTAATTGTATAGGAATAGAAAAAAACGCATGACCTAGAGAGGAGTCCAGATCCTGCGTTTAAATTTGGTTATTCATTTTATTATTCAGTTATGCTTTAGCCTTTACTCTCCTAAATGTGTTAGAAGCTAGCTGACTAAACATCAAAGCTCGCACCCTAGTCGGGTTCGCTTTGCCAGTCAGGTCTCCACTTCAGACTAGTTTGCGCCACTCGGTATGTGTCACAGCACTAGTCTTCCAGTGCTACCTGCCTAAGCGCCAAAGCTCGCACCCTCTTTTTAAAAGTCGTTCCAGTTTTTATCGTCTATATACTTGTCATCCACAAAGCTGTGGTTGGTTTTGTATGTGGACGTTTTTTCTTTTCTTGCAAATCTGCGGTATGTATTGCCTTGTTTTTTGGCTTTTCGGTTTGATTTCGGCTTGTATTCCTCTTCTTCTACAAGCATTTCTTTGGCCCGGTGCTTTCTAGCTTGGCTTAGTCGTGATACTTTTTCCGGGTAGCCAGTTTCATCTAATGCTTCTTCGTAGAAGTTGATTAAGGCTAGGGTGTGGTAGGGTTTGACGTAGAAGTAGGCTAATCCTAGCGTGAATGGAATCAATAGGTACCATCCGATAAAGCGTAGGTTTAGCCAGATAAATCGCCATTTCCGGCCGCGCATCATCCGACGAGATTCTGTGATGGCCTCAGATGCTGTTAAGATTGGGAAGTCGACGATTAAATAATCGGTCAATGCATATCCAATACCTTTATAAACCGCTGGGAAAAACAACAATAATGACCACATGAGTAGATAAAAACCACGTAGGACGCCTGCCCAAGTGAATTTAATTGAATCGCGCATGATTGGCCCAATAATGTCACGGTGGATTTGTATTGGTCGTTGGTTATTCTTCACCATCAATGACCGTAGATAAGCCATTTCAGCTCCGGCAATAAAAACGATCTCAATGATAATAATCAGGACGCTGATGGGGAAAAGGACCAAGGATACTGCAGTTGGTAAGGTCCCAATTATCCATACAATTGCCCAATAAAGAATGGTAAACAAGACAAACCAACCTGCATTCTGACTTAAAGTCTCTTTAGCTTTCACTTTTAAATTTCTTCGCAATCACGGTCACCTCCTCATAAAAATAATCAATTGATTATGTTCATATAATACTTGTCTAATCGATGAACTGGTAGGCACCAATACTTGCCTTTCAGATCAGCTAATCTTATATAAGTATTTTATCAAATTCTCAAGTTTCGCCATCCACCCTAGGACCTATTTCGCGCAAAAGAATAACCTTGAATACCGTGGTACTCAAGGCTCTCTTTTTGCCAGTAATAATGGTTACATCTTAGTCGCGGGAACGACCACCAAATAAAATCAAGACACGTAGTAATGACAAGGCACCTGCGATAGCTGAAGCGACGTAAGTCATAGCTGCAGCGTTCAAGGTTTTACGAGCATATGGTAATTCTTTGGCTGTTAAAATATGCCCATCTTCCATAATTTGTAGCGCACGTTTAGAGGCGTCAAATTCGACTGGTAAGGTCACTAATTGGAAAAGTAAGGTTAAAGAGAACAAAATAATCCCAATGTTGATAAAGGTCTCGTTATAGCCCGCGATGGCACCTAGGATTAAGATTGGCCAAGACATTTTTGAACCGATATTGACAGCGGGTACAATTTTTTGACGTAGGGTCATCATGAAATAACCTTGGGCGTCTTGAACCGCGTGGCCACACTCATGGGCTGCAACCCCGATAGCAGCAATCGATTTTGAATCGGCTGTCGCGTCTGATAAACGCAGTACTTTATTGCTTGGATCGTAGTGGTCGGTTAAGTTACCAGAAATTCGTTCAACACGAACGTTGGTAATACCTGAATATTCTAGGATGTATTCGGCAACTTGGGTACCGGTCATTCCTTTTGCAGTGGCATATTTACTATATTTATTAAATGTTCGACTTACGTTGGCACTTGCGATTGACGCGATTACAGCACCAATAAGAATTAAGATATAAGTCCAGTCAAGCATCATGGGGAAAAACATCGAATCACTCCTTCTTTCATATTATAACAGCTAACCTCGCCCTGACCAATGCAGATGCTGGATTATGGGTTCATAATCTGTTGGTGGATAATGTCAATAACTTCCTGACTTTCTGGTAGGTTGTTCAGGTAAAATTCATGGTGCATGTAATCAAACTGGTAATAGTTACTGGTATGATTATGGGCACGTAATCGACGGTGCAACCAACGCCCGTCGCAGGCGTGGCTGTCATCCGATCCGTTAATAAAATCGACTGCTGGCATTGAGTCAATTGGCATTTTGGCATAGTTCAAGGCTGGGTTTTTATCCCGCCAGATCGTTTTTAAGGCATTAACCTTGGTCGCGTCAAATTGCACATCGTTTGGGTTGATGTTGACGTCATCAAAGCTTGTGTTTAGCCATGGTGACAGTAAAATCACCCGTTTCACTGGTTGGCCGATTTGGTCCATCCGGTCCGCAACCAATAAGGCTGGAATCGCACCTGTATCAGAAGCAAGAAAGTAGATATTTTCTAGTGACCGTCCCGTTTTGTCAGCGATTTCTTCTATTAGAGCTGTAATCCGCCCGGCTTCAGCGCGTAAGTCATAATTAGCGAATGACCGCAGCAAGGGAATTGATACATTCGCCTCATCTTCAAAGCGGTTAGCTATTTTTCGGGCGAAGGCCCATTCACGCGCTTGTAAGGTATGAATCCCGCTACCGCCATGAAAATAAATAATCCAGGGTTTGTCATTCTTTGTAGGCGTGTCTTGTGAGTCCAAAACCGGTTCGGTATCAATATCCGTCAGCTCGACGATGACACCCTTTTTGCCACGGTGAATCTCTGAAGCATGGTCGCGGGTAATAAAAAATAAGTTTTCGTGGTTGATGCTCCTTTTAGCTAGGTCTTCAGTTGCTTGTTTCTTGCTATTGGCAGGGGTTAATCGATTAGCTTCTCGCTTAATCCTCATACCATCTTGTATCACCTTGCTGCGCACCGATCGCTCTTGACTCATGGCATGATAAACATAGCCGACGCCTGTTGCAGCAGCTGCTAAGCCTAGTCGCCAAAGTCGGTTATTGTACTGCTTACTCATTCTTGCACGCTCCTCCCCATTTTCTTCATCATAAAACTTGCACGAGCTCTTTAGTCTATTATAACTGAACACCAGGCATTGGATAGGGACTAAAGTCCTAATTTTGGCAAAAGAATTCCTACATTTCCCTTAGCATTTTCTAAAAATTATATTAATTTCTTGAGAAATTCGTTTAAGTCTCGTATCATTAAGGGTATATTATACTTTATGGGTTATTATCGCAATTCTACACCCAAAAATACAGCATTCATTTCTGTTATTCACTGCGGTAATACAAGAAAAAAATAGAATAAGGAGATAGATAATGGTATTGAAGAAACTAACCACCCTTACAATCGTCGGGGTGAGCATTGGGGTATTAGCAGGCTGCTCTAGAACACCAGACCAGGTTGTGACAAAGTCAGCCGAAATTGCCCAAACTATGATGGGGCAATTAGAATCCATTCAAACGCAGGAAATGGCCTTGCAAGATGCTTTTGAAGCGGATTTAGCAGCTGATGAAAGTCTAGCCAACTTGGCTGAATCAGGCACGGGTGCAACACGGGAAAACCTACAAACCAGACAAGAAGAATTTGACGAATTAAAATCGCTATTTGAAGATTTCCAAGATCAGGTTGAAAGCTTAAACGAATTTGACGAAACTGACTTCACAGCTGGGGAAGATTTCGCCAACTTTGATATGTCTCGCCAATTAGCTGACAGTGTGAACACGCAAATGAGCGCCTACATTGAAAACTACCAAGCTGTTTTGGAAAAAGAAGATGCTTATTACACAAGTTTAGCAGCTGAAGACAGCGATCTAACGACCTTCTCTGACGGTCTAGCGGAAATTAACGGTAACTTTGAAACATCACAAGCAGCCTTATCTGAAATGTTACCTGACTTAACGGCATTAGCCAAACTTTCGCAAACAGAAAATCAAGCACAATAAAATGAAATAGAACGGAGGCCAGAACATTGAAAGACAATCAATCCAATCCAAATCCGGATATTAAGACAACTTTAGACCCAAAAAACGAAGGACCTAAATTCAATTGGAAACTTGTTTTAGGGCTACTCACAGCCATTGTATTAGGTTTAGCCTTAATCTTTGGCATTCGAACAGACTGGTATGGCTTAGCCAATGAAAATAACCAAGAACAAACCGCAAGTAATGAAAGTTCGTCTGAACAAAATGCTGAATCTACCAGTGAATCTGCTAAATCAACTGAAGCAAGTGATGAAGATGCTAGCGCTGTAACGACAAGCGGTGAAGGTGACGGTACACAATTACCAAATGTTTCTACAGAAGCAACGGCTTTATTAAACCAACCAAAAAATTTACCCTCAAAATTCCAATACGATTCAGGTTATGATATTCCCTATCCTGAAGACGGGGTAAAAGGGGTTTACCTATCAGCTGTCGGTGCCACTGACCAAGCCCTATTTGATGAAAATATGGCCCTTTTAGATGAAACCAATCTAAATTCTGTTGTATTAGATGTCAAAGACGACTACGGGAACATTACTATGGATCTACCGTCAGAAGATGATACGGTCAACAACAACGAAACAGATAGTATTGACGGCGAAGGCATTATGCAAACCTTCGAAGACAAACAAATCTATCCAATCGCCCGTATCACAACCTTTAAAGATACCAACTTAGCCAATGCTGACCCTTCTCGTACCTTCCTAACAGAATCTGGTGAAGTATGGACTAACGGTGGTGGCGATGCCTTCTTGAACCCATACAACAAAGATAACTGGGCATACCTAGTAGAAGTCGCAAAATCAGCCGCCCGCGCTGGTTATAAAGATATCCAATTCGACTATGTTCGTTTCCCAGAAGGATTTGAAACTTTCGGTGAAACCTTAACTTATGATATGGGTGACTACGCTAAATATGGAAAAGCTTCAACTGAAGCCCGTCAAATGGTTATCGCAGACTTCCTAGCTTATGCCCGCGAAGAACTTGAACCATATGGTGTAGATGTCTCAGCAGATATCTTTGGTTACGTGACAGATGTTGTGGCAACACCTGGTATCGGTCAAAACTACAACATGATTGCAGAAAATGTAGACGTTATTTCATCAATGATCTATCCTTCTCACTGGGGTCCTGGCTACTTTGGCTTAGACTATCCAGACTTATACCCATATGAAGTTGTACAAGCTTATATGGAAAAAGAAAATGCTTTAAATGCTGAGCTTGAAGAATCACCAGTATCTAGACCTTGGTTACAAGACTTTACCGCATCATACCTAGCTGAAGGTACTTATGCTGAGTACGGCGCGACGGAAGTACAAGAACAAATTGACGCTGTCATTGAAAGTGGCGCCAACGAATACCTACTTTGGGATGCATCTAATACCTACACAAGAGGTGTAGATTACAAATAATCATAGTAAGCAAAAACTCGATGCCAGCTGGCATCGAGTTTTTGTTTTGTTTTAAATAGTATTGGTGAAAATTATCTATAGGTTACGAACAACGCTTATTTTTGTGCAAACTTTGCGAGACAACTATTATTCGATTATTTCAGTGTGGAAACACCGTGTCATATGTTCAAGCATAGTGTCCCCTAAATCTGTAAAGGTTGCAACGCCATTTGCATGGACTTTCGTTTGAAAACCATAAGCATCCGCCCCACTAACTGTATTGAAAACACAAATATCTGTGGCTACACCAACGACATGAACTGTATCAACGTCTTTATCCAGCAACAAGTCCGCCAAACCCGTATTAAAGAAACTATTGTAATTTTCTTTAGGCAGGTATGTGACCAATTCATTCTCTTTGTTAGCTTGGAACCAGTCCTGCAATTCACCGTAGAGTGCTTGCCCTTCTGTCCCAACCACATTATGAGCTGGCCACAATTTAAAATGTGGGTCATCCACTTGATGGGCATCCATAGCCACGACCACATCCTTCCCTTGGCTGATAAAGTCTTCTGCCAGAGATTTAATGTAAGGAACGATGGCTTGACCTGGTTGGCCAACGGTTAATGAACCGTCTGGTGCCACAAAATCGTTACTCATATCTACAATGATTAATGCTTCTTTACCCATGAAATCAGCCCCTCACTCGTCATTTGCATCATTCTTTGAAAAATGAATGTGCATTTCTATACACAATATTTATCTTTGCTTTATTTGTTTCTTAGCTCGGTAACGAATTCTTCTATTTTATTCATGGCAATCGTCAATTCTTTAATTGAGTAAGCATATGAAATACGTAAGAATCCTTCCCCACCCTCACCAAATGCTGAACCAGGCACAACTGCCAATTTCTTCGCATCAAGGAGCGCCAAGGCAAATTCTTCACTGGTCATATCAAATTCACGAATGTCAGGGAAGGTATAGAAAGCCCCGCGTGGTACGAAACAAGGAATACCCATGTCACGGAATC
Source organism: Aerococcus sp. 150760013-2 (assembly GCF_053627715.1). Classification (NCBI taxonomy): domain Bacteria; kingdom Bacillati; phylum Bacillota; class Bacilli; order Lactobacillales; family Aerococcaceae; genus Aerococcus; species Aerococcus sp. 150760013-2. Next base: position 21,003 of record NZ_JBSEYI010000019.1, read on the forward strand.
GGCCCAATAAGAAGTTACGACGTTTTAAATAGTCTTTCCGCATCGCTTCTACATCGTCATCACAATCTTCTAAAGCCACAACTGACGCATATTGCGATACAGTTGGTGCAGCCATAATCGTGAACTGGTGGATTTTCAACATTTGTTCCACTAAAACTTCTGGTCCACATAGGTAACCAATTCGCCATCCTGTCATTGAGAAGGCTTTAGCAAATCCGTTAATGTAGATTGTCCGTTCTTTCATCCCTTCAAACGAAGCGATTGATGTGTATTTATCTTTGGCGTACCAGATTTCAGAATAGATTTCATCCGTTAAGACATATAAATCATGTCTCTTAATGACGTCAGCCAATTTTTCCAACTCTTCACGCGTTGCCGCTGCCCCAGTTGGGTTGTTTGGATAGTTTAAAATAATAGCCTTTGTCTTATCTGTAATTAATGCTTCAATATTTTCCGGCTGTAAAATGAAGTCGTGCTCACTTGGTAGCTTCACTGGTACGGGAATTCCGCCAGCAAGCTCAATTGACGGTGTATAGGATACGTAAGACGGATCCATACACAATACTTCATCACCTGGGTTAATTAATCCACGACAAGCAAGGTCAATGGCTTCAGAACCACCAACAGTGACAATCACTTCCGTATCTGGATCATAATCCAAGTCATATTTGCGGTCTACATAATTTGAAATTGCACGTCGCAATTCAATTAAACCTGCATTGGCAGTATAATAAGTTTTACTTTTTCTAATGGCCCGAATCGCTTCTTCACGAATTGACCAAGGCGTTGGAAAGTCAGGCTCCCCTACACCAAGCGAAATCACGCCTTCGATTTCATTGGCAATGTCGAAAAAACGGCGTATACCAGATGGCTCCATATCAATTACGGTTTTATTTTGAGATTTCGTCATTGTGAGATCACCATACGTCCGCCATGTTCTTTGATATCTTTGTAGACAACCCCTTGTTCTTTATAGCGGTTCATTACAATGTGGGTTGTTGTAGCGCTAACTTCGTCGATAGCTGCTAATTTAGAGATAAATTTAGAGATATCTACCATCGTTAAACGCTTCGTTAATAATAGGAAATCATAAGTACCTGACATCAAGTATAAAGATTCTACTTGATCATATTGGTAAATGGTTTCTGCAATGTCTTGATAAGATACACCGTGGTGTAAATCAACATTGACTTCTACCATCGCTGATAGCAAGTTGTCATCGGCAACGTCCCAGTTGATCATGGTGTGGTAGCCGGCAATCACGTTATCTTTTTCATAAGCAGCGATTTGCGCAACGACTTCTTCTTCGTTAGCTTCAATCATGTTAGCAATAGTTTTAGGTGCTAATCGCGCATCCTGCGCTAAGATAGCTAACAATTCTTTTTTCTGTTCGATGTTCATTTTTATCCCTCCAAAAACGACATAACTTGTAGCCTTAAGCATACTTTTAAAGTGAAATTTTGTCACTTCATTTGAATAATTTTAATAAAAATTTTTGATTTCACCCCAATTTCAAAAACGCTTCCTCTTCTAGTATATATCAACTACTCTCTGTTAAAACAGAGAGTTTGTCCTAAACATGGTGGTTGTACAAACGATATAATATCTCCAACCGTTTAAAGACACTAAGGGAT
>NZ_JBSEYI010000020.1:0-18916 GCF_053627715.1 Aerococcus sp. 150760013-2
CCTTCTAATAGTTGGTTGGTACATCTATTTTATAGGAAAACTATGGATCTTTTTTATTTTATTATTGTTGTTGCACTTAAATTGTAAATTCGTCCCATAAAAATACCTCCTCATTTTATACTTGTTAAAATGAAGATTTGTCGCAATATAAAAAGCTCCCACTAAAATTAGCGAGAGCCTACTCTAAATATCCACAACAAAAATGGGACTACACCTATTTTTGTTATTTGATCTTTTCGTGGAGTTTTAGCACTATACAACGTAAACATTCCTGTTAGCTACGTTAGAAATTCCTTCTATTCGGATGATCCTGTTATACCCATTGGCGTCTCTGGACGTTTCTGGGCAGTAGCCTGTGTTTGTATAGGAGCCTCTGCCTAACAAATCATATTCTCTTTTCAACACCTATAAGCATACGAACATTAACGGTCATTGTCAAGTCATAGAGAAAGCTTGGATTTGTATCAAGCCTTTGTTAGCTTATATTTACTAGTTAATTTTACGAATTGTTCTACCTGAACCTACCCAGTCAAACCCCTGCACTTGCTAGGAAAAATAGCCAATATTTACTTTTTAACCGTAATTAGCTTTACCCCAATTTTAGGCAATTATATATCTTAAGCATCCCAATTTATATTACTATCCGGATTAAAAGATAGTAGATTTTAAAGTTGGTCATTAAATTATTCAGGTATGTGAGATAGGTTTGCAAGATTGAGCCTAGAACTACCTAACATGCCTTAACAGTTAAAAAGGGTAACTGACCATATCAGAGTATTTGAGGGTAAGTGTAAACAAGAGACTTTGCGATTCATTTACTAACAATAAAAAAACATGTCCGATTCACCGACTTGGTGGACCAGACATGTTTTATCTTTGTTCAAAATTAGCGTTTATCTAATTCTTCTGTTAATAATTGGTTAACAACTTGTGGGTTCGCTTGACCTTTAGTTGCTTTCATAATTTGACCAACTAAGAAACCAGTCGCTTTCTTCTTACCAGCTTTGTAGTCGTCAATTGATTGTTGGTTGTTATCAAGGATTTCAGTAATCAATGGTAACAACTGTGCTGGATCAGACAATTGAACTAACCCTTCAGCTTCAACAACCTCTTTAGCAGAACCACCTTTATCCGCTAATAATTTGAACACTTTTTTCGCTTGTTTGCTTGAGATAGTACCATCTTCAATCAAGGCAATCATTTCAGCTAATGATTCAGGTGTTAAACCAATTTGGTCTAAGTCTTTTTCATTATCATTCATGTAAGCATTCACTTCACCCATTAACCAGTTAGAAGCTTGTTTCGGATCAGCGCCAGCTTTCACTGTAGCATCAAAGAAATCAGACATTTCTAAGGTTTGTGTTAAGATTTGAGCGTCATATTCAGGTAATTCGTAAGTATCTACATAACGTTTACGACGATCAGCCGGCATTTCTGGTAGGGTGGCTTGAATTTCTTCTAACCAAGCGTCAGCTACTGTAAATGGCGGTAGGTCTGGTTCTGGGAAGTAACGGTAATCCGCTGCCCCTTCTTTAACACGCATTAATTGTGTTTTACCAGTGTTTTCATCGTAACGACGAGTCGCTTGTTCAATCACGCCACCTGCGTTTAAGACTTGTGCTTGACGTTTTTCTTCGTAAGCAAGACCTTTACGAACATAGTTGAATGAGTTCAAATTTTTCAATTCGTTTTTGGTACCAAATTCTTTTTGGCCATAAGGACGTAAAGAAATATTGGCGTCACAACGCATTGATCCTTCTTCCATTTTTACATCAGAAACGCCTGTGAAACGGATGATTTCACGGATTTTTTCTAAGTAAGCATAAGCTTCTTCTGGTGAACGCATGTCAGCTTCAGATACGATTTCTAATAAAGGCGTACCTTGACGGTTCAAGTCAACTAGTGAGTCGCCAGCACCGTGGATGTTTTTACCTGCATCTTCTTCTAAGTGAAGACGTTCGATACGGATTTTTTTCGTTTCACCATTCACTTCGATTTCAATCCAACCATTTTCACCAATAGGTTGCCATAACTGAGTTGTTTGGAAAGCTTTTGGATTATCTGGGTAGAAGTAGTTTTTACGGTCGAAGTGTTGTACTGGATTGATTTCACAGTTTAAGGCTAAGGCCGCTTTAATAGCGAATTCAATACCGCGACGGTTCATTTTTGGTAAGACACCAGGATAACCGAAGTCGATAACGTTTGTGTTTGTGTTAGGTTCTGCTCCAAAGTGAGCGGCAGATGGAGAGAACATTTTTGATTCTGTCTTTAATTCGACATGGACTTCAAGTCCAATGACTGTTTCGTAATTCATGCGATTTCCTCCCTCTTACTCTGCTGGATGTTTTGTATAAGCGTCGTTTACTTGTTCAACAGCATACGCTGCACGGTAAATTTTCTCTTCTTCGAAACGATTACCGATAATTTGTAAACCGATTGGTAGACCTTTATCGTCAAAACCAACAGGCATTGATAAACCAGGTAATCCAGCTAAGTTTACAGGAACTGTTAATAAGTCAGCCATGTACATTTCGATTGGATCGTCATTTTTCTCGCCTAATTTAAAGGCTGTACCAGTAGTTACTGGCGAGACGATTAAATCAACTTCAGAGAAGATGTTGTCGAAGGCTTCTTTAATTAACATACGTACTTTAGCAGCTTTCATGAAGTATTCGTCGAAGTTTTCTGATGCGATAGAGAATGTACCTGTCATTAAACGACGTTTAACCTCGTCACCAAAACCTTCAGTTCTTGTATTGACATACAATTCCTCTAGGTCGTTGAAGTTTTCTGCGCGGTAACCGTAACGGATACCATCATAGCGTTGTAAGTTTGAAGATGCTTCTGCAGAGGCAATGATATAGTAAACTGGAATACCATATTTCAAGTTTTCGAAGCTGATCTCTTTAATAGTTGCACCAGCATTTTCTAATTGCTTGATTGATGCGCGTACTTGTTCTTTAACTTGTTCGTCAACTGAGTCACCGAAGAACTCTACCGGTACACCAACTGTTAACCCTTGAACGCCATCTTTCATAGAGGCCACATAGTTAGGCACTTCAATGTTTGCTGAGGTTGAATCATGGTCATCATAACCAGCAATTGCTTCTAACATAATCGCATTATCTTCAACTGTACGAGTCATTGGCCCAACTTGGTCTAATGAAGAAGCAAAAGAAATAACGCCCCAACGTGACACACGACCGTAAGTAGGTTTCATTCCTACAATACCGTTGTATGCCGCAGGTTGACGGATTGAACCACCTGTATCGGTACCTAATGTTGCCATCACTTGGCCAGCTGAAACAGCGGCTGCTGAACCACCTGAAGAACCGCCTGGTACTCGGTCTGTATCAAATGGATTGCGAACTGGGCCGAAATAAGACGTTTCATTTGAACCACCCATGGCGAATTCATCCATGTTTAATTTGGCAATATTAATCGCACCTGCTGCAGCTAATTTTTCAGTAACTGTTGCATCATAAATTGGTACAAAGTCAGCTAGCATTTTAGATGCTGCTGTAGTTGTGACACCGTTTGTTAAGATATTGTCTTTTAATCCAATCGGAATTCCTTGTAATGGTCGGTCAGAGGAGTAACCTTTTTCGTCAGATGCTTTGGCTTTAGCTAAAGCATTTTCTTCGTCTAATGTGATCACAGCGTTAATAACGTCATTTTCTGCTTTAATGCGTCGGATAGCTTCTTCCACTAGTTCAACAGATGTCACTTGGCCTGCTACTAATTTCTCATTTAATGAGCGAATTGTATCTGTAAATTTTTCCATTAAGCGTCGCCTCCATCTGTATCAATAATTGATGGCACTTCGATAAAGCCATCGACTGTTGTTTTGGCGTTGATAAATAATTCATCACGCGTTTGCATTTTCACAACTTTATCTTCGCGCATCACGTTTTCAAAATCGACTGCCCAAAACATAGGCGCTACATCTGTAGTATCGATTTCTTGTAATTCTTCAATCATATTTAAAATATTCCCAAATTCTTCAGTAAAGTGAACGACATCTTCATCTTCAACCTTGAATTTAGCTAATTTAGCAATCCGTTTAACTTCTTCTTCAGAAATTGACATAACGGGTTCCTCCTTCATTCTTCAGCTTAGTTTTCGCCTTATTTTACCTGTTTTATTTTAGCACAAACCGCTCAAGTCAACAATGTAAATTAAGGTTACATGAGTAGCTTTTTTATAATTTTAATCTTCTATCGTTAAAAATAGTCTATAAATGGCAATAGACAAGCTTTTATACTAAAACTTGCCTATCGATTTGCTCATTTTTCCTATTGCTGTCAGCTAGCAAACAGCTGACAACCCCTTTTTCAAATAAGAAAAATAGATTGATATGTCACAAAACATCACACATATTAATCGACTAATGCATAGTCAAAAGTGTCTGAATCTTTATTTCTCGTCAATAAGGCGCGTACACCGTCAGCGGTCACTACTTGAATTTGAATCTCAATATTGTTATTGAATACTGAGCTAGCAGTTGAAATTGCTTGCTGAGACAAGGCAATAACTTCACTATAACCATCAAACTGACTATTGATTACAATATTAACGTTTTGCAGTTCGTTATCTTGATAGTATCCTACCCCTGATAAACCTGATAGTTGAGGGTAGAAGGACTGGATTTGGTCACGGAAACGGGTGAAGGATACAGTATCTTCTTCATTTGGTGCATCGTCTACGTCATAAACAACGAAGTCTTGATTATAAGTGGACCAGTCACCGAATGAGTTGCCACTTGATGAAACGGCATCAGTTGAGAAGGTTCCGCCTCCTAAATCACCAGACTCTTCGTTTTCAAAGATGGCTACATGGATCGGAATGTCTGCGTAAGCTTCGTTTTCACGAATGTCAGCGACGATGGTTTCAGCCATTTGCTTCCCGTGTTCGATTCGCTCTTCGGATGTAATTTCTACTTCTTCGCTGTCTGAATCAGAGGTGAAGGTATCTGAATAGTTCATCCCTAAACCGATTGAAATCCCTGCGATATTCCCGTCCTGGTCAACGAAATCGTATTCCATAAGGGTGTTTAAATAGCGGGGTTCAAACCCTTCCATAGTGGTCGATGCATAACCGGACGGATTTAGGCCATCTGGATTTTTGTCCGATTGGGCTGTTAAGTAAGCCAAGGTCTGATCCTCGCCGATGACTTGTCCTTCTTGGAGCGAGTAGTCTTCAGTGGAAAAAATGTTCTTGGCTAGGTCATACAAACCGCGCTCTAAATTCTCCGCATTGGCTTGTGAAGATGCCCCCGCTGTAATGCCTGAAGCAGAATTGGTTTGGTAAGTGCCGTCACTAATGTATGACGAGTAGTATTCTGTCGACAATTGGCTTGTTTGTTGTTCTTCACTACTAGATGAAGATTGGCTGGCTGAACCCGCTGATTCAGTTGAATCGGCTTGGTCGTTTTGACAGGCTGCTAGGGCCAACGTCGCCACCAATAATATGGATAATGTTTTGAATTTTTTTATTTTCAACACGACATTCCCTTTCTTAACTTGCTATTCTCCCCAATCACAAGTCCGCGTTTTTCTTCTTGCGCTTCAAGAAAAGTCGTTTCAACTTTTCAAGCTCGATAGGATGACTGTAGTCCGTCTAAAGAAGCTATTTCGAAACGCACTTCATAGAGTCTATTATATTATAACTTGTCAACCATGTCTTGTTCAGAAAATACAGTAACGCCTAAGTTTTCTGCTTTGGCCAATTTTGACCCTGCATCTTCCCCGGCAACTAGGATATCCGTCTTCTTAGAAACGGACCCTGTAACGTTACCACCTAAGGCTTCGATAGCTTTCTTAGCTTCCGGTCTTGTGTACTGAGATAATTTCCCAGTTAGGACGATTGTTTTGCCGGCCCAGAAGGAATCGATGGCTTCAACTTCTGCTTTAACCGGCCCCTTATACTTCATGTTGACGCCGTTTTCCACTAGGGCCTCAATGGTTTCGCGCGCGCCGTCTGTGGCAAAAAAGGCAACTATAGAATCCGCGATGGTTTCGCCAATTCCTTCAATATTGGTTAAATCGGTTATTTCCTTGGTCATAATTTCTTGCATGCTTGGATATACTTCAGCTATCTGACGAGCAGCTTTCGCCCCAACATGACGAATGCCTAAACCAAATAATAAGCGCTCAAGTGAGTTTTCTTTGGAAGCTTCAATAGCTTGGATAATCTTATCTGACGCCTTGTCCCCAACCTTGTCTAAGGCCATCAATTGGTCTTTCTTGACTTGGTATAAGTCAGCTGGACTATGGACATTGGCCTTGTCATACATTTGTTCTAGGACAGATGGGCCAACACCGGTAATATTCATGGCGTTTCGAGACACGAAATGATACAACTTCTCTTTTGCTTGGGCTGGACAAGCTGGGTTCACACATCTCAAGGCCACTTCATCCTCTAAATGGACTAGGTCGCTATGGCAAACCGGACAAGTCGTCGGTTTAGGATACGGCGTTGAATCTTCAGGTCGCTTATCTAAAACAACCGTCACCACTTCTGGAATAATATCCCCCGCCTTATGGATGACCACTGTATCATTTAGGCGGATATCTTTAGCCTCAATCAAGTCCATATTGTGGAGGCTAGCCCGTTGAACGGTTGACCCGTCTAATAAAACTGGTTCCATAATGGCAGTTGGAGTCACTACACCTGTACGCCCAACCGTCCACTCGATATCATGGATGGTCGTTTCCACTTCTTCGGCTTGGAATTTGTAGGCAATCGCCCATTTCGGTGCCTTAACCGTATAGCCTAAAGTTTCTTGGTCACTAAAATCGTCTACCTTGATAACAATCCCATCAATACCGTAAGACAATTCGTGACGTTTAGCAGTCATTTCTTCAATGTAGGCTTGAATTTCTTCGAAAGTTTCACACACTCTGGTTAACGGGTTTACGCGCAAGCCATAGTCTGGGAAATGTTGGAATAAGTCTTGTTGGCTCTTGATCGGTAATTGATCAGAAAAGACCCCAGAGTATAAGAAAATATTCAAGTTACGACTGGCTGTGACTTTTGAATCCAATTGACGGATTGATCCAGCAGCTGAATTCCGCGGGTTAGCGAAAGTTGGCAAGCCTGCTTCTTCACGTTTTTCATTTAAGGCCAAAAAGGCATCCTTAGGCATGTAGATTTCGCCGCGCACCTCGATATCAATATCTTGGCGAAGTTTCATAGGGACTGATTTAATGGTACGAACATTGTTAGTAATATCCTCCCCAACAACACCATCCCCCCGAGTAGCTGCCCGGACGTAACGGCCATTTTCATATTGAATGGCTACTGATAAACCATCAATTTTCAACTCACATACAAAGCGTATATGTTCGCCAACATTTTTCTTTGCATCTGCTACAAATTTAGCTACTTCTTCAAAATTAAAGGCATTACCTAGGGACATCATAGGTTGTGAATGGGTTACCTTAGTAAAGGCTTCGGACACAGCGTCCCCCACCCGTTGCGTTGGCGATTCAGCTTGAATGAAAGTTGGGTACTTGGCTTCTAAATCCTGTAACTCACGGTAAAGTTTGTCGTATTCGGTATCCGAAATCGTTGGATTATCTAAGGCATAGTATTGGTAGGCATAGTCATTCAAGAGATGGGTTAAGGCTTCAATACGCGCAACATCAATACTTTGTTGGTTATCCTTTGTCATCGTTCAATCTCCTTTTATTCCGTTTATTCCGTGATGTATATTTTAAGCTTGTTTCTCAATTGGGGCGAAGGCAGATAATAGACGCTTGATCCCTTGATTAGGGAAAGCAATATCTAACTCTTGGTCATTGCCAGTACCTGAAACCTTGACAACTGTCCCAACACCCCATTTTTTGTGGACGGCTTTATCGCCGATAGCCCAGGTTACTGGACCATCTACTGTTTTAATATCTTTATTAGCGGTAACTGGGTCAAATACTGACCGTTTCGCTTCTTTCTTGCGTTCATAGTAAGACTTGGCATTGGCTCTTTCATAGGTATTGGACGCTCGTTTACGTTTGCTGGCATAATCTGCCGCAAAAGTTGCGCCTGATGAAGATGAAGAACCGAAACCTGATGAGCTGCTGCCACCAAATGGTAAATCTGATGGACTGCCGCCAGATGGTTGGAAAATAGACCGCTCATTTTCGCTGTCGTCTAATAATTCATCATCAATTTCTGCGATAAATCGCGAAACTGGGTTGGACTGGTATTTCCCGTAAAGCAAGCGCGACAACGAATTGGTTAAGTATAATTTCTCTTCCGCTCGGGTAATGCCAACATAAGCAAGTCGTCGTTCCTCTTCAAGTTCCGACTCTTCCTTAGCTGCACGAGCTAGTGGGAACATGCCCTCTTCCATCCCAATAATGAAAACAATTGGGAACTCAAGTCCTTTAGCCGCATGTAAAGTCATCAAGGTCAATTCCCCTTGTTGGTCAATTTCTTGGTTGTCTAAATCTGATACCAATGATAAATCCGTGATAAAGCCCATCAAGGCATCATCTTCAGCCGAATTGTTGTCAATCACACCATCAAGTTCTGCTTGAATCCCTTCAAGGTCGAATAAATTGAAGGTACCATCTGGATTGAGTGGGTTATTGCCCGGATTCACGTCACTTTGGTTGAGGTTGGCTTCTTGTAATTCTGTCGGCCGGTCCGCTTCTTCTTGGGCCGCAATTTGCGCTGCTTGTTCGCGGTCTTCTTGCTCAGCTTCCCAACGTTTGTCGAACTCTTGGGTTACTGAAATGAACTCGTGAATATTGTCGATGCGGGCGTCAGCTTCAAGTGTTTTCTGATTTTCCAAGTCCTTTAAGTAGCCGGTTTGCGCTAAAATTTCCTCGACTAAGTCTTGGATGGCTAAGAATTCGCGTTGCGTTTGGAGATTGGCCATCATTTTGCCGAAAGCCTTTAAATTCGTAGCACCTTTACCAGTGATTGGTGAATGGTCGACTAGGGTTGCCGCCTGTAAAAGGGAAATCCCTTGCTGGCTGGCGAATGTGTTTAATTTATCTAGGGTTCCTGGTCCAATACCACGTTTAGGCACGTTGATAATACGCGTAAATGATAGGTTATCAGACGGATTGGCCAGTAGACGTAGGTAAGCTAGAATGTCTTTAATTTCCTTGCGGTCGTAGAATTTTAGACCGCCAACGATTCGGTAAGGCATGTTGGCCTTGACCAAATTCTCCTCCATTACACGGGACTGGGCATTGGTTCTATACAGAATGGCAATGTCCCCGTAACGCTTGTTTTGATCTTTGATAGCATCTTTAATTTTACCGATGACATAGTTGGACTCGTCACGCTCATTTTGCGCCCGGTAATAAGAAATCAATTCACCCTGGTTATTATCAGTCCAAAGGGTCTTATCCTTACGATAGGTGTTTTTATTGATGACATTATTGGCCGCTTGCAAGATATTTTTAGTAGACCGATAATTTTGTTCCAATAGGATAGTGGTTGATTTTGGATAGTCCTTTTCGAAGTTCAAGATATTTTCCATATTGGCACCACGCCACCCATAAATAGACTGGTCAGCATCCCCTACTACACACACATTATGGAAGTACCCTCCTAGGTGTTTGACCAATTTATATTGGGCTTCGTTGGTATCTTGATATTCATCCACATGGATATAATGAAATTTTTGTTGGTAGTATTTCAGAATATCTGGCTGTTGGTCAAATAATTTAACGGTATACATAATTAAATCGTCGAAGTCGAAAGATTGCGCTGCTTGAAGACCTTTCTGGTATCGTTCATATACATCTGCCACTACATCTTCTATATATCCAGAATAATTTTGACGGTAGTCATCTGGTAGCATTAAGTTATTCTTCGCATCAGAGATACGCCCTAGCAGCATTTTATGAGAGAATTTATCCTTATCTAAGTTTAATTCTTTAATAATACGTTTGATAAGGGTTTGTTGTTCTGATGGATCAGCTATGGTAAAGGACCTTGTAAAACCAATTGCCTCAGCTTCTCTTCTTAAAATACGTACACACATAGCGTGAAAAGTGGATACCCACATATCATTGGCATCCGGGCCTACTAGAGCTGAAACACGTTCTTTCATTTCCTTAGCAGCCTTATTGGTAAATGTAATCGCCAAAATATTCCAAGGATTCACATCTTTTTCACTTAAAATATAGGCCATGCGGTGAGTCAAAACACGTGTTTTCCCACTACCAGCACCAGCCATAATTAATAGCGGCCCCTCGGTATGCTCAACAGCTTCCTTTTGTCGATCATTAAGCCCCTTCGTAAATTGATTCAATGCCATCATTAGGCCACCTTCCCGTATAGTTTCATTGATAAGGATACCATTTATAGAACACCTGTTCAACGAAAACAAGGTGCGACATAAACCGGTAGAAATGAACCGTTGGAAGATTAGTGAAGTGACTGACGCAGTCAGTTGCAAACTAATCTGAAACGCAGTCATTTCTGGTTTGTGGAGCCCGATTAAACAAGGTGTGAGCGAGACCGTTCAGCTCAACAACGCTGGAGGACTAATGCAGTGGCTGATGCAATCAGCTGCAAGTTAGTCTGAAGTGGACTTGAGCTGGTCGAGCAAACCCGATTATAGGATGTGATTCAGAGCGCTAAGGCAGGAGACTTCTAACGCATTTGAGCGAGTATATGCTAAAGCATTAACTCGCTCATAAGATGGAAGATATAGTTGTAGTGATGGCACATCACACAAACTATATCTGAAGCGGACACCTGACTGCTCTGAAGAGCTCAACTAACAAGGTATGTCACAAGCTAATGCCATAAGAAAAGACGAACCTTTTAAGATTCGCCTCTCTCACTTATTTGTTGATTTGATAAAGAATTAATTGGTTTATCCAGATGCGGGCTTGTTTACGGGCCATCGCATAATCTTTATGTACCAAAGCTTTCAACATCGTTGGATAGATTTCTTTTAAATCATTCGCTTCACGTTTGAAGGTTGAGTGATCCTCCTTGGCTTCTTTTATGTACAATTCATGTAGGGGTTGAATTGTATTCAAGGTAACCTGTCTAAAGTATGAATTCGGATAGAAGGATACCAAATAGGTAAACATTTTGAATTCAGTATCAAAATAAGTTTCCAAGTCATATGCTGCAAGTGATTCAGAAATATTTTTTTTCAATTCTTCGACGCGTTCGGTGTCTACTTGGACATCCTTATTTTGCATTTGCTGGAAGAGATTCATAGTTAACAATTCAATAAATTGTAGACGTTCCACAATTGCTCGTGCGTTTAGTGCATTTTTCGCTACTACCGCACCCTTGTATTGTTCAATACGAATATAATCTTCTTCAGCAAGTTGTGCCATGGCTTTTCGAACCGGCGTACGACTCATGCCTAGCGTTTCTGCAATTTCCACTTCTTTTAAGTGTGTATCTGGTAATAGCAAATTACTATCGATTTGTTCCTTTAGGTATTGATATGCTATGTCCTTATAGCTCTTAGTCTTCGCCACGGTTTTACCCCCTATAAAAAGTACAATATACCGAAATATTGTTCATCTTTTATAATACACTTGAATAGGTACCATTGCAAATGAATTTTCTTTCACTTATCCTATTGAACCTGGTTATCAAATCTAGTTAATTCGTATCTTTCTATCACATCTATCAAAGATTCCGCATAATTAGGATCGGTGGCATAGCCAGCTTCTTGCAAGGCATAGGCAGCTTCTTTATACGAACTTGCATTCAAAACACCATTATAATGTGTTTCATTCCATGAAGTGCCGTTTGCAAGTAACCTTCCGTGATCAGCTACCGATTCTTCCCAAGATGTATAAACCCGGAAAGGCTCATCCACAGTAATATATTGGCCATTCACAAATTCTTGTGTGGGTAAATCTACACTTGGATCATTTGGGCTATATGATTTACGACCAAATAAATTAAAATACTCACTAGATAATTGACTTTTACCAAAATTAGATTCTAATACTGCTTGGGCGGTGACAATACTTGGTAATACATGAGAATTAGGATATTCAGTTACTGCATATTGCCCGACTAAATCCACAAATTCTTGGTCCGTATATACCATTTCCACCTCTTCACTAGAGGCCTCACTTGACGTGGGTACGCCTTGATAGTCTTGGGAAAGGAAAAATAGCATCAATCCAAGAATTGCAAGTGTTCCTAACCATATTTCTTTACGACGTTGCGAACGTTTCTTCTTCGAAATATATTGTATTTTTTTATATTTTCTTTTTTTGAAAATTAGCCTGAATGCTTGTTGATACCCTTTAAGCCAACCTTGCCAACCCTTTAATTTGCGTCTTGTTTGTTTCTTTTTCTTTGCCAAAATATTGTCACCTCCTTGCATACATCTTACTTTGGGCTATAATTAGTCCATTTTTCCCTTGCATTATACATAAAAAGCGTTAAGTAAACCATTACGATTACTCAACGCTTATATTAAGATTATATAAATCTAGATCATTGCCCCACCAAGATAAGCTTCTTGTACTTTCTCAGAAGTTAATAATTCCTCACCAGTTCCTGATAATAAAATTTTACCAGTTTCCATAACGTAAGCACGATCAGAAATACTTAACGCTTGCTTGGCATTTTGTTCAATCAATAGTACTGTTGTACCAGCTGCATTAATTTCTTCAATAATATTGAATATTTGTTGAATGAATAATGGCGCTAACCCCATTGATGGCTCATCTAATAATAGTAATTTTGGCTTAGCCATTAAAGCTCTTGCCATGGCAACCATTTGTTGTTCCCCGCCTGATAAAGTCGCTGCGTCTTGATTTAAACGCTCTTTAATGATTGGGAAGTATTCAAATGATTTTTCCATATCCTCTTTTAAGCCATCACGGTCTTTACGAGTGTAAGCACCCATTAACAGGTTTTCCTTAACTGACATCCCTTTAAATACGTGACGCCCTTCAGGTACTTGAGAAATGCCTGCTTTTACAATCTTCATTGCGTTTGATTTTAGGATATCTTGTCCTTCATAAAGAATTTGACCACTTTTAGCTGGTTTGATACCTGAAATTGTCCGTAAGGTTGTGGATTTACCCGCACCATTGGAACCGATTAGGGAAACAATCTCGCCTTGATTGACTTCAAAGCTAATCCCTTTAATCGCTTCAATCATGCCGTATGAGACTTTCAAATCTTTTACTTCTAACATTGTCATATTTTACTCGCCTCCTAAGTATGCTTTGATAACAGCTGGATTACTTTGGATTTCACTAGGTGTACCGTGGGCGATCAATTTACCGTATTCTAATACGTAGATACGTTCACACACATTCATTACTAGCGACATATCATGCTCGATAAGGACTACTGTAATGTCGAAATCTTTTTGAATTTGACGGATTAATTCAGTTAAATTAGCTGTTTCATTTGGGTTCATCCCTGCAGCTGGTTCATCCAAGAATAAGATTTTTGGCTCAGTCGCTAAGGCACGAACGATTTCTAGACGACGTTGTTGACCATATGGCAAGTTTTTCGCTTTTTCATATAGTAAATCTTGAAGGTTAAAAATACTTAGCAATTCGATTGCGCGTTCTTTTAATTCTTCACGGTTTCTGTAGAAAGCTGGCGTACGTAAAACACTAGACAAAAAGCTAGCGCCGTGTTTAGTATGTAAAGCTACTAACACGTTGTCTAAAACAGTCAACTGACCAAATAAACGGATATTTTGAAAGGTTCTTGCTAAACCATAGCGGTTGATTTCACTTGGCTCTTTACCATTTAAAACCACGTCACCTTCGTCAGTTGATAATTTTACTTCACCTGAACTCGGCTCATAAACACCAGTCAGCAAGTTGAATAATGTCGTTTTACCTGCACCGTTAGGGCCGATAAGTCCAACTAATTCATTCTTTTCTAAATCAATATTTACATTCGATACAGCGGCTAACCCGCCAAAATTTTTATTTAAATCTTTAATCGTCAATAATGACATGGTTATGCCTCCTCTTTATCAGAATCTTTTTTCTTGCGGTTGAATAATTTACTGAATTGTAATTCAAAATCACCCATCAAACCTGATGGCTTGAATACCATGATGGCGATAATCGCGATACCATATACAACCATACGTAATTGACCTAAAGGGGCTAAAACTGAGTTTAGTAGTCCTAAGGCAATTGCCGCAACGAATGAACCTGTTACTGATCCGATACCACCGAATACAACGATAATTAGAACATCGATTGAACGTTGGAAAGTAAATTGTGATGGGTTGATTACGGAGAAGTAACCTGCGTATAAAGTACCTGCAATTGAAGCTGTTACAGCACCGATTACAAAGGCAATGATTTTATATTTAGTTGTTTTTACCCCAACAGATTCGGCAGCTATTTCATTTTCCCGAACGGCAATAGTAGCACGTCCTGGACTAGAGTGGATATAGTTTACAATTAATAAAGTTGTTAAAACAATGAAGATAAATAAAGTAATCCAAGTTACGTTCATTGGAATACCTGAGATACCAGCGGCACCGTTAGTGATTTCCAAGTTTTGGATGATGATACGGATAATTTCAGAAGCCCCTAAAGTTGCAATCGCTAAGTAGTCACCTTTCAAACGTAAGGTAGGAACCCCTACGATTAAAGCAACGATAGCTGCTAAAACAGCCCCAGCAGCCATACCAGCATAGAAACCGATTGGTCCTGGAATTTGCGTTGAAAGGATGGCACCAACGTAGGCACCAATCGCCATAAACCCTGCGTGACCAAGCGAGAATTGTCCCGCATAGCCTACTACTAAGTTCAAGCCAACAGCTAGGATCATATTAATCCCAATTGTCACCATAATATTTTGATAGAACGACGTTACTAATCCCATTAAATAGGCTGCCATGATTAAGAAGAATAGTCCCAAAATCACACAAATCCAAGTAATTGTTGATTTAGTAAAGAAGTTTTTTGCCCATGATTCTTTTTTCATCATACACCCTCCTATACTTTCTCTTGTGTGCCTTTACCTAACAATCCGCTAGGTTTGAAGACTAAAATGATAATCAAAATGAAGTAAACCGCAGCGTCACGCCAAGTAGATAAACCAATCATAGATACCATTGATTCAACCACACCGATTAAAATACCACCTAACATGGCACCAGGAATTGATCCGATACCACCTAAAACAGCGGCTACGAAAGCTTTAATACCTGGTGTTAGTCCCATAGTTGGCGAAATAGAATTATAGTAGATACCAACTAATACCCCACCAGCACCAGCTAAAGCCGATCCAATAGCGAAAGTAAAGGAAATGACATTGTCTACGGAAATCCCCATTAAACGCGCTGCATCAGCATCTACAGATACTGCACGCATCCCTTGACCCATTTTTGTTTGACGAACAATGTACTGTAGGGCAATCATCAAGATAATCGTTACAATGAAGATCACTACTTGTTGTGTTGAAATCGTAAATAAACCTAAATCTAATGATAAGTTTGGTAATGATGTAGGGAAGGCACGTACTTCTGGTCCTACATAGTAGATCATAAAGTTTTGTAATAGGTAAGATACCCCTATTGCCGTAATTAAGGCTGCAATACGTGTTGATTTACGTAAAGGTTTGTATGCCACACGCTCAATAATTACCCCTAAAATTGCTGTAAAAATCATTGTTAATATAAGTGCTAGAATAATATTCATCCCTAACCCCGTAATTAACCAAAAACCAAAAAAGGCTCCAACCATATAAACATCACCGTGCGCGAAGTTAATCAAGCCGATAATTCCGTATACCATTGTATAACCTAAAGCCATAAGGGCATAAATACTACCCAAAGAGAGTCCGTTTACAAGCTGTTGCAAAAACATCTCCATTTATTTCACTTCCTTTTCCTTTTTTGAATACTTGTGAGTTGCCCCACGGCAAATATAATCCAACATTATATTTGTTCATCTTTATTAATAAAGTATGTATTTACTCATGTAACATTTAATATTTTCAACTTTTTGTCATCCCTGCCATTGCAGAAGTTGACCTAGTTACCGCAAATACCATAAGAATAAGACTGGTTTTATTATAAGAATATGCCAATTCTTATGCAATCTTTTTTAATAATTTTCTAATTTTGTTTTAAAACCGTAACACTTTTGACGATGTTAACGCTTTATTTCCTCATTTTTCAACATAAAATAAGGGAAGTCCTAGTATTAAAAAGACAAACATGTACAAAGTTTGCATTTCATCTAGAACTTCCCAAATTTGTTCTTTATTAAATGGTCAGACTACTCTATTCACTCACGATGTCGTCTGGAGAGATTGTAGTAGAACCTACAACTTCACCTTCTTGCATTTCTAGAATGTAAGCTGTCTTGATTGGATTATGTTGGTCATCGAATGAGAATGTACCGGTCGCACCAGCAAATTCTTCTGTTTCTTCAATTGCAGCTGTTACTCCAGCTGGATCACCTGATCCTGCACGTTCAATAGCGTCAATCGCTAAGTTGGCAGCATCGTATCCTAAAGCAGCAAACATGTCTGGTGTTTTACCGTATTCAGCTTCGTACGCTTCAATAAACTCTGCCGTTGCTTCTGTTGACCCTTCACCAGTTGTATAGTGAGAAGTGTAGTAGAAGTCGGTTACATTTTCCGCACCCGCTAAATCAATAAACTCTTGGCTACCAAAACCATCTGGTGCCAGAATAACTGCATCAATTCCCTTTTCACGTGCTTGTTTAACGATTGGACCACCCTCTGAATAGTAACCAGCTATAAAGATTACATCCGGATCGTCAGAAGCGATGTTATTTAGGATTGAATTGAAGTCAGAATCACCTGCAATGTATGACTCATTTGCAACAATGTTTCCTTGGAATTCTTCTTCAAACGTAGCAGATAAGTTCTGTCCGTAATCAGTTGAATTGTCTTGGATAATTGCGGCAGTTTCATAACCTTCACCATTAGCAAAACTTGCAAGTGCCGAACCTTGGAAAGCATCTTGGAAAGCTACACGGAAAACGTACTCTAATGTATTACCAGAACTATCAACTGTTAAGGTATCACCCGTCGCAGCTGGCGCAATCATTGGTATTTCAGCATTCGTTCCAGTTGGAATTTGTGCTTCAAATGCACCGGTTGTTGCTGGCCCGATAATCATTTGTACATTCTCTTCATCAATTAAGCGTGTTGCTGTATTGGCAGACTCATTTGGATCAGTACGGTTGTCAGCTTCAACATATTCGATCGTTTGACCGTTAATGCCACCAGCATCATTCGCCAGTTTAAAAGCTAATTTAACCCCTTCATTTGCCGGGCCACCATAGGCTGCACCAGCACCAGATAAGTCCCAGTTACCACCAATCTTGATAGTATCTCCGCTACTCTCGCTAGTTGAACTTGCATTGTTGGATGTTTGCGTCACTGAACCACAGGCCGCCAACATCATTAAAGAACCCATTGTTAAAAGCATTTTTTTCATTTTCATCATAAATTCCTCCAAAATTTTATATTTGGAACAATAAAGATAAGACTAATATTAGTATAAGGCGGTTCTACTCAAAAAGCAATTGATTTTTAATTTTATTTTAATTTTTAAAAAATTAATTTATCGATCAAAATTAGTTGGCAACATCCTCTGGACTTACTGCTGAAGAACCTACTTCTTCACCATTTTCCATTTCGATGATGTAAGCAGTTTTCACTGGGTTGTGGTTTTCATCAAATGAGAAAGTACCAGTTACCCCTTCAAAGTCAGTTGTTTCAGCTAAGGCATCTGTGATCGCTTGACGGTCATCTTCGCCCGCACGTTCAGCTGCATCTGCTACTAAGTAAGCTGCATCATAACCTAAAGCATCAAACATGTTTGGTGCTGAACCGTATTCTGCTTTAAAGGCTTCAACGAATTCAGTTGTTTTATCAGTTGCACCTTCACCAGTTGTATAGTGAGCAGTGTAGTAGAAGTTATTCACGTTTTCAGCGCCAGCTAATTCAACGAATTCTTCAGCCCCGAAACCATCTGGTGCTAAGATTGCTGATTCAATACCCATTTCACGGGCTTGTTTCACAATTGAACCACCTTCAGTGTAGTAACCAGCGATAAAGATTACATCCGGGTTCTTAGAAGCGATGTTATTTAAAATTGAGTTGAAGTCAGTATCACCTGAAACGTAAGATTCAGTTCCGACTACTTCACCTTCAAAGATGTCATCAAACTCAGCTGCTAAGTTTTGACCGTAGTCAGAAGAGTTATCTTGGATGATTGCTGCAGTTTCGTAACCTTCTTGGTTAGCAAATTCCGCTAATACAGAACCTTGGAAAGCATCTTGGAATGGCACACGGAATACGTATTCCAGGACATTACCAGAGCTATCTAATGTTAATGAGTCACCTGTCGCTGCTGGTGCAACAACTGGCACACTTGCGTCAGTAGCTGTTTGGATTTGTGCTTCAGTTGATCCTGTTGTATCAGAACCCACCAAAACGGAGATGTTTTCTTCATCAATTAAACGAGCAGTTTGCGTAGTTGACTCAGTTGCATCTGACTTGTTGTCTACAGAGATGTAGTTCACATCTTTACCCAAGACACCACCATCTTCATTGATTTCTTTAAAGGCTAAGGCTGCACCATCATTGATCGCAGTACCGTAAGCAGAAAAGGCACCTGATAAACCAAAGTTACCACCAACATTGAAAGTTTCGTTGTCTGCAGTGTTTGAAGCGCCTGAATTGCTAGTAGAAGTCGCAGCCCCACAAGCAGCTAAAGTGACGGTAGATAATAAAGTTAAAGCTAGTTTTCTAAATTTCATCTATATGTCCTCCCCAGAACGTAATTGATTTTAATTTTGCCTCATGTCCAAACCCAAGCGCTACATCATTATTTGCCACTTAATTTGTCAAATTAAGTGCAACACAGTTTTATAAAAGATTTCATAAGGTGTTTTCCAATTCAAACATTTTTTGGGACGTGTATTTAATTTCG
>NZ_JBSEYI010000021.1:0-13423 GCF_053627715.1 Aerococcus sp. 150760013-2
CTTTTCTCTTTGAAGCTTATTTACATATTAATAAATACTAAATAACGTATTCGTGATATTTGAAATTATTTACCAACACTATTTGTAAAAGAACCTCTTTTATTTGTATTAGGAAAGCTAAAATGAACTCTTTATCAGTCTTCACCTCTTAACCAATTGAATAATAGCTAAGTTGTGTGTCCATCTAGCATTTCATGTATGTATCTTTATATAGGCTTATTATTCTACTGATGCTAGGAAATGGTAAACTGGTTGACCACCATCTACAATTTCAACTTCAATATCTTCGTTAGCCGATTCGACTGCTTCAGCGATTAATTCTGCTGTTGCTTGGTCGGTTTCTTCACCAAAGATTAAAGTCACTAACTCCTTGTCTTCATCAATCATTGCATTCACCATATTGATGGTTTCTTTGACTAAGTCAGCATCTTCAGAAACAATTTTACCGTCTATGATGCCCATAAAGTGATCTTTATGGATTTCTAAGCCGTCAACTGTTGTATCTCGAACAGCCACTGTGACTTGACCACTAGTTACGTTGGCCATTTCAGCAACCATTGCTGCTTTATTGTCTTCTAATGTACCATCAGGGTTATATCCAAGCATGGCTGTTAATCCTTGAGAGATATATTTAGTTTCAACTACGGCAGCTGGAATTTCTGAAACTTCAACAGCTTGGTTAGCTGCCATAATGATATTCTTATTGTTTGGTAAGATAATCACGTTATCTGCATTCGCTTTGTTGATAGCATCTAAGATGTCATTTGTTGATGGGTTCATCGTTTGACCGCCAGAGATGATTGATTTAACGCCCAAATCTTTAAATAGACTTTCAATTCCTTCACCGGCTGCAACAGCAATAATCGCTAAATTCGTACGCTCAACTGCTGGTGCTGATTCAGCTTGGTTTGCTCCTTTGCCATCTAAGATATCGTCATGTTGTAGACGCATGTTATCTACTTTAATTTTCACTAATGAACCAAATTTTTGGCCATAATTCATGACTTCACCTGGTGTTTCAGTATGTACATGAACTTTTACAATCTCATCGTCAGATACAACCAATAATGAGTCACCGATACCATCTAAGTGGTTACGGAATGTATCATAATCAAATTCATCAGTAACTGTTTCACCTTCACCGATTTTGACCATGATTTCAGTACAATAACCATAATGAATATCTTCTGATGCTACTGAATGAGATGTATTGAAGAAGTTTTCTTGGTGCGCTAATTCTGTGACATTCGCTTTATTTGGATCAGCTGATTTAACTGGAATTGATTCACCTGTTAAAGATTCTAAGAAGCCATGGTAGATATATACTAACCCTTGACCACCTGAATCGACAACGCCTACTTCTTTTAACACAGGTAGTAAGTTAGGTGTGTTTTCTAGTGACGTTTGTGCTTCTTCTAATACAGCTGTCATCACTTCAATGATGTCATCTGACTCTTCAGCTTTTTGCATACCTGCTGCTGCTGAATCACGTGCTACTGTTAAAATAGTACCTTCTACAGGTTTCATAACAGCTTTTACCGCTGTATCAATACCGCGTTGGAAAGCATTCGTTAAATCTTGTGCTTCAATAGTTGTTTTACCTTCGATTGCTTTAGCGAAACCACGGAATAATTGGGATAAGATAACGCCTGAGTTACCGCGTGCCCCCATCAATAGTCCCTTAGCTAAATCTTCTCCAACCTCACCAACGGTATCGGAATGTTGTTTAATTACTCGTTCGATACCTGATGTGTATGTTAAATTCATATTTGTTCCGGTATCACCATCTGGCACCGGGAAAACATTTAATGAATTCACGTATTCAACATTCTCTGAAAGTCGGTTACCCCCAACTTCAAGCATAGATATGAACGCTTCAACGTCTAATACTGTTCTTTTCACCTAAAAATCCTCCTTGATTACCGCAACTAGTCTTCAATCACACGGACGCCTTGTACGTACACATTCACTACGTTTGCAGCAATACCTAATTGACGACCTAATTCGTATTTCACAGAACTTTGTACATTGCGACAAATTTCAGAAATTTTCGTACCGTAGTTGACGATAATATATACATCCACTACTACTAAATCGTTGTTATCTACTGAAACAAGTACCCCTTTGGTATAGTTTTCTTGTTTAAGAATTTCTTGGATACCATCACGGATTTGATGCTTGCTTGCCATACCAACGACACCGTAGTTTTGTGTTGTTGCCATACCTACGACTGTTGCGATAGATTCATTTGTAATATCAATTTCACCGAAGTCTGTTTGCATTTTTAATGCCATAAAAAATGTCCTCCTTTTGAAGGGTTGTCTTGCTAGATTAATCTAAAACTTTATCGTTCTAAACAAATATAACTTCATTTATAACACTCATTTTACCACATACTAGGCTATTATACCTAAATATTTGACAAGTCGCAAACCCTTATAAAAGACACAAAAAAAGCCGTGGTCTTCCCTCACTGGAAAACTACGACCTTATTTGGTATTAATCATAAATGGATTAAGCGCGGGTAACTAAACCAGCTTTGATTGCGCGTGCAGAAACCCATACACGCTTTTTGTTACCATTTTCGTCGATGATACGAACTTTTTGTAAGTTTGCTTTAAATGTACGTTTTGTAGCATTCAATGCGTGTGAGCGGTTGTTACCTGAAGTCGTTTTACGTCCTGTGTAATAACATTCTTTAGCCATTGTCATAATCCTCCTCTACAAATTTTCATACCATAACATATTACTATACTTAACGTCATAAATCAAACTTATTTATGATAAAAATGATGATTGTACTTAATCTCGGGCTTGAATAGCGAGGATAAGACCATTACTAAAGGCAATTTTCATGGTATTTTGACCTGGTAGAAACTCATTTGAAATTAAAGCTAGTGGCGTTGGCATTTGATAGTTATCTAATGGGTAGACCACATTTTTAAGGGTTAAATCTGTGATTGGGGTCATAGCCACAAATGACAGGTATTTCATCTCTTTTAGGCGGTCAACTTGATGTTGCCCTGGTCTTAAGAATGAAACAGCATTGTTTTCTTCTACTAAGTGAACACGATCAATCATCGACGCAAACCGTTCTTGATAGATGAGCCATAAGTTAGATAATAAATGGTCTACCCTACCCCCTAGCATACCAAATAGATGGTATCTTGCGTTCGGGTATAAGTCAGCGACTGATCCCAAGGCGTGTTCTGTGTCGGTTTCATCTTTCATGGGTTCTAGCTTTTCGATTGATGCTGCCTTTTTGGCTACTTGTTGATAGACCTTATCCTCGATTGAATCAAAGTCTCCTACAGCCAAATCAATTGGAAAATCCATGTCTAAGAGTTGTTTGGCGCCTAAATCGACACCCACAAAGGCTGTTTCTGAATCGTTGTGGGCGACTTTCTGCCGCTCGACATAGCCTTTAAAGAATTCGGGGTCAAAGGGTCCTGATCCGATGAGATAAACTTGCATGTATCCACTTCCTTCTAGTGACTGCCAGTAAAAAAACTTTTTTCAAGTACTAAAGTTTACTTAATGGCCATTTTTAATGCATCAATTGGTTGCTTCACGTCGTCTTTATTGAAGATGTATGAACCGGCTACAAAGGCGTCTACCCCTTTTTCTGCACAGATTTTAGCCGTTTCAGCGTTGATTCCACCGTCTACTTCGATTAGGAAATTGGCGTCATTTTCCGCTCTGAAAGTACTTAATTCAGCCATCTTATCAACAGTTGATTCGATAAATGATTGACCGCCAAATCCCGGGTTTACGGTCATGACTAAAATCATATCGACGTCTTTTAGAATCGGGGCAATGGCTGATACGGGCGTTGCTGGATTAATGGCCACACCAGCCTTCATACCATGTTTGTGAATGGTTTGGATTAAGCCATGTAGGTGGCTAGTCGCCTCGTAATGAACCGTAAAGTAGTCTGCCCCCGCGTTAGCAAATGTTTCAACATGTGCTTCTGGGTTAGAGACCATTAAATGGCAATCTAGGGTCATCTTGGTGTTTGGGCGCAAGGCTTCAACAACGCCAGCACCAAAGGTTAAATTGGGCACGAAATGGCCATCCATGACATCAATGTGGACCCAGTCAGCGCCAGCTTTTTCGATTCGATTTACTTCGTCAATAAATTTACCAAAATTTGCAGATAAAATAGATGGTGCAATATACATGTACATTCCTACTTTCTAATATTTGGGTTTTGCATCGTCAATTTCTTGGAAGATTTGTAGGTAAGAGTCATAGCGACTTTGTGCGATCTCACCAGCTTCTAAGGCGGCTTTCACTGCACATTTAGGTTCTTGAATATGGGTACAACCACGGAACTTACATTGGTCTTGAATGGCCCGCATTTCAGGGAAATAATTTGACAGTAAAACCTTATCCAACTGGTCGATATCGATACTAGAGAAACCTGGTGTATCTGCTACTTTCCCTTCAAATATATCATGTAATTCGGTATGGCGGGTAGTATGGCGACCGCGTCCGAGTGATGTTGAAATTTCTCCTGTTTCAATGTCTAAATCAGGTAATAGTCGATTTAATAAAGTCGATTTTCCAACACCCGATTGACCAACAACCACCATGGTCCGATTGGCAACAATGTCTTTTAATTGATTGAAGTTCTCATCTAGGTCTGTTGATAAAATGACCTGGTAGCCGACTTCCTTATAGACCTTGATGAATTGGTCGATCCGGTTTTTATCCGCTTGACTAGCTTGGTCGGCTAAGTCCATTTTGGAAAAATATAAAATCGGTTCAATGTTCTCTGACTCTAAATAAACTAAAAAACGGTCTAATAATTTTGGTTGAATCTGGGGTTCCGTAACAGATGCTACCAACAAGGCTACGTCCACATTAGCTACTGCCGGTCGAATCATTTGGCTATAGCGTGGTAAGATTTTCATTACATAGCCTTCTTTGGTATTGTTGGCTTGAAATTCCACAAAATCGCCCACCAATGGTGTTGTTTGCGTATTTCTAAATTGGCCACGTGCCCGTGTGGTATAAATCACTCGGCTTTCTTTTTCTTCTACATAATAAAAACCAGATAGGGCTTTAATAATTTGGCCGGTGTAAGTTGGTGCATTTGATTGGATGTGTGTTGTTTTTTTCTTCATGCTGTTGAATAATACCTCCTTATCGGTTCAATTGTATATATCCCCAATAGATATAAAAATTTGTGTCTGCATACTTATGCCCTATTTTAACCCAAAAAGCTAATAAAAAACACTCCGACAATTTTTATTCATTTGAAAGGTCTTTAAAATGAATAAAAAAGGCGTAAACAAACTGTCTACACCTTTCTCTTGATTTATTAATTTAGCTAATCTTCTACATTTGAACTCTCACGTTGGCTAGATGATGAACTAGCACTCGATGATGAGCTTGACGCTGAAGAAGTTGAGCTTGAACTACTATTAGATGATGAACTTGATGATGAGCTATCATCGTCTTCGTCGTCATCATCGTCATTGGATGATGAGCTTGAGGATGAAGATGCGGATGAAGATGAAGATGAAGATGAAGATGAAGAGCTTGAACTTGATGAACTAGATACTGGTTCCGGTCCATCAGACATCACAATATATAATTCATCTCCTGCTACAAATTCTGTACCTGGTGTAATCGATTGAGAAATCATAACGCCATCCGGTACCCAACCTGAATATTGTGAATCAAATGAAGCAACTAAACCATTTGAATCAGCATATTGTTGGATTGACGCTCTATTCCAACCAGATAAATCGGCCATCGTAAAGGTTTCAACACCTGCAGAAACAACAAAGTTAATAGTTGTCTCACCAGGTATTACTGCTTTACCTTGTTCGATAGATTGGCTCAAGATGTCGCCTGCTTCAACTGAATCAGAGTAGTCTTCTTCTTGGGTGACGGTAAAGCCTAATGCCGTTAATTCTTCTTCAATTTTCGTAAATGGTTGACCAGTGTAATCCTTTAATTCATACGGCTCAGGACCTTGCGAAATATTGACATCGACTTCCGTATCACGTTTCACTTCTGTGTTTGCTGATGGACTTGAATTGATCACACGACCGGCTTCAACTTCTTCATCGTATACTGCTGTTACATCTCCTAGAACTAAATTTAAACTTTCTAAAGTTAAGGATGCCTCTTGCTCTGTCATACCTGCTAAATCAGGTACAGTAATATTGCGGCCTGCCATGTAGTTATAACCTAGGAAAGCAATCAATAGGAGTCCAACGATTATTCCTGTAATAATGGCAAGTGGTCTACGACTTTTCGGCTGTTTATTACTCGGATTCACAGAATTTTTATTAGGTTTACTTGTTGGCTTGCTACCACCATTCTTATCGGTACCATTACCACTAGGACTTGGGGATGGGTCTGCTTGTAAGCCATTAACACTAGCAACATCCGCAGCGCCTGCGCTTTCACCACCTGCAGCCGTTCCCGTACCTGCCAAGGCGGCTCCAGCTAAACCAGCGCCTGCAGCCAAAACAGCCTTATCTGCAATATCATGTTCATCAGAATCATCTAAAACAGTATCTTCAGCATTTCCGTCGGTTGCATCCGGTTCTGTATCGTCATCAACTGCTTTTTCGCCAGCTGCCATTAATTTTACTTCATCGGACTCTCCTAGACGCATTTGATTTTCGATATCTTCCTTAGCCATGACAATCGTTTCATTGGCCATGTTAGCTGGGATAAATACGGGCTCATTTTTCCGGTTATCAGAAAAGACTGTTTCTAAGTCATCGATCATTTCTTGTGTAGTTTGATAACGAGCAGATGGTTCTTTAGCTGTTGCTTTGGCCACCACATTAATTAAACTTTGTGGGGCATCTTCCCGGTAAGCTTCGATTGGTGGTAGGGGTTCTTGGAAATGTTTTAAGGCAATTGAGACTGCTGATTCACCGTCAAATGGTACCCGACCTGTCAGCATTTCAAATAGGACTACACCTAATGAATAGATATCTGAAAGACTTGTGGCCATAGATCCACGCGCTTGTTCTGGTGATAGATAATGGACTGAACCAATAATCGAATTGGTTTGGGTGATGCTTGTTTCAGAAGTCACCATAGCAATCCCAAAGTCCATGATTTTAATCGTCCCGTCGTGGTTGACCATAATATTTTGTGGTTTCAAGTCACGGTGGACAATACCAATCTCATGAGCTGCTTGCACCCCTGATAGGATTTGAATCATCAAGTTTTGGATAATATCTACTGGAATTGGATGGTTTTCACGGATATAGGCTTTTAAGTCCATACCGTCCACATATTCCATCACGATAAACTTGCCTTCCTCATCTTCACCCACGTCAAATAAATTGACTACGTTTGGATGGTTCAATTCTGATACAGATAGGGCTTCACGCTCAAATCGTTTGGTGGCATCCATGGCATCTGTTTTCCCTACACGCAAGAATTTGATGGCAACATCACGCTCTAAGATAGGATCATAAGCAAGGTATACATCCGCCATACCACCTGAACCGATATGGTTCACAATTTTATAGCGTTCATCAATGATTTGACCAGATTTCATTAGAATTCACCCC
Organism: Aerococcus sp. 150760013-2; assembly: GCF_053627715.1. Taxonomy (NCBI): domain Bacteria; kingdom Bacillati; phylum Bacillota; class Bacilli; order Lactobacillales; family Aerococcaceae; genus Aerococcus; species Aerococcus sp. 150760013-2. The sequence goes on from NZ_JBSEYI010000021.1 coordinate 7,554, forward strand.
TTTCATTTTCAATTTCATGTTCGAATGGTTCTTCCTTTTTTAAATTTGCTGGTGTTCTATGTGCGACAACCACCGAAACATTGTCTCGGCCTCCATGGTCGTTAGCAACAGCAATTAATTGGTCAGCTTTTTCTTCAATTGATAGACTTTCATCCGTCAAAATAGCCAAGGCTTCTGTTTCCTCAACCATATCAGTTAATCCGTCTGAACATAAAAGCAAGGTGTCATCTACTAAAAAGTCTACAACATTAATATCTACATCAACGTCAGCAGCAATACCCACTGCCCGAGTCACGATATTCTTTTGTGGGTGAACCTGCGCTTCTTCTTTAGTGATCATATCCATATCTAATAATTCTTGGACAAAAGAATGGTCTTTGGTAATTTGCTTTAGTTCATCCACTTGATGAATATAGATACGCGAATCCCCTACATGGGCTAAAACCACTTGTGCCAAATCTTCTAATGGTACAGCGGCGACGATTGTTGTACCCATACCGGATAAATCATGGTATTGGTTGGCTTTTTCAAACACATGGGCATTGGCCGTCTTAATTTGGTCAGTTAACCAATCAGAAATGATATTGGGATCTGTCATATTTTCAGTGCTTTCCCAAGCATTTCCTACATGATAAATAGCCATTTCTGAAGCAACATCTCCTGCATTATGGCCACCCATCCCATCACAAAGCAATAAGATTGCTGTTTGGTCTTGGTTGTAAAAAACGCCTACTTGGTCTTGGTTTTGTTTTCTTTGGACACCGACATCAGTTTTGCTTGCGATTTCCATGTATGTTCACTTTCCTTCGCTAGTTTTTTTCAAAGCTGGCGATAAAGAAACCGTCAGACATATAGGTATGCGGTAGGATTTCAATTGTTCCATCTGCACCTATTGACTGATCAAGATTGTCTCGCCAATGTTTAAATGACTTCAATGTTAGGTCTGGATGTTGGTCTAAAATGGCTTTGACCACATCTTCATTTTCTTCTCTTGTAATTGTACATGTAGAGTAGGTAATCACGCCACCCTTTTTCAATAATGGTAATGCTTGGTTCATAATTGTTACTTGAATGTCATGTAAGGCATCCAAATCTTGCAAGGTTTTGTGGTATTTAGTATCTGGTTTACGGCGGAATAGGCCCACACCTGAACATGGTGCGTCGACTAAAATCTTATCAAAGCTTGTCGGTTCACTGCCATTTTCCCCAAAACGGTCTAACAAGGCAGTTGCATCTTGATGGAGAATTTCCACGTGGTCAGCTACCTGCATCCGGTCTACATTTTCTTGAATTAAAGGCAATTTATTTTCTGCTATATCACAGGCAATGACATGCCCAGTTCGGCCAACTGCTTCAGCGATTTGCACAGTTTTTCCACCTGGTGCGGCACAAGCGTCAAGAACCGTTTCCCCTGGTTTCGGGTTTAAAGCTTCTACGGCTAGAAGTGCTGATTCATCTTGAATGGTAATTTCTCCGTTGATGAATAAGGATGAATGGGCTGGATTCCCCTTAGTTACCCGTAAGGCAAATGGTGACAAAGGACTAGGCGCTACTGTAAAACCTTCTGCTTCTAATATCTCTTGATATTCGGTCATTTTTTCTGTGTTTAGGTTATTAAATTTATTGTTGGCCCGTACCGTAATAAAAGGCGTTTGATTGAGTGAATTAGCCAATTTTTCGGCTTCATCTAAACCAAAACGGTCCACAAAATAATCTACCCATACAGGGGGTAATGAGGCCTCTAGGGTTAATTTCTCTCTTGGATCTTCTTTGGTTTGGATAAAATCGGCTATTGTTTCATAACGTCTGGTGAAATTCCGTAAGACCCCGTTAGCGAATTTAGCCAAGGTCTGATTGCCTCGTTTGCGGACAATTCTAACCGCTTCGTCAACTACCGCATAATTTGGAATATTGTCTAAATAATACATTTGGTAAGCCGAAACAATCAGTAAAGACCAAACCCATGATTTCACTTTATTGGGTTTGGCTACAAAATCACGGACAAAAGCGTCCAATGTATAGTAGTTTTGCACAGACCCATAAACCAGGTTAGTATAGAGGTTACGGTCTGCTTCGGCCACAGCTTCTTCAGTTAACACCCGATTTACTTCTTGGTTGATGAATTGGTTGTGGCGGATGATTTGATTAACTGACTCCATCGCTTGGAAACGAGCGGATAATTTTAGGGGTGTTTGATAGCCCCCACTATGGCCGCCGTTACGGGCATTTGACCCTGGTTCTACTTGATTATTCTCCATCTACATCGTCCTCCACTTGGTCAAAGCTATCGCCGACCGCTAAGTTGCCGGCCCCACCGTTAATGAAGGCTGCAACGTCCATTTTTTTCTTACCTGCTGGTTGTAATTGTTCAATAGCTAGAACGGTTTTATTCCCTGTTGCTACCCATAATTGAGCCGGTTTCTTTTGAATCTTGATAATTGTGCCTGGCTTTTCGTCAGACGTTTCTTCAGCGACTGGGGCTACCTGCCAAATTTTCCACCGTTGCCCGTCCACTTTTGTATGGGCTACTGGCCAAGAATTAAAGGCCCGGACTTGGTTGTCAATTTGCTGTGCTTCTTTACGCCAATCAATTTGTTCTTGTTGACTCGTAATATTCGGGGAAAATGTCGCTTCTTCCTCAACTTGGGCTTGCGGTTCAATTTCACCGGCAAATAATTTCGGTAATGTTTCTATCAATAGGTCCGTCCCTGCAACCGATAATTTATCGAACATAGTCGCAACGGTATCGTCACTTTCAATTGGGACGACCACTTGGGTTAAAATGTCCCCTGCGTCCATTTTTTTCACCATGCGCATGATCGTCACGCCTGTTTCCTTGTCACCATTCCAAATGGCATAGTGAACTGGTGCGCCCCCGCGGTATTTAGGTAATAATGATGCATGTACATTTACCGCGCCGTATCTTGGCGCCTCTAATATGCTCGTCGGTAAGAATTGACCAAAGGCTGCTGTGACGATTAAATCGATGTCCTCAGCTAATAAGTCTTTGATTTCTTGGTCCCGGCCGATTTTTTCCGGTTGGTAAACTGGAATTTCGTGTTTTAAAGCCGCTTCTTTCACTGGTGATGGTGTTAATTTCCGTTTGCGCCCTACTGGACGGTCGGGCTGCGTCACAACTGCAACCACTTCATACTGGTCATCTTGCGCAACTAATGCGTCTAATATATTCACTGAAAATGCGGGTGTCCCCATAAATACAATTCTTTTCAAATGTGTCTCCTTTAAATAAATCCTGTGCTTTCTTCCTATTATACCATTATTTCAATCTGAGATTTACGCCGATCAGTGTCAGATTTAGCTTGAAATTACTAGCCTTTTTACATGAAGGATTGAGGGTCGACGTCAATGGATACGTAAATTTTGTCTTTTGACCAATCTTGGGCCTTTTCTTGAATTTCTTGTAATACAGCTTGGATGGCCTGGTTGCCTCGGTGCTGGTATAAGAGTTGGTAATAGTATTGATTATTAATTCTTGAAATGGTCGACTGAGCGGGACCAATCACCTTAGTTGCTTGAATATCGGCCCGCTGTAAAATTGCAGCCACCTTAGCAGCCGTTGCTTGCGTTGTATGATCGTCAAAATTAGAAATGGTAAACCGAACGGTAAAATAATACGGTGAATACTGATTAAGTTTCCGGTATTGCATTTCGGTTTGATAGAAACGGTCATAATCATGATTTTTAGCCAAGGTTAAGGCATAATGGTCAGGATTATAAGTTTGAATCAAGACTTGCCCGTCCAGGTCCCCGCGGCCTGCCCGTCCTGACATCTGGGTCAAGAGCTGGAAAGTCCGTTCAGCTGCCCTAAAATCTGGCAGATAGAGTGTGGTATCTGCATTGATAATCCCTACTAAAGTGATATTGGGAAAATCCAGCCCCTTGGCAATCATCTGGGTACCTAGTAAAATATCTGCTTTTTTATCAGCAATTTGCTTTAATATCCGTTCATGACTCCCTTTACGACGGGTGGTATCCATATCCATCCGAGCCACGGTTTTATTGGGGAACAGCTCATTAATTTCTTGTTCCACCTTTTCCGTCCCCGTACCAAATTCACGTAAGTGGGTTTGACCACAATCTGGACAACGTTGCGGCCGTGCTTCGTTATAGCCACAATAGTGACACTGCAACTGTTTGTCATGATAATGGTAAGTCAGTGATACATCACAATTTGGACATTGAAAGGTATAACCGCAGTCTCGGCATTGCATGAAATTGGCGAAACCACGACGGTTTAACATCAAAGCAACCTGTTCGCCTCGGTCCATTGTAGCCTGCATTCGGTCATGTAATTGCCGTGAGAATTGATAATAATTTTTATGTTTAAATTCTTCCCGCATATCAATTATTTCAACAGGCGGTAATGGTTTTTGATTTGACCGTTCGGGCATTTCAAGTAGTTGATAAACCCCATTTTGGGCTCGTGCTCTAGATTCTAGACTAGGGGTTGCTGATCCTAGGATAACTGGCGAATGGTGGTAAGCTGCCCGCCATTTAGCCACTTCCCTTGCATGATAACGAGGATTATCTGACTGTTTGTAGGTAGATTCATGTTCTTCATCTAAAATAATCAAACCGATATTGTCTAATGGTGCGAAAATGGAGGACCGTGCCCCAACGGCAATTTTGGCTTGGCCATTTTTTAATTTGCGCCACTCATCAAAGTGTTCCCCTGTTGATAATTGACTGTGTAAAACCGCCACTTGGTTCCCAAAGCGACTTTTCAACCGGTTGACCATTTGCGGGGTTAAGGAAATTTCTGGTACCAGTAAAATAGCCTCTTTATCTTTATCTAAGGCTTCTTGAATCAGTTGCAGGTAGACCTCAGTCTTCCCCGACCCTGTTACCCCTTGTAGTAAGAATACCCGGTCTTCTTGGTTATCCATGGCTTCTTTTACAGCATTAAAGGCAGCTTCTTGTTGGGCTTGTAAGGGTAACTTTTCTGATTTTTCAATCGCAATATCTGCATAGGGATCACGGTTAACTTGTTGGTCGTAAAGTTTTAACCAACCCTTTTCACTTCCCGCTTTTAAGGTAGCTGTGTGCAAGTCAAATTCATCTCTTAGGTATTTAGCAGGTACTTTCTTACCGTCCAGCTCCATTAACACTTCCACCAAGGCAAGTTGCTTCTTAGCTGTTTTTCGAATGCTGGTGACTTCTTCCTCTAGTTGGTCAAAGTCCATCAGTGGTTGTACCCATTTTTCCGTTTTATAGCGTTTACGGTCTTCTACCCGATAGTCTATGGACAGGTGACCTTTGTTTTTAAGGGCTATCAACTCGGTGAGAATCCCCCTTTTTTCGGCTTCAGACCAGGCGATTTCACTGAGGTCATCAAAGTATTGCTGATGGTCCAGATAGGAAATTTCAGGGGCTGGCAGGAAGAACTTTTCATAATTTACCTTGAGCAAGTTAGGCAGCATGGTGTGATAGGCTTCAACTAAGAAACAAAAGTTCTGCTTGGCCATATCCTTACCCAATTGCAACATTTCCGCGTTTAATACTGGCTCGTCATCTAAAAGTGCAGTAATCGGCTTCAATTCACCTTCAAAATCGGCGGTAGCTTTAGCTGGTGAAATGACATAACCTAAGAGGTTTCGACTGCCAAATGGGACTTGTACCCGCATACCTGGTTGAATAATATTCACCATTTCTTCTGGGATTTTATATTCGAAGGGATGGTCCGTCTGCATGGTGGGGACGTCCACGATCACTTCTATAACATTTGCCTCAACCATTCCAGTCGCCTCCTTCATCGTATTCATTTACAAGCTGTCAGCTAAGGAAACCTAGGTATTGATACCTAGGAGGAATTAGCGAAATAGACAGCTCTTTTTGTTGATTTTACTAGG
>NZ_JBSEYI010000022.1:0-12194 GCF_053627715.1 Aerococcus sp. 150760013-2
TTTCTCTTTGAAGCTTATTTACATATTAATAAATACTAAATAACGTATTCGTGATATTTGAAATTATTTACCAACACTATTTGTAAAAGAACCAATTTAAGGGGTATTTTTATAGCTATGATGTTTGCAATTTTAGTCATAAATACCAAATTACTGTATGAAAAACTGACAATTGCTATTGACTCAGGATTGAAAGCAATATATGATAGCGTAATTGTGGTGTTTCCATTAAAAATGCTTATAGAGAGGTTTATATATGTTTAAGAAAATAAATAAAGTACCTGCAGGGATGTTTTTGATTCCCTTGGTAGTATCACTAGTATTAGTGTCTATCTTCCCTAATATGTATGATGCAATCGGTGGTACAACACAACAAACGTTTCAAATGGGGACCAACGTTGTTATTGGACTATTGGTATTTTCAGCGGGGACAAGTTTAGATTTAAAACAAATTGTACCTTTAATAAAACGTCATTTGCCGATAATTCTGTTTAAATTAGTTATTTCAACAATCTATATTTTAGTTTTTTATTGGTTGTTCGGCTTAGATGGCATTTTTGGCATCAACTTATTGGCTTTCGCTTGTGTGATTTACTCTTTAAACCCAGCGGTAGCACTAGCTATTCATTCAAGTTATGGGGATAAACAGTTTGGCGCCGTATACGGTATTATGGGCCTAATTGGTATGCCTTTTGCACCTTTAATTTTATTAAGTATTTTAACGGCCGATGATTGGTCGTTTACTACCTTTCATAGGCTGGAACCTAGGTGCAGCGATGAATACTCAATCAGCTGTCGCTGCAGGTTTGCCACGTATTTTGATGGCCGGAATCTTTATGGTCTTACTGTTACCATTAATGCCATTTGACCGCTACATTATGAAACAAAACGCAGGGGTAGATGGTGAAGCTATTTGGAATGTAGCAGGCATGTCAGTAGCCAATCCTGCTAGTATTGCATCTGCTTTGCCGTTGGTATTTGCTGATCAATCAGCAAGTGCTACAGCTATTATCATGATGGTATGTATTATTACCTCAATTATTTCACCTATTGTGGCACAGAAACTCTATATAAAAGAATACGGTATTCAATCCATATAATACTTGTGAATACCTACAGAAGAGTCATGCTTGCATGGCTCTTTTTTGATGCGGTGAATGCATAAATTTAAAAAGATGACTTTGGGCAAAAAAGTCAGTCAAAACACAGACTTATTGCAATGTATTTATTGGTTTTTTATGCGATAATATAACATACGAGTGATATTTTTGCCGAGATCATTTACCTGGTGATGACACAATTCTATCATGCGCAATTTTAAATCATCTACATACACCTTGTAACTTGAAAGGAGTTATCATGAACGATTTTTTCTTAACGTTAATGGAACGTAAAGACCAATTATTCACTGCTACTTACGAACATATGGCTATTTCTTTACTTGCCTTGTTCATCGCCTGTGTTATTGCAATTCCACTAGCCATTTGGCTGAGTGACCACCGTAAATATGCGGAACCCGTATTACAATTTGCTAGTATCTTACAAACGATTCCCTCATTGGCCTTGTTGGGATTGTTAATTCCCTTAGTAGGGATAGGTTCAGTACCTGCACTTATCGCCTTAGTTGTATATGCTATTTTGCCTATCTTACAAAATACCTATACAGGTTTTGTAGAAATTGACCCGACAATTGAAGAAGCTGCAATCGCTTTTGGGATGCCTAGACGAAGACGTCTGTTTAAGGTGGAATTACCGATTGCCATGCCGGTGGTCATTTCAGGTATTCGGACCTCGTTAGTATTAACTATCGGAACAGCGACCCTAGCGACTTTAATCGGAGCTGGTGGGCTTGGGTCTTTGATTATGTTAGGAATCGACCGAAATGACAGCAATTTAACCCTTATCGGTGCCATCGCATCATCTTTATTAGCGATTGTTTTTGGTGCCCTCATTAAGTGGTTGGAAAATAAAAAAATGAAAACCATTCTGATTAGCTTGCTTGTTTTGTTTGTAGGAATTGGTGGGCCAATATTAGCGCAACGATTGACTGGTCAAGTAACGAATGTCACTATCGCCGGTAAATTAGGGTCAGAACCAGAGATTCTAATTAATATGTATAAAGAAATCATTGAAGCAGATAATGACGATGTCAATGTTGATGTAAAAGGTAATTTTGGTAAAACAAGCTTTCTCTTTTCTGCTTTAGACAATAATGAAATCGATATTTATCCAGAATTTTCAGGTACAGTCCTTGAAAGTTTAGTTGACGTAGATGAAGCTACGGATACAAGCAACTTCGACCAAGCAGATACCTATCAATTAGCGCGTGACTTATTAAAAGAACAGTATGATATGACTTTTCTAGAACCATTTTCTTTTGAAAATACCTATGCTTTAGCCGTGAAACGTGCTTTTGCAGAGGAGAATGATCTAGAAACGATTTCAGATCTAGCGAAAGTTGAAGACGAGATCACAGCTGGCTTTACGTTAGAATTTATTGACCGTCAAGATGGCTATGCTGGTATTCAAGAATTATACGGGTTGACCTTCCCGTCAGTGAAAAGTCTTGAACCCGCGCTTAGATACAATGCAATCAATAACAATGAAGTCAATGTGATTGATGCTTATTCAACTGATAGTCAAATTTTAGAGTATGATTTGGTTACGCTTGAAGATGATTTAGGACTATTCCCTAATTATCAAGGAGGTCCATTGATGAATGTAGACTTCGCTGAAGACCATCCAGAAATTGTGGCATCCCTAAACAAATTAAGTGGGTTAGTAACCGAAGATGAGATGATTCAAATGAACTATGCTGTAAACGTTGAAGGACAAGAGCCTAGCCAAGTAGCCCATGATTTCCTAGTCGACAAGGGCTTAATAGGGGAGGATGCATAATGGCCAACATAATCGAATTTAAAGATGTAGAGAAAGTATATGAAGACAAACGTGTAATTGATGACTTGAACCTAACCATTCATGAAGGTGAATTTTTTGTCTTAGTGGGTCCATCAGGTAGTGGGAAAACGACATCCCTTAAAATGGTGAATGGCTTGACTGAGCCAACAGGTGGAGATGTTTACTTTAAAGGGCAAAAGATTAAAGATCATGATATTGAACAGATGCGCTGGAATATGGGGTATGTCTTACAAAAGATTGCTCTTTTCCCAACAATGAATGTTAGTGAAAATATTGATGTTATTCCAGAAATGATTGGTTGGCCAAAAGAGAAACGTGTAGCTAGAATTGACGAACTACTCAATTTAGTAGGCTTAGATCCCGAAATTTACCGGAACCGACCAGTTGATGAATTATCTGGTGGGGAGCAACAGCGAATTGGTATTTTACGTGCGATTGCAGCTGAACCGGATATTATTTTAATGGACGAACCTTTTTCAGCCCTAGACCCAATTTCGCGTAACCAGTTACAAGACCTCGTAGTCGATATTCATCAGCGGTTGAAGACAACCATCTTATTTGTCACACATGATATGGATGAAGCCATTAAATTAGCTGACCGAATCGGGATTATGAACCAGGGCCGTTTAGTTCAGGTGGATACTGCTCAGGAAATTCTGACAAATCCAGAAAACCAGGTAGTGGCTTCCTTATTTAACCAAGAAAAAGAAGATGTCTTTGGCTTAAATATCTTCCGATCAGATATTCAGCCAATTTCCGGGGACCATCCAGATTATCCGCAAATTGATATCGCTAGTCATCAAAAGGATTTATACGCCTTACTAGCAACTGATGAGATGGTTGAAATCACGGAAAATGATACAAGTTTAGGAACGCTAGATAGACAGGCTGTATTTGCTCGGTTAAAAAGTATATAAGGTGTTACGATATAAAGAAAATCAGAAAGGTGTGGTGGCATGTTTCAAACCCCAATTGATGACAAATTATCAATCAAAATATTAGAAGAGCGTGATGCAGAAGCTTTGTACAAGTTAATTGATCATTCACGTGATTACCTCGGTGAGTACTTACCTTGGGTGAAATTCATGAAAGCTACAGAAGATGAATTACCTTTTATTAAAGAGGGGCTACAACAATTTGCCAATAACGATGGTTTTCAATGTGGGATTTGGTTTGAAGGTCAACTAGCTGGTGTGCTTGGTTTGCATTATATTAAACACCTCAACAAGTCGACCTCACTAGGTTACTATCTAGGAGAGGAATTCCAAGGTTCAGGGATTATGACCAAATCTGTTGCTTTCTTACTTGATTATCTTTTTAATGACTTAGCCTTAAATCGTGTAGAAATTCAAGCAGCGGTTACCAATCATAAAAGCCAAGCGATTCCAAAACGTTTGGGCTTTACTGAAGAGGGGATTCTTAGACAAGATGAACAACTAGATAGTGGGCCATCAGATTCAGTGGTATTTTCTTTACTAAGAGATGAATACTTAGCCCAAAAATAATCATAAACTTAATAGATATATAAAGATAAGGGACGGATGACTAATATAGAAAGTCATTGGTCCTTTTTATCTACCTTTAAATTTTGCTATACATTTCTTAAGAAAGTTAATAAATAGGTGTATTTCTCGAATAATTCATCTTGAATAGACAGTAGTTTAGCCTATCTTTCTTCACACTTTCTCCATCTATATAGCCCAATATATAGCTAACAACAAATAAGTGAAAGAGAAAGGTGAATGAATATGAAGGTCTATGAATTACTTGAACAAAGTGGTGTAACAGCTAGAAATCCTTTACCAGCAGATGTAGAGCAACTTGAAATTACCGGCATTAGTGAATCCTCCTTACAAGTAACCAATGGCCATCTATTTGTCGCCATTTCCGGTTATGCCACTGACGGTGAAGTCTATATCGGTAATGCCATTGAACGCGGCGCTAGCTTGATTGTGACTGAATCTGACTTAACCGCTAGGACCAGCGTACCTTTTATCCAAGTGGATAATGCTAGAGAGAGTTTAGCCCTACTTGCATCAGCTTTTTACCACAATCCTAGTCAAGACAAATTGGTTATCGGCATTACAGGAACTAACGGCAAAACGACAACCGCTTTATTCTTGCAACATTTACTAAAGAAAGCGGGGTTTGAAGTAGCTTACTTTGGGACCGTCTATAATGAGATCAACGGCCAACGGTATGAAAGCAAATTAACCACGCCAAGTGCGACAGAAATTCAAGCATCCCTAGCCCGGTCAAATGACGATGTAGTGGTTATTGAAACTTCTAGTCAAGGTCTCCACCAATATAGAATGGCAGGGATGCAATTTGACTATGCCTTATTTACCAACCTACAACACGACCATTTAGACTACCACAAGACCATGGAAGCTTATTACCAAGCCAAGAAATCCCTATTCAGCTTAATGAAACCGGACGGGAAGGGCGTCATCAATAGCTATACCATGTGGGGCAACCGCCTAGCCAAAGAACTAGAAGCAAGTGGTAAACAAGTCTTAACCGTAGATACTAAGAAAGGTGCGACAGGTTATGTCTTAGATAAAACAACCGACACAGCAGTTGTTGCCTTCAATGGACAAGGCGGACAAATTGAAGCAATCGAAGCGCCCTTATCAGGTGTTTATAACCAAGAAAACCTGATTTTAGCCATAACCGTCATGGTTGACCTAGGATTAGACGCTGGCAATACCAACGACGCAATCGCAGACTTTGCGGGAATTGCAGGCCGTTTAGAATACTATCCACTAGCAGATGGTAATGAAATGGTCGTCGATTATGCCCACACGCCGGATGCCATTGAAGCCTTATTAACAACCCTGAACGACCAATATCCAAACTATGATATCATTCATATCTTTGGTTTTAGGGGGCAACGAGACAGTAAGAAATTCCCGCAAATGGTGTCCGCCTCGCAAACTGGGGCCGACCTAACCATACTAACCACTGACGACTTAAATGGTGTCCCCAAACAAGTCATGGCCGATATATATCTAGAATACGTAACCCAATATGGGTTAGACTCTATGGCTATGGCACTAGACCGGGTTGAAGCAGTTGAGTTAGCCTTAGAAATGTCCCCAAATCCGGTATTATTAGTACTTACTGGTAAAGGGCACGAAGCCTACTCCGAGGAAAACAAATATGGCGTTCAATCTGATCAGCAAGTGGCCCACATGTTTCGCTACCGTCAAGTCAGCTATTCAATGTGAAATGTAGGATATCAATAAGACCAATAGAAAAAAGCAACTAGTATTTATATAAATACATGTTGCTTTTTTATTTGATCTAAATAGGGCTTTAATATGCTAAGTCGCATGACTTATAGAACTCCATATAGCTAATTTTCTATAAGAATATCGCCTTATATCATAACAAATACCCCGTTTAACAGCGATAAATAGAGGTATATGATTAATACACATGTGATGACATGTAAATAAGCGTACACTGTTATATCAGAAAATACCCAAATATTGATAGTAATAGGCTATCAAGGATAATGGTAATCTAGTATCTCGATTGAATTGCAATCATGATTGGTTTTTCCTACAATAAATGAATGATAAAAAATCATTTGGAGGCAATATTATGAAGAAAATTTTCCGTGCATTGGGATTGGCACTAGTAGTCTTAGTATTAGCTGCTTGTGGTCAAAGTGAAGAAACAACTAAAGTAAAACTAGGTGTCGTTGGTGATAAAAATGATCAATGGGAGTACCTACAAGAAGAATTGCTAGAAAAAGAAAACATTGAAATTGAATTAGTGAAATTCACTGATTACCGTCAACCAATCGTATCATTAGACGATGGTTCAATCGATATGCACTCCGCTTTAACAGAAATCTATATGGATTCAATCAATGAAGAAGGTGGCTATTCTAATACCACATTAGGTTATACCACTTTAAATCCGATGGGTGTTTTTTCTGAGAAAATCGACTCTTTAGATGAATTACAAGACGGCGCTTTAGTCGCTATTCCAGACGACGTATCAAACGGATCGCGTGCCTTACTGTTACTGCAAACAGCAGGCCTAATCGAATTAGACGAATCAAAAGGTCTATTACCAACAACAAGTGACATTACTTCAAATCCAAAAAACTTACAATTTGAAGAAATGGCAGCCAACCAAACAGCTCGTGCCTTAGCTGACGTTGATATCTCATTAATCAACAACGACATGGCAACCGACGCAGGTTACGTGCCAACACAAGACTCTATCTACCTAGAGCCAGTCGCAGAATCATCAAAACCATACTACAACGTCATCGCAGTACGTGAAGACGAAACAGACAATGAAGTATATAAGACAATCCTTGAATACTATCAAACAGACGAAGTTGCAGCAATCATCGACGAAATGTCAGCAGGTTCGTCAATCCCAGTATGGGAAGGCGCACCAACTGCAGAATAATCTAGTGGCTTTAAACTACCAGGTTTAAAGTGAATCAATATAACTCAATTAAAAAACGTCTCCTAGTATTATTGGGAGGCGTTTTTTAATTGTAAATTGCTGAGACCAGGTGCTTGAGTATCCTATATTAGTTGAAAATTCTGATTAAAGTAAGTCCGATGACATAGTAAGGCAAATTAATAAAAACAAAGATGGTATCTTTTCTTTTTTCAACGCCCTAAAATGGCCCTTATCTACAAAAGAACTAGGCATTAATACGGCGATTTGGCTCCCTTTGAAGGTCTGAAAATATTATTAATCGCGATTTTTATGCATTTTTAAAAAGACAAAAAGTTTAAAAGACCGTTAGATCAACGTTTTGAACTTTAACTATTAAATTATAATGAGATAAAAATGGGTGTTTTTTAAATAAATCAACTTATATTATATAAAATGAACGATTTTGAAAAGCTAGTAACTATTTTTCAACATTAATATCTTATATAAGTTATTTAAATATTTCATTCATTTCTACAATACTGTCAAATATGTTAGAATGATAAGGATTAATGGGTGTCACTCACTCTCATTAAATTGCCATAATTCAAAAAATGGCGATTTGTATTTTTTTGCAAAATGCTTCTATAATGAGCCTATACGAAACAACTCGTTACTTGCATGCAAACGACTTATTCGTATCGCCTCGAATAGACCGTTTGCTTCATCGCTGAACAAATTATCGGACATAGGAAGGGCAAAATTATGTTAAAAATTTATAATACATTAACCAATCAGAAGGAAGAGTTTAAACCATTAGTGCCAGGAAGTATTTCGATGTATGTATGTGGTCCTACTGTTTATAACTACATTCACATTGGGAATGCCCGGTCTACTGTTGCTTTTGATACAGTACGTCGTTACTTTGAATACCGCGGTTTTGATGTGAAATATGTCTCTAACTTTACGGATGTGGATGATAAGATTATTAACCGCGCTAATGAAGAAGGGTTAACGCCTGAACAAATTGCGGATAAGTATATTGAAGCATTCTATGAAGATACCGATGCTTTAAATGTTAAACGTGCTACTAAAAATCCACGTGTTGTGGAGAATATGGATGATATCATTCAGTTTGTGGCTGATTTAGTTGATAAAGACTTTGCATATGTAGTGGACGGTGATGTGTACTATAGAACGCGTAAATTTGAGAAATACGGTCAGTTATCTGATCAAAATATTGATGATTTACGGGCGGGGGCATCTGAACGTTTAGAGGCAGACAGCCAATCGAAGAAAGAAGATGTTGTAGACTTTGCTTTATGGAAGTCAGCTAAACCTGGTGAAATTTCTTGGACTTCTCCTTGGGGGGAAGGTCGCCCTGGTTGGCATATTGAATGTTCTGTGATGGCAACGAAACTGTTAGGCGATACGTTAGATATCCATGCAGGTGGTCATGACTTAACTTTCCCTCACCATGAGAATGAGATTGCTCAATCCGAAGCACATACAGGTCATACCTTTGCCAATTACTGGATGCATAATGGTTTTGTAACAATGGGTGATGACGATGAAAAAATGTCTAAATCTTTAGGCAACTTTGTCTTAGCGCATGACCTAATCCAACAAGTCGATCCACAAGTGGTTCGCTTCTTCTTAGCTTCAGCACATTACCGGTCGCCTTTAAGATTCAATGAAGAAAATATTCAAGATGCAACCAACAACTTAAACAACTTGAAAACTGCTTATGTGAACTTAAATTACCGTTTTGAAGATGCTAAAGAGAGTTTAGATAACGATGCGAAAGTATTGCCACAAATCAAAGCTTTAGAGAATGAATTCGTGGAAGCTATGGATGATGATGTTAATACACCTAATGGTTTAACTGTGGTTTATCGTTTGATGCGTGATATGAATGTGTATACAAATCAAAAAGAAGTATCCGTGCCAATTCTTGAAGCTTTCAAAGAGTCGTTTACAGCCTTATTAACGATTTTTGGGGTCACTTTATCAGATGAAAAAGAGTTGTTAGCGGATGATATTCAAGCCTTAATCGATGAACGTAATCAAGCTCGTGCAGATAAAAACTTTGCCCGTGCGGATGAAATTCGTGATCAATTAAAAGCTGAAGGCATTATCCTTGATGATACTGCCCAAGGTACGCGTTGGAAACGTGCGCAATCCTAGTTGCAGTCTATATTAATGAAAATCAATACAGAAATGAGTCGACTAAATGTCAGAGAATAAGTCTTTAACGAAAAATGAAATAAAACAACTAAGTGGCCTAACCTTGGCTTATTTAGGCGATGCTTCTTGGGAGGTAGTAGTCCGCGACCATTTGGTTCAAAGTGGTCTAACGAAACCCAAAGATCTACATAAAGCAGCGACTGAATTTGTGTCTGCAAAAGGGCAAGCGCTATTAGTTGAAGCGATGCAAGCTGAGGAAGGGTTCCTTACTGAAGATGAAATGACAATCTTTAAAAGAGGCCGCAATGCCAAAAGTCACTCAAGCGCTAAAAACGCAGATATTCATACGTATAGAATTGCAACCGGATTTGAAGCTTTGATGGGTTTTGCCTATTTAAATGATCAAAACCGTTTTAAGGAAATTGCAGCTTTCTGTATTCAATACATTCAACATGCACAAAAAGAGGAGCAAGAAAATGGCTAGAGACAATCAAAGACAACAAAACAGAGATAGAGGACCCCGTAGTACAAATAATGAAGAAGAACTGGATCAATCTCCTGATTTCGTCTATGGTTTCCATGCCGCTATGGAAGTATTGGAAGGCGACCATGATGTGAATAAAGTCTTCCTACAAACTGGCTTAAACGAGAAGAACGCCCAAGCTATTTTAAAAGCAGCCAACAAGCGAAATATCTTGGTATCTAATGTACCAAAGGAAAAATTAGATACCCTTTCTGATGGCGGCAATCACCAGGGTGTTGTCATGGCTATTGCAGCATACAAATACGCTGAACTAGAGGATATCTTCAAAAAAGCTGAAGAAGCGAATGAAGACCCAATTATCATAGTCCTAGATGGTATTGAAGATCCGCATAACTTAGGTTCTATTTTAAGAACAGCTGATGCTTCAGGGGTTCATGGTGTCATTATTCAAAACCGTCGCGCTGTGGGGTTAACGCAAGTTGTTGCCAAAACTTCAACTGGTGCGATTGAGCATGTACCCGTTGTACGTGTAACCAATATTTCTAAAACCATTGATCTGTTAAAAGAACGTGGTGTATGGGTATTTGGTACCGATATGAAGGGTCAATCAATGTGGCAAATGGATGCGACGCTCCCAATTGCTGTTGTGATTGGTAATGAAGGTAAAGGCGTATCACCAGGTGTGAAGAAACATCTTGATGGTATGATTACCATTCCAATGCGTGGTCACGTTCAAAGTTTAAATGCTAGTGTAGCAGCAGGGTTATTAATGTACCAGATTTATCAAAGTCGTATGGGTAATAGCTAATCAGTGAATTGATTTTATAGTAAGTTGATGAAGAAAGGAGGGGTGACATGGTACTAAGAAAAGAACGGTTAATCGTTGATGGCTACAATATGATTGGCTCTTGGCCTTTACTTGTAAAGTTGAAAAATCGAGATGAAATTGAGGCTGCAAGAGACTTGTTATTAGCAACCCTTTCTAACTATGTAGGCTATCATGATATCGAAACGTGGGTGATTTTTGATGCCATGTTTGTCCCAGGCATTTCTAAATCCTATGATCAATTTAACTTACATGTCGTCTTTACGAGTGAAGGACAAACCGCTGATTCATATATCGAAGAGATGATAGTTGATTTGGTGAGCCCTTTACATAACGTAACGGTTGCGACAAGTGATTTAGCTGAACAGCGAATTGTTTTCCAAAAAGGTGCTTTAAGGCAATCAGCACAAGAGTTATATAGAGATGTGCAAAAAACCAACGCGGAAATTGCACATGGTGGTAATGATTATGAATACAACAAATATCAAAGATCCATACCATGGTCAGTCCATCAGCTAGATAAATTAAATGACTTTTATAGAGATTTAATTGACAAGAAAAGTGAATAGTAGGATTTTGGTGCGTTTGGTCTTTTGGATTGAGCCTGGGTGGTCTATTTGGAGAGGACAAATCTATGGCAAAGCAGAAACAAAGTAAAGACCAGTCACAGGTATTGGATTTAGTGTTGCAGGGTAAAAATGAACTTACTGAGGAAATATTTGATGCATTATACCAAGAAGTCTTACCTACCTTATATGCTAACCGTTGGCGCATCCCTAAGTATATTTTGGAAAATGATGATTACTATCAAGAAGCTAGAATTAGTCTAGTACAAGCTGTTCAAACATATCGCATCAATAGTAAGGCAGCCTTTACAACTTACTTTGCGAATGTATTCAAAAATAGGTTGCTCGATATTCGCCGGATGCACATGACGGATAAACGGATTGCTAATTTCAAAGTGGAACGTTCGCTAGATTTATTTGCAAGTGAAGGTGAAGAAAACAATATAGAAAACCGATTGAGAACCAAAGAGTTTCCACCTGAATATGTATATCTCTTCAATGAGACAATTAATAGATACGAGAAAAGTTTGTCTGATATGGAAAGAACGGCATATGGTTATTTCAAAAAAGGTTTTTCTTACGAAGAGATGGAAAAACTCACGGGCTTTACCAGAAAACAGGTTCATTCATTAATCGCTAAGTGTAAACGAAAGTATCGCAAAATATTATCAGAATATTTTGATGATAGGGACTAAAACGAAATTAGGCGGCTCTTCGTCAAATAGGACTGATGAGTAATATCTGCCAGGTAATCATTAGATTACCTGGTTTTTTTATACTCTTTTCCATTATTCATTTTTTA
>NZ_JBSEYI010000023.1:0-5041 GCF_053627715.1 Aerococcus sp. 150760013-2
TTAAATAGCTTAGACCGCTGTTTTGCTTTGAAATAAGTGGAACAAGTCATGAGTGTTCCTAGAAACACGCCATTTTAATGGCGTTGTAGTTCATATAGATTACGCTAAGTATACAAGGAGTAGTGAGGAGTTTAAGTATGAATATTTTCCCAATACATGCATTAGCAGATAATTATATTTGGATGATTGAAGATACAAATAGTGTTGTGATTGTTGACCCGGGTGAAGCAGCAGAAGTTTTATCTTATATCGAAGTAGAAAAACCTAGTCAAATTGCTATTTTATTAACACATAAACATGACGATCACATTGGTGGTGTAGAGGAAATTATCCAGGCCTACCCAGAAACTAATATCTATGCTCCAAGTGAAGTACCAGGTTTTGACAATATGACAATTTTGGAAGATGGTAGCCAGGTAGATATTTTAGGTCATACAGTAACCGCCTTACTTTCAGCGGGCCATACAGCAGGACATTTAGCCTATATTGTCGATAATCAGTTTCTATTTTCAGGTGATGCTATGTTCTCAGCGGGATGTGGTCGCGTGTTTACAGGTGATTACCAAGCAGCGTTTGATGCCTTAGAAACTTTTAGCCGTTTAGATGATGACATTGCTGTCTTTGCAGGACATGAGTATACCTTAACGAATTTAAAATTCGCCCATTCAATCTTTCCAGAAAATGAAGTAATTGCTGAAGCCTTAGGGCAAGCAGAAGTTTTAAATGCTGTAAACCATCCTACCTATCCTTCAACTATTGGTAGAGAAAAAATCATTAACATTTTTATGCAAGCAGAAGATGTCACAGCTTTTAAAGATTTAAGAAATTTACGGGACAATTTTTAAAACATTCAATGTGGAAAAAATATTATGGGGAGGTAGCGAATGGTAAGCTACCTCTCTTTTTATTTATTCTCAACCACATAAGTATTAGAGTTAGTGAAGAATACAAATTTGTACTGTACATTGCGTTTTTTATATAAGAGAAGCATGAAGCTAACAAGGGGGAAAATGAAAATTTGTCATGAAAAGGTCTGTATCTCAATGTTTAAATTACTTTTTTTCTCATATTCATAAAAACAGCAATGTACAAATAAATATATTGACAATGATTTCCTTCAAGTAAAATTGACTTGTATATCAATATAGCGTGATAATATAAAGGTATAAACGCTTACATTGATAAAAAAGGGAGGAAATTTTTATGTGGACATTTATAATAGGTGTCGTCGCTTTAGTTGTAGGATACTTCACCTATGGTCGCTATATCGAGAAAAACTTCGAGCCAAATCCTGAACGGACAACACCAGCGGAGGTTTTACAAGATGGCATGGACTTTGTACCAATGCCTAGATGGAAGAACGGTATTATTGAATTATTAAACATCGCAGGTACAGGACCTGTATTTGGACCGATTATGGGTGCTTTATATGGACCTGTTGCTTATTTATGGATTGTTTTTGGGTGTATATTTGCTGGGGCGGTCCACGATTACATGTTAGGGATGGTATCTCTTAGAAATAATGGGGCACAATTACCCGCTTTAGCAGGTAAGTATATTAATAAAGGGACTATGCATGTAGTCAACTTATTTGCTTGTTTACTATTATTATTGGTAGGTACTGTATTCGTTTCGTCGCCTGCAGCGCTTATTCAAAGCTTGCTTCCAGGTAACGTTGCTTTAATTATCATTATAATTGCTATTTTTATTTACTACATTATTTCAACAGTTTTACCAATCGACAAAGCAATGGGTAAAGTGTATCCGTGGTTTGGTGCAATATTAATTATTTCAACAGTAGCAATTGGTTTAACGTTAATCTTTGGAGACCACTCAATGGTTGAATTGTCTTCAGCTACTATGTCGAACTTTCATCCTAAAGGCTTGGCTATTTTCCCAGGTTTATTCTTTACTATTTCATGTGGAGCGATGTCAGGTTTCCATGCAACCCAAGCACCAATGGTATCTCGTACAATGGAAAATGAACGTGAAGGGCGTTTCACTTTCTATGGTATGATGATCGCTGAAGGTGTTATCGCGATGATTTGGGTGGCAGCTTCATTAGCCTTATTTGACGGTGAAACTTTATCAGGTATGATTGATGCAGGTACTGCTTCAGCAGTTGTGAATGCCGTGTCATTAGAATTGTTAGGACCAATATTTGGTACTTTGGCAATTATTGGGGTTATTGTGTTACCATTATCTTCTGGTCTATCTGCATTCCGTTCATTGCGTATTATTATTGCAGACTATACCCACATGAAACAGGACACATTGCCGAAGATAATGACAATCACCTTACCAATTTATGTGATTTCATTCTTCTTAACCTTTGTGGACTTTAATATCTTATGGCGTTACTTCAACTGGGCCAACCAAGTTACAGCGGTACTAGCTTTACTAGTAACAACACGCTACTTATTCCTAAAGGGTAGAAATTACTTCGTCACACTAGTGCCAAGTGTCTTTATGTTATATGCCGTTGTAGTCTACTTGTTAAGTGAACCAATTGGCTTTAACTTAGGATTAAGTAACTTATCCTACTGGGGCGGGGCAGCCATTACTTTAATTATTCTCGCACTATTCTGGAAACAAGGTATTGACCAAAAAGCGAAATTAGATCCTTCGTCTAAATTAATTAATGACCAGTTATCAATTCAAACGCTTTATCCAGAATTAGTAAATGAAAAATAAATAAAAAATACCGTCTCGGTCTTCTAAGGCCGAGGCGGTATTTTTATGGTGTTTTTTTAATCAGCATAGTCACTACAGGTATATCTTAGCTACCTAAAAGTACACCGATACCATAGGCAACTAGGGCGGCTGCACCACCAATCAGAAGCATTTCCATACCAGATTTAAACCAATTGGTATGCGTTAAACGTGATTTTGATGCACCTAGGATAAATAGGGTGATGGCGGTTAAGACGCATGCAACTGCAAAGGTATTGGCCATCAAAAAAGTATTAGTTGAGGCGAATACGTAGGCAATTAATGGGATAAAACCATATATTAAAAATGAGAAGAACGTTACTAAAGCATTTCTCATTGGATGTGTTTCGATTTCTTCATCCCCAAACTCACTATTCACACGTTCTTGCTCAAAGATTTCAGGATAATTGGCTAGGGTTGCTGAAATCTGATCGGCGTCATCCTTTGAAATGCCTTTTGCTTGGTAGTTTGCAGATAATTTAGCCACTTCACTTGAAAAATCATTCTTAAAATCAAGACGCCGTTTTTTGATGGTGTTCTCAACAAACTCTCCCTCAGACTTACTTGAAAGGAAGTCACCAACGGCCATAGATAAACCATCTGCTAATAGATTGGCGAAGCCAAGGATGATGACTACGTCAAGTGATAAGGCACCACCAGTTGCCCCTGCAACGACGGCGAAGGTTGTGACAATACCATCGAGGCCACCGTAAACCATACTTTTCACGTAATTGCCATTCATCAAAGATTCTTTTTTACTTTGTTCACTCAATTGCTACACCTCCATAAGTATTTAGTTTTATTATATGCTTTCATATATAGATGGTGGGTTGGTTCACTCACAGATGATTCAAAAAGGTGAAAAAAAGCCCCCAACGGCTAGAATTGTATGGAAACTTAGTCGTTGAGGACAATTTTGTTTATAGATTATTCAGCTGTTGTGTCACTAGCAGAACTGAAGCTTGTACCAAAGATATTATCTACGATAGAAAGGATACGGTCCCAAATACCTATAGCATCTTCTTGTAATTGCTCAGTATCTGCATTTTCGATTGCAGATGAAGCAGAAGCGGCAACGTTACTTGCAGCGTCAGACAATGAGCTTGCTAAGTTAGATAATTGTGTTTTTTGCTCTTCACTTAACTCAAGGTTAGAGAAGTTTTTCATTTGATCAATAATCGCTTGGATATTGTCTTCAGAAATCACACCATTTAAGTTGTAGTTATTCACAACATTATTCACGATAACAGTAATTTCATCCACTGAAATTGAGCCACCATTTTGGTCTTTCAAGTCAGCAATTTGCGCTTTAATATCCGCAATCGCAGCGTTCATGTCGCTATCAGAGTAACCTTCAGTACCTTCATTCTCTTGTGTAATTGAAGAAGTTACCGCTAACTCATCCTGTGCCACTTGACGGGCATCATCATCTAATGAATAACCAGCATCTTCAAAGGCTTTATAAACACCCGCTAAGGCACCTGAACCATCTACTGTAACAGCAGAAGCAACTTTAATATCTACGTCAATTGCACCCGCAGTAATGGCCGCATTCTCATATTGGGCTTCAGTGATATCTGTTATTGTATCTGGTGTTTCGATTTCAACCGTTACGCCACCATCGTTATCAGCTGGTGTGATATAAGCTGAAGAGTAGACTTGGTTGTATGGGTAGCTATCTTGTAATAAGTCATTTAATTCATTAACAGCCACTTCGATTTCAGTCGCGCCATCTTCAACACCTAATAATTTTTTTGTTTCAGTATATTGGCTATCATCTAAAGTTTCCCCGTATGTAAACATCGGGTCAATAGCAATCTTATCTGCTAATTTATTTGGTGCAGCTACGGCAAGTCCCAAAGCTAAAACACCACTAGTTAATAAAATTCGTTTTGTAAACTTTTCCATTGTATGTTTCCTCCTACAGACTGATTATGACCATTAAGGTCGTAGTTGTCGGTAAGCCCATTGTATCATTTTAAATTGGAAAGGGTTTTAGAAAACTGTTAACAAGGATATAAAAATTGTTTAAGGAGAAAAGGAGTGCGAAAGACGACGCTTCCTGTCTAGGAGTAATATGATTAAGGTGCGAGAGACCTCTCTGGAGACTCGAACCTAACTAGGGTGAGGGCGGTCCCACTGCTTTTTAAGACTATGTTAGGCATAAGCATAACCTGAAAGTTAATAATCAGAAAAAATGGGTTACTAGCCATATCACTACAAAAATAATCTATTTCATTTACAAGCTGTCAGCTAAGGAAACCTAGGTATTGATACCTAGGAGGAATTAGCGAAATAGACAGCTCTTTTTGTTGATTTTACTAGGTTA
>NZ_JBSEYI010000024.1:0-5024 GCF_053627715.1 Aerococcus sp. 150760013-2
ACAATATTCGGTAAGTGTCTACAGACCGCTTACTGATGGGGTGCCAGTCAACCATCCCTTAGTGTCTTTAAACGGTTGGAGATATTATATCGTTTTTACAACCACCATGTTTAGGACAAACTCTCTGTTTTAACAGAGAGTAGTTGATATATATAGATAGTAATTTTTAAAAGGAGAACATTGTGAATAAATTTAAACGATTAGTTGTGCTGTTAGCTTTATCAGCCATCGCCTTTTTGGCAGCATGTGGTAATGGGGCATCTACATCAAGTGATGATGATAGCTTACAGATTATAACGACATTTTACCCAATGCAAGCTTTAACCAATGCAGTGGTTGGGGATAGTGCTGAGGTAACGGTTATGATGGAGAATGCGGATACCCATGAATATGAGCCGAGTGCGCAAGATATTGCGACTTTAAATGAAGCAGATGTCTTTGTTTATAACAGTGAAGATATGGAAATCTTCGTACCAACTTTATTAGAATCGATTGATAACCCAGATTTAGTCATTATTGAAGCAGCTTCAGAAGTTGAATTGATCGATGGTGATGTGGAAACAGTCGGAGAAACGACTTCTGAAGAAGAGACTGAAGAAGAACATACAGATGAGGACACTGATGCTGAAACAGAGGAAGACCACGACCACGAGAGCCGCAGTCACGGGACGGACCCACACACTTGGTTAGACCCTATCAATGCGGTCACTGAAGCACAGACAATTGCCAATGCATTGACGGAAGCAGATCCTGATAACGCTGAAACTTACCAAGAAAACGCGGGACAATTTGCTAGCGATATGATGGCCGTTCATGATGAATACGCCAGCCTATTTGAATCAGCAGAAACTAAAACTTTCCTTACCCAGCACGCAGCTTTTGGTTACCTAGCCAACCGCTACGGTCTACACCAAGCAGCAGTTACAGGTGTGACGGAGTCAGCTGAGCCATCGCCTAAACGTATTGCAGAAATTGTTTCTTATATGGAAGAAAACAATATTTCTGTCATCTACGGTCAAGCTGGTGGTGCTACTGAAATTGCGACCACTATCGCGTCAGAATTGGGCGGTACAGTAGGTGAATTGCAGTCAATGGAGAGTGTTGACACTAGTCAATATCCAGCTGACGGCGAGGGCTTTATCGCTATTATAAAAGCCAATCTTGAAAGTTTAGCCGAAGGCGTTCAATAAATAGTTTAACCACTAAGAGAAGGAGGGATACCATGCACTACATTGAGGTGAAAAATTTAGGCTTTTCATGGGATAACGAACCCGTATTAAACGACATTTCCTTTACCGTAGACCAGGGTGAATTTGTCATCCTCACCGGGGAAAATGGCGCAGCCAAATCAACTTTATTACGCAATATACTTGGCCTTTTATCACCTGATCAAGGATCCGCTACAATTTCTAAAACCAATGCTTTTGGTCAAAAATTACAAATCGGCTATGTACCGCAAACTTTGAACAGCTTTAATGCTGGTTTTCCAAGTACAGTCTATGAATTTGTGGCTTCTGGACGTTTCCAACAAGATCGTTGGTTTAAAAAACTAGATGACAACGATAAATCACATGTCGAAAGGGCCTTAAAATCAGTCGGTATAGAAGAACAACGCAATAAGAAAATTGGGGACCTTTCTGGTGGACAGAAACAACGAGTAGGTTTGGCGCGCGTCTTCGCGACCGATCCAGATTTATTCATTTTAGATGAGCCGACAACAGGGATGGATAAGAATTCCCGAGCGGCCTTTTATAATTTATTACGACACAACACAGAAAAACATGGGAAAGCTATTTTGATGGTAACTCATGACGATAATATTATAGATGAATACTATGATAAACGTGTGCATTTAGTAAGAGAGGAGAATTCGCCGTGGAGATGTTTCAGTATGAGTTCATGGGACGGGCATTCATAGCCGCGACCGCTATTTCATTTATTTCCCCAATCCTAGGCCTCCTATTAATCATGCGCAAGCAATCATTAATGGCGGATACCTTAGCCCATATCTCATTAGCCGGAGTGGCTTTCGGTTATTTACTAGGGGTTGAACCAACCATTACGACCATCTTGTTCGTAGCGGCAGCCGCCTTAATCTTAGAATACTTGCGGGTCGTCTATGCCAACTATTCAGATATATCGGTTGCCATGATGATGTCTGGTGGGATGGCTTTAGCCTTACTACTATTGAACCAAGTGGATTCAGCAGCCTCTATTAACGCCTACCTATTTGGTTCTATCGTGACCGTTTCGTCATTACAAGTCCATATCTTGATTGGATTAGCGGTATTTATTGTAGCTGGCTACTTAATTTTTAAACGGCCCTTATACCTCATTTCATTTGACGAAAACACCGCCTATACGGCAGGTTTGCCAGTTCGAATGATCTCAGTCATTTTTTCAATTATTACAGGGATGGCCATTGCCTTAATCATGCCAATTGCAGGGTCACTACTGGTATCTGCGATTATCGTTATGCCAGCAGCCATTGCGTTACGACTAGTGAAAAACTTTGATTCAGTCATTATCGTCGGTGTGATCATTGCCATGTTTGGGATGTTTGCTGGGCTGACAACGTCTTACTATTTAGACACACCACCAGGTGCAACAATTGTTGCCATCTTCGTTTTAATATTCATTATAGAAAGTGGTTTTCTTAAAATCACTAAAGGCTAATTACGAATGTTTAGGAAATGAGCTAGTTCTTTCGGAAATTAGCTCATTTTTTTGCTATTTACAAAAAATAAACGAACATTATCTTAAATTTCCCTTTCAAATTAACTAAAACCAATATATAATAAATATCAATATAAAAGAATTTTGAAAGGTTGGACTATATGAAAATCAAACGTAGCCCGCGACTAGTGGACATGACACAATATTTATTATCACACCCACACAAGTTGGTGTCGTTAACGTTTTTTGTGTCACGTTACGAATCAGCGAAATCATCCATTTCTGAAGATTTGACGATTTTAAAAGAACAATTTGAATTAAGTGGATTTGGAAGAATCGAAACTGTAGCTGGAGCTGCTGGTGGTGTCATCTATATTCCAACAATGTCAAAAGAAGACGCGATTGTTGAAGTGGAAAATCTGATTTACCAATTAGAAGCTGCAGATGACCGGATTCTACCAGGTGGATACTTCTATCTAACTGACTTGTTAAGTGACCCAGATCAGTTACGCAAAATAGGTAAAATCATTGCAAGTTATTATGCGGAATCAAAAGCAACAGCCATCATGACTATTGCAACAAAAGGTGTGCCAATCGCACAAATGGTTGCACTATACCTGAACATTCCATTCGTTATTGTGCGTCGTGACTCAAAAGTAACTGAAGGCTCAACAGTCTCCATCAACTATGCTACCAAAGGGACAACCCGCGTAGAAAAAATGGAATTAACAAAGTCTTCACTACCACAAGGTTCGCACGTGTTAGTCATTGATGACTTCTTGAACGGTGGTGGAACGATTACCGGAATGAATTCAATGTTAAAAGAATTCAACTCAACATGTGCAGGGATTGCTGTATTATGTGAGTCTGACACACCGGACCGCGAAATCGACTTTGAATACCAATCATTGATTAAAGTACAAAA
Organism: Aerococcus sp. 150760013-2; assembly: GCF_053627715.1. Lineage (NCBI taxonomy): Bacteria > Bacillati > Bacillota > Bacilli > Lactobacillales > Aerococcaceae > Aerococcus > Aerococcus sp. 150760013-2. Next base: position 3,602 of record NZ_JBSEYI010000024.1, read on the forward strand.
AGATCCATCATTCGCTAAAGGATTCGAATTAACACTTGGTACAATGTTTAAAGATTAATGGAAATTGCAAGAGACCTGTAAACCATTGTAAAAACATGGCTTAAAGGTCTTTTTTCGTGCCTATTTTTATAGGAACTAAAAATCCAAGTACCATTGCGTTTTATGAAATGTATGTAATATTCTATGTTCTAGCTATTTAAAGTGATAGACTATTTTTATTATGAGTATTAATATTTCAATTTGGAAAGGTAAGTGGAGATGAAAGAACGACAACAAAACTTTGAATTGCTTAGAATTATTGCGATGTTTATGATTGTAGTTTCACATGTAATTACCCATTACGTCATGAAAGCAGATATGGAAATAAGTGGCGTGAATGCTTTCTTACTAAGCCTACTGCGAGCCGTTATATATGTCTGTGTAAATGTTTATATTATTATTACAGGATATTTTTCAATTAATGCTAAACAACTAAAAATTAAAAAAATTATCCATGTAGCCATACTACCAGGTTTTGTTTCAGCCATTTTAATCACCATACTAATGGTGTTTGGCGCTATCGATTTTAATATTTGGCGGATTTTAGGTAAGTTATTTGCCACATTTAGGGGAGAGTACTGGTTTATATCGAATTACTTTGCCTTGTACCTATTCATTCCTTTCTTAAATAAAATTGTTCATATGATTAGTAAGAAAGAGTATCAACATTTCTTATTCTTATCGACTTTGGTGGGGGTTGTATGGCCATTTTTTGTCAACAACCAGGAAATTATATCAATTAACTCAGGTTTTTCATTAATTTTCTTCGTGTATTTATATTTTGTAGGCGCCTATATCCGCCTACATGGCGCATTTATTAAAGACTTCACCCGTAATCAATATCTACTAGGGTATCTAACATTAGCCTTGATTACTGGCTTTTTGCAATATATCTTACCCGAAGTAGACTTTTTAAACTACAACGGGCCCTTTGAATTTATCATGTCCTACTGCATCTTTATGTATATTCGACAAATCAAAGTGAAGTCAGTAAGGATCAATACCATAGCAGCCTATACTTTGGGTGTTTACTTGGTTCATGAGCAATCTGAGGTACGTGAATTTATTTGGAATCTACCAATTATTCATCAGATTATACAGTGGTCGCCAATTACATTTATACCGGCTATTATCTTTGTGGCAGTTATGGTATTCACAATAGCCTGGATTATCGGCTATACGCTAACCAACTTATATAACAAAGTTGAGCAGTTTGTGTTTTATTTATTAGAAACTAGTGTGGGCAATCCGACAACTGAATAAATAAAGAAAAATGTGCGTTGGCTATCTGAATCTCAACCCGAAAACTGAACACTCAAAAAAAGAGTGTTGTAAGTTTTCGGGTTATTTTTATGCAAAATTTTCGGTATACTCTATTTGAGTT
>NZ_JBSEYI010000025.1:0-3898 GCF_053627715.1 Aerococcus sp. 150760013-2
TTTTCTCTTTGAAGCTTATTTACATATTAATAAATACTAAATAACGTATTCGTGATATTTGAAATTATTTACCAACACTATTTGTAAAAGAACCATTTAAATTAACATCTGACGTATTTACGTTTAAAACCTATCCGATCTCTTTCAATTTCCTTTTGAATCGACGCATAAGCATTCAAAGTTTGTGGTTTCTTGTGTTCACGCTCAATCACTAATTCACCAATTTCTTCCGCCACTGCTAGGGCTTTTTCAGATGAAGGAATATAGGATAAGCCAACCGTATAAACAAAGTTGTTCATTGAATGCTTGGTCCGTTCAGGTTGATCATGAATGGTTTCTTTAACTTGTTCCAACATAGCTGACAACTTATCTTTATCAAAATTGTCGTCTTTCAACCGACCTAACAACCAGCAATAAGTTGACCAGCCAGCTGACATCCTCAGCTCCTCGCCAGAAGCAATCCACTTGTCCGCCACTTCTTGGGCGATATTTGCTTCAGATAAGGTCACAGCAACCACCCAATCAGCCAACATAAAGCAGTAAGCTTGGTCCATCCACCGGTCATAATCCGCTTCCGTCATGGCATTAGCGTCCGCAATCACACCTGCAAAGTACATGGCATCATAGTTTCCTGATGCATACAATTCTTCAGCAAGGTCTTGATCGATTCTAATCGCTTTCCGCATGGGTTTCATTGACCCAGTCGTTACCCCAAATAACGGCTCAACCGCCCCATTTGATAGGTACATTTTCTTGGTCCGCTCTTTCCCCAAAGATTCCAGTTCCGTCATCACTTCAGCGTATTCCATACCCTCACCCTATCTTTCAAGTCGCTAACATCATTTAGTCTTCGCCTTTTATAGCCGTTTAAATTTTACTGCCAGTTAATTTATGAACAATGGGTTCAGCCAGTTTAGCTCTAAAGGTTGAAATCATCGGTCCCGCAAAGAAACCTAAATAAACAGTCATTAAGCCAACCGGACCACCTAATAATAAGGCCATCAGTAAGCATAAAATTTCATGGGCAAAACGGACTTGCGCATAAGAAAATTTACTTTTCTCCTCAACAGTTGGTGCAATCGCATCTAGGGGTGCTGTACCAATTCCGGCCGAAATGTATAAAGATGCACCGAATAGGAATATCGTACCTGCAATGACAGTCAATACAACCCGGATCAATAAATTCATATCACCGTCACCTAAACCTGCCTGATTAAAAAAGAAATCAAAAAATTCCACGATATAACCGACAAAGAACCAGTTAATAATAGTACCCAAGCCAAATTGACTACGGTCAACGAATACTACGGCTAAAAATATAAATACATTAAAAATGACAACTACCGTACCAAAGCGAATGCCAGTTAAGGCCGAAATCCCCATATTCATTGCACTATATGGATCCATCCCCATATCGATCGTCCCAGATAATGAGATGCCAAATGCAATTGCCACACAACCAATAAAGGCCACAATGGCTCGGATCAGTAAATCTTTATTCAAATAATCTTTCATATAATAATCTCCTTTTTAATAATGTCCTTTATAATAATATCCTTTTTGCCGCTACTAAACTTGCATAAACGCGTCTAATTCCTCAAACGAAATTGGGTCAATATGGCCATGCAAGTAGAAATCAGCGTCCAGTTGACTCAAAGTTTGACGTAAGAAAGCCATTTTCTCAGGGTCTAAATAAGAATTGTTGTAGAAGTCTTCAGTAATGGTATCACCAATGAAGGCCACTTTTTCAGACGGAATATAGATAACCACCCCATCTTCAGAGTGCGGATTCACCACTGGGAAAACTATCACTTCAAGGTTACCTAAATCAATATTCAGCTCACCCTCAAATTCCAAATCAGCTTGTTTTACTTTAATTTGGCTAACTGGATTGTCATACTCAACACGTATATATTGGTCACAAAAAGCACATTCTTCGCCTGTTTCAAGGCGTTCTTGCATCGCTTCCTCAGTCCACTTCCACTCAGCCATCACCCCTAATTGCGCATTGGTTTTTTTATTCGCTAAGACCGGCGTATCCACCGCATGAATCCCATAAGTATGGTCCCAATGCCAATGGGTAATTAAAGTCATGGCTTCTTTAGGTAAACCTAGACGTTCAACTTCCTGGTCAAAATTCGCAACATGGCTGGCAGAATTTCCAGCATCAATTCGCAAGGAAAACTTGTCTCCTTTGATATAACCCAGAACTGGGCGGTCCAAATCCCCATCCGCCGGCATATAATACACATGTTCTGTTAATTGCTTTAATTGTCTCATCCTTTAGCTCGTCTCCTTTTCAATCAATTCATTATAACAAAATTTACAATCTTCCAATACCCCTAGAAATTTTACCCATATAAAAAAGGCTACAACATTTACGTCATAACCCTTTTTACTAATATCGGAATCTTCTTACGCACAAACAACCGTATGTCACTGCGTTCCGGCGGCTGTTCCACAAAAATCAAACTCTTCCTAATGCGTTAGAGGCGTCGAGTCATAACGACTTTTGTCGCACCACCTATTATAAGCTAGCGATTTTCTCTTTGTCTGCGTCGCTCAAGTTAAAGTCGAATACATTCAAGTTGTCTGCTTGGTGGTCTGCGTTATGTGACTTAGGAATCACGACCACACCACGTTCGATTTGGTAGCGTAATAAAACTTGGCCCCAAGTTTTGCCGTATTGTGCACCAATCTCACCCAAGATAGCACGAGAGGCTTCGTCAGTTCCCTTCATTGGCGCCCAAGCTGTGACAACCACATCGTTTTCAGCAGAATATTCAATAATGTCATCGTTCCAAACTTCAACATTTGATTTAATTTGGTTGACCATTGGTTGAATACGCGCGTTATCGATGATGATATCTAATTGGTCTTGGTCGAAGTTAGATACACCAATAGCTTTGATTTTACCTTCGTTATAGGCATTTTCTAAAGCATACCAAGTTTGTAGCATTTCATTCTCATTGTCCCAAGGGTGGTGAATCAAGTATAAGTCAATGTAGTCTGTTTGTAATGCTTCTAGTGAGGCATTTAAAGTCGCTTCAACTTTTTCAGCTGAACCCGCGTGGTCTAAATCACCAGGGATCTTAGATGTGATAAAGAAGTCCTCACGTGGTAAACCAGATTCTTTAATCGCTTTACCAACAGTCGACTCGTTACGGTATGCAACCGCCGTATCAATGGCACGGTACCCTATTGCAATCGCTGATTGCAATTCAGTCGTATCATCAGTCACTTCACCAAAATAGTCCCCGTCAACCTTACCAAAAGTGTTGGTACCAGTACCTAAAATTGGCATCTCTACGCCATTATTTAACGTTACAAATTCCATCATTACACGCTCCTTATATGCTCTCTATTGAAAAACAACTATCTCATTCACTTGAATATTTGGGTCAATACTTTGCACCACCGGACAATACTTGTGTATCATCTTGGTTGCCCGCTCAGCACGTCCCTGATTTTCCTCAGCCACACTCACATACATAGTAATCGTGATTGCAGTAACTGGTTTGGCACTTTCCTCAGAACGGTCAAAATCAATGGCCACGTCATGGAAAGTATGGTCGATTTTTGAATTATTCAAAATATTCCGATATACACCCGCTGAACAGCCCGCAACCGCCAAGACAAAAGTATTCAAAGGTGAAAAACCAGTTTCCTTATTCAAAGGCCAATTATCCCCATTGACGTTGACCGCCTCAGGACCTAACTCAGCCATATTTAAATGTAAGGTCATCTATTCACTCCTCACTCAGCTAAGGGACTGGTTCATCAGTCCCCTAACTTCTTAATACTTTTATTTAAAGTCGCCCCTTGAGAAAACCGTGTAATTCATTACATGGATGAATCAAGTTCTAGGGCGACCGTCATTGTATTCCGTTAATTGATT
>NZ_JBSEYI010000026.1:0-3127 GCF_053627715.1 Aerococcus sp. 150760013-2
ATTTTGTTCTTTGAAAACTGAATACTGTAAGTAATAAACCTCTTATTTAATTATTTTCTACCAGGAGATAATTAATATAAGAAATTCCAATTTTACCAAGAGTAAAAAAACCAATAAAAGTAAGCAAATTACTTTTCGCGAATCATACAACTTAACCAATGGTTAAGTGAATAAGGGCGCACGGTGGATGCCTTGGCACTAGGAGCCGATGAAGGACGGGACTAACACCGATATGCTTCGGGGAGCTGTAAGTAAGCTTTGATCCGGAGATTTCCGAATGGGGAAACCCAATTGCTTTGATAGGCAATTACTCAACTACGAATACATAGTAGTTTGAGAGGAAGACGCAGGGAACTGAAACATCTCATTACCTGTAGGAAGAGAAAGAAAATTCGATTTCCTGAGTAGCGGCGAGCGAAACGGAAAGAGCCCAAACCAAAGAGCTTGCTCTTTGGGGTTGTAGGACAGACGATATGTAGTTAAAGATTTAGTCGAATGGCATGGGAAGGCCAATCACAGAGGGTGACAATCCCGTAGACGAAAGATCAATAACGCTAGTCTGTATCCTGAGTACGGCGGAACACGTGTAATTCCGTCGGAATCCGGGAGGACCATCTCCCAAGGCTAAATACTCCCTAGTGACCGATAGTGAACCAGTACCGTGAGGGAAAGGTGAAAAGCACCCCGGAAGGGGAGTGAAATAGTACCTGAAACCGTGCGCTTACAAGCAGTCAGAGCCCGTTAATGGGTGATGGCGTACTTTTTGTAGAACGGACCGGCGAGTTACGATTGCATGCAAGGTTAAGTTGAAGAAACGGAGCCATAGCGAAAGCGAGTCTGAATAGGGCGTCGAGTATGTAGTCGTATACCCGAAACCAAGTGACCTACCCATGTGCAGGGTGAAGGTGCGGTAAAACGCACTGGAGGCCCGAACCCACGTCTGTTGAAAAAGGCGGGGATGACGTGTGGGTAGCGGAGAAATTCCAATCGAACTTGGAGATAGCTGGTTCTCTCCGAAATAGCTTTAGGGCTAGCCTCGGATGATGAATATTGGAGGTAGAGCACTGTTTGATCTAGGGGTCCATCTAGGATTACCGAAATCTGATAAACTCCGAATGCCAAATATTTTAATCCGGGAGTCAAACTGCGAGTGATAAGATCCGTAGTTGAAAGGGAAACAGCCCAGACCACCAGCTAAGGTCCCAAAGTTTCAGTTAAGTGGAAAAGGATGTGGGGTTGCTTAGACAACTAGGATGTTGGCTCAGAAGCAGCCATCATTTAAAGAGTGCGTAATAGCTCACTAGTCGAGTGACCCTGCGCCGAAAATGTACCGGGGCTAAACTGAACACCGAAGCTGTGGATATCCGCATGGATATGGTAGGAGAGCGTTCTAAGGGCAGAGAAGCAAGATCGAGAGGACTTGTGGAGCGCTTAGAAGTGAGAATGCCGGTATGAGTAGCGAAAGACGGGTGAGAATCCCGTCCACCGTATGACTAAGGTTTCCTGGGGAAGGCTCGTCCTCCCAGGGTTAGTCGGGACCTAAGCCGAGACCGAAAGGTGTAGGCGATGGACAACAGGTTGAGATTCCTGTACTTGTTTGTATTGTTTGACCAAAGGAAGGACGCAGGAGGCTAAGCAGAGCACGTTATTGGATTCGTGTTCAAGCAGTGAGTCTGACACAGAGTGAAATGCTTCGTGTTAAAGACAAGCTGTGATGAGGAGGGAAATATAGTACCGAAGCTGCTGACGTCACACTGCCAAGAAAAGTTTCTAGTTAGATACAAACAACCCGTACCGCAAACCGACACAGGTAGTCGAGGAGAGCATCCTAAGGTGAGCGAGCGAACTCTCGTTAAGGAACTCGGCAAAATAACCCCGTAACTTCGGGAGAAGGGGTGCTGACCATTTGGTCAGCCGCAGTGAATAGGCCCAAGCGACTGTTTATCAAAAACACAGGTCTCTGCTAAATCGAAAGATGACGTATAGGGGCTGACGCCTGCCCGGTGCTGGAAGGTTAAGAGGAGTGCTTAGCATTAGCGAAGGTACGAATTGAAGCCCCAGTAAACGGCGGCCGTAACTATAACGGTCCTAAGGTAGCGAAATTCCTTGTCAGGTAAGTTCTGACCCGCACGAAAGGCGTAACGATTTGGGCACTGTCTCAACGAGAGACTCGGTGAAATTGTAGTACCAGTGAAGATGCTGGTTACCCGCGACAGGACGGAAAGACCCCATGGAGCTTTACTGCAGGTTGATATTGAGTGTCTGTGTGACATGTACAGGATAGGTAGGAGCCATTGAAGCCGGAACGCTAGTTTCGGTGGAGGCGCTGGTGGGATACTACCCTTGTGACATGGCCACTCTAACCCGCGACCGTAATCCGGTCGGGAGACAGTGTCAGTCGGGCAGTTTGACTGGGGCGGTCGCCTCCTAAAATGTAACGGAGGCGCCCAAAGGTTCCCTCAGAATGGTTGGAAATCATTCGTAGAGTGTAAAGGCAGAAGGGAGCTTGACTGCGAGACCTACAAGTCGAGCAGGGACGAAAGTCGGGCTTAGTGATCCGGTGGTTCCGCATGGAAGGGCCATCGCTCAACGGATAAAAGCTACCCTGGGGATAACAGGCTTATCTCCCCCAAGAGTTCACATCGACGGGGAGGTTTGGCACCTCGATGTCGGCTCATCGCATCCTGGGGCTGAAGTCGGTCCCAAGGGTTGGGCTGTTCGCCCATTAAAGCGGTACGCGAGCTGGGTTCAGAACGTCGTGAGACAGTTCGGTCCCTATCCGTCGCGGGCGTTGGAAATTTGAGAGGAGCTGTCCTTAGTACGAGAGGACCGGGATGGACACACCGCTGGTGTACCAGTTGTTCTGCCAAGAGCATCGCTGGGTAGCTATGTGTGGATGGGATAAACGCTGAAAGCATCTAAGCGTGAAGCCCTCCTCAAGATGAGATTTCCCATATCTTTAAGATAGTAAGACCCCTGAGAGACGATCAGGTAGATAGGCTAGAAGTGGAAGTGCAGCGATGTATGGAGCGGACTAGTACTAATCGGTCGAGGACTTATCCAATGGATATAAGATTGTATGATGGAATGGTAGACGACTTACAGATTCAGTTTTGAGCGAACAAAA
>NZ_JBSEYI010000027.1:0-2280 GCF_053627715.1 Aerococcus sp. 150760013-2
TTAAATAGCTTAGACCGCTGTTTTGCTTTGAAATAAGTGGAACAAGTCATGAGCGTTCCTAGAAACACGCCATTTTAATGGCGTTGTAGTTCATTATAGAAAAGAAATCAGAAAAATACTAGCAAACAGGACTCGCTCCGTCCGAAAGAAATCAAGCATTTAAGCGTCTATTATCTTTATCCAAAATAAACTTTCCCAAACGAAAAAGGTGGCCTACTCAAGTACCACCTTTTCTAAATGATGTATGCTAATTAGTTATCTTTTTCAACATTTAAGATATTACCTGTTGTTGCGTCGATATCATACGCAAATTCCCGGTCACCATCTATAGTAAATTCAATTTCATAATGGGCAACGTCATCGTAATCATCATCATCGTCATCCACATCATCTAATTCAATTTCACGTTCTGTTAAGGCATCTTCAGTTAGACCAGCGTCGTCTAAAGCAATTTGCCACGCTTCATCTTCAGAAATGAATTCTCCTGAAGCAGCTTGGTTGGCTTCACTTGAGCCTGCACTCTCATTGCTACCATCTGCATTGTCATCCGCGTCGTCACCTGACGTATCTTCTGAACTAGGTACCGTTTCAGAGCTTGTTTCAGTTGAAGAAGCTTCTTGGCTGGTTGTTTCAGCTGTTTCGCTTGTAGTCGTATCTTCTTGACCACTGTTACCGCATGCCGCAAGCAAGAATACTGAAGCGAATAATGTTAGCGCACCTGTTTTTAATTTCATGGAATCTCCCTTTCGTTAAGCATAGTGTCGACTACTATAGTTAGCGTGATCGCCAATCTTTTATACATTATAACATATAGAAAAACAGCTTCAAATATTTTTATCACTTATATATTATAGATGTCTGGTCTTCGGTCATTAAAGACGTTAATCGATGACCGAATACCTTCAATAACAGAAAGGTCTATCTCACCGTATTTTACGCCTACTTGTAAATCAGGAGAAACAACATACTCGCCCCAAGGATCAATGATGGCTGAATGACCGCCATATAAAGCCTCTTCGTCCCCATTAACCGGTCCTCTTGAATTAGCCGATACGACAAACAACTGGTTTTCGATTGCCCGTGCCCGTCCCAAAGTATCCCAATGTAAATTCCGGACTTCAGGCCAAGCAGCCGGTGCAAATACAATCTGTGCATCCGCTAAGGCTAAAGCCCGCACCCACTCAGGGAATCGCAAGTCATAACAAGTCACAATCCCGCATTTGACCCCGTCCAATTCAAAGGTCACACTCGCTTCACCCGCTTCAAAATAACCATTTTCCTTGACCGGTGAGAATAAATGGGCCTTATCGTAAGCTGCAATCTCTTGCCCTTTTCGGTTATAGATATAGGCCGTATTAAATAGCTTGTCACCACGCCTATTGGCCACCGAACCCCCAACCACATTGACTTGGTAGTTTTTAGCGAATTGGCTTAAAAATTGACGACTCACCTTGCCATCCTCGTCCGCTCGCTCTTTCACGTCTTCCGGTAAGAAGGATGTATTCCATAATTCTGGCAGCACAATCACATCCGGTTGATTGGCCGTCGCTTCTACCATCAACGCTTGAATTGTTTGAAAATTCTCTGCCACCTGGCTTTGTTGTAAGGCTGCTTGTACAATCGCAATTTTCATCATATTCCTCCTAATAACCCTTTTACCCATTATATATGAGTCCCTTCCAAAAGTAATTTAAAGGGCTTAATTTCTTGGAAAAAGAGCCTTCGTGGTCTATATGACGGACATTTCATGTAAATTTTAGTTGACTACTTGATCCGCCATATGATAAATTACCGGCATCAAATCGTAACCATTACGATTTACTTACTTTGCCCCTGGCTAAGGCAAAAAATATATTGGGTACCCAAATACATGTGATTGAATATTATTTTGGAAAAGAGGATGCATTGATGAATAAGAGTTTGACATTCGCTTTAATGACCTTAACGGGAGCTGCCCTTTTGGCGGCATGTGGACAAGCAAATACTGAGGCAGTTGCGGGAAATGACGGGGGCAAATTAGAAATTGCAACAACGATATACCCTGTTTATGCCTTCACAAAAGAAATTGTTGGCGACCATGCTGACGTGAGTTTAATGGTACCAGCGGGCACAGAAGCCCATGATTATGAACCTTCTGCAAAACAAATTGCGGCCCTAAACGAATCAGATGTCCTAATTTACCACAATCAACTACTCTCTGTTAAAACAGAGAGTTTGTCCTAAACATGGTGGTTGTACAAACGATATAATATCTCCAACCGTTTAAAGACACTAAGGGAT
>NZ_JBSEYI010000028.1:0-1495 GCF_053627715.1 Aerococcus sp. 150760013-2
CGGCTCTTCGTCAAATAGGACTGATGAGTAATATCTGCCAGGTAATCATTAGATTACCTGGTTTTTTTATACTCTTTTCCATTATTCATTTTTTATCTTTATTTTGTGATTATCAAGCAGCCCTTAGGCTGCTTCTACTACCGGTATTTCATTTAGATATAGTTTATTGGTCATTAATATTCTAGTTCTAAAATTTTGGAAGTTTCGGTATCCGTAAGCTATTCGTTTTAAGATCTTAATTTTATTATTCAAACCTTCTATACGGCCGTTCGTTAAGTGGTTGTATTTGAAAGTATGACCAATATATCTTTGAAGTTTGGTAAATGTACGTAGCACACGTCTTAATCCGCTTGGTAATTTAACTAACTTAGACTGTGCTAACTGAGCTTTAAATACTTCAGAGTCATTCTCTTGAAGCGCTTCACGCAAGTTATGGACGATATTATAGGTGTCTTTTAATAGTGGGTTCTTATCTAGTAAATAATCTAAAATACCACCGGTATTCGTAAGCCAATCAAATAATTTAAACGGTTGATAATCCCATGAGTTTAAGTTTTCTCGGGGCATTAGGAATATTCGCCAATATCTCTTATACTTGTTGTACAATCTATGGTCAGGAACCCTGAAAGCATTCATTACTTCAATACGTAGCTTATTTAATTCTCGATTTAATGCTTGAACTAAATGGAAACGATCAATGATGATTTTGGCGTTGGGAAATACCTCTCTAACGACTTCCATATAAGGCATGTACATGTCCATTGTAACTGTTTGAACTTTCTGACGAGTTTTCAACGGATAGGCAAAAAAGTAATCACGTAGCTTGAATTTTCTGCGATCTCCTAGCACATCTACAATACGTGAATTCGTATTATCTATAAACATAAAGCTCATATTTCCTTCGGCATGCTTTACACCTTTGAATTCATCGAAAGCAATATGCTCTGGTAATGCATCGAAGATGCTAGGTTTAAGGTCTTTACCAGCACCATTAATTACCCGTTGAACTGTATGATCAGAAACGTTGCATGTCTCTGCGATATGTTTAAGTGTCAACGCATTGGTTGCAAAGTCTAATACCATCCGTTTAACGCGCTTAGAAATAAAACAGTTATCACCGACTATCTCTGATTTAGCAGTGAAGTAGCTATCGCATTCTCTACAGTGATAGCGTTGCTTGCTTAATTCAAGGTAAGCAGGTAACCCTGATATCTTTGTTAGCGTAATTCTTGATTTTTTAGATCCATTCTTAACGATACTATTTCCTCGTTTAACGCAGCCGCAGGCTGGACAATACTGAGGATTTACATCTAACTTGCCGAAATAGATCAGTGACTTTATATTCTTAACTATCATCTCTTCAACTTTATCTTCGAAAATTATATTTTCATCTTTCAATTGTAACGTGGTATTGATAAACTTATTCATACGGGGAATCTCCTATCTTATCATGGTTGTCGTTAACTTTATGATAATGGAGATTCCTCTTTTTTTG
>NZ_JBSEYI010000029.1:0-1376 GCF_053627715.1 Aerococcus sp. 150760013-2
AGCTTCAAAGAGAAAAGCTATACACGATTATGTGTATGGCTTTTTTTTGCCCTTAGGCAAGAAGATTATTATGTTGTAGCAACAAGGACTACGAAAATAGTAATAGTTTGGCAGGCCTTAGCTTGCCATTGCTTCATAAGTGGATGGTGCTGGGTTTGAAGGTTTGTATTTTAGTTTGAATTGGACTAGTATTCTAGCGCGTAAATTAAAGAAATTAGCATATCCGAAACCAGTACGCTTAATTAATTTAATCTTATTATTAATACCTTCGGTAGGTCCGTTTGAGACGGTATAAGTTAATGAATTATGGATATATGGTAAAAACTTCTGTAAAGTTCTGATAGTTCTTCTCGCACGTCGAGGCAAGGTTATTTTCCTTGTGCTCTTCAATATTTCATCAAATAGCTCAATGTTATGCGTAGAAATTGCGTACTTAAGCTCATTCATTAGAGTATATGTTACTAATAAATCCGGCGAAATATTCAATAGGAAATCAACAATGCGCTGTTCCGAAATTTCTTCACCAAATTGGCGAACATAATATGTATCAGTGAAATTTAAGTCTTCAGCATTTTTTAGCAACAACTTCCATTGTTTTTTAAGTTTTCTGTAGTCAGATGGTCGGCTATTTTTCACGATATTCATAGCTTTAATACGAACAGAATTAATTGTCTCATTTAGTAACTTCACGATATGGAATCGATCAATTACAATCTTAGCATTAGGAAAACTAGTACGTATTACTTCAAGATAGGGTGTATACAAATCGATAGAAACAGTTTTCACACTACTTCTAGCAGCCCAAGTAAAGGAAGCAAAGTAATCGATTAGAGAAGCTTGTTTCCGATCAACAATAATATCAATCAACCTTCTATTATGGGTGTCCACAAGGACAGCACTCATCGCATTGGCTACTCGATTAGTGGATTTAAACTCATCTATACCAAGGTTACTAGGCAGATAGTTTCCTTTTGGTGATAGTCCTTTACCAGCTTTCAGTAGAATCCTAGCGACTGTTGGAGACGACACGTGATATCGTTTAGCGATTAATCGCATGGATTGTGTTTCAACTAATTCTGAACTTATCTGACTTTTTATTGAGTTTGAGATACAGCAGTATTTCTGTACTAAAGGTGTTTCAGCAATAAAGGTTTGCACGCAATGTTTACAATAAAATCGTTGCTTCTTTAGTTTTAGCAATATCGGATTTGAAACTGAATTAGGTAATCTTATAATTGTAGGCTTAAACCCATGTTTAATCAGATCATGGCTTCCTGTATTCTTTACACCACATTGGATACAAGCCTTAGGCTTGTAGGTTAAGACGCCTTCAACGACTATATAATTCACATCTTGATACTTTTCAGTTGGAAGCA
>NZ_JBSEYI010000030.1:0-1358 GCF_053627715.1 Aerococcus sp. 150760013-2
TGAAATAAGGATATCATGTCCTTCTTTTTGCGTACACAAAAATAGTGCCGATGAGACTCAATTGAATCTCACCAACACTATTTATTATAGAACCAAAAAAACACCAACGCATAAATCGTTGATGCTTCATTTGATACCGGTGGCCGGGGTCGAACCGGCACGTCCGTAAGGACACAGGATTTTGAGTCCAGCGCGTCTGCCAATTCCGCCACACCGGCAAATCAATATAATATTTGCATGTCTTTCAAAAAGCGTGAAAGGCGGTAGTCGGATTTGAACCGGCGATCAAGCTTTTGCAGAGCCATGCCTTACCACTTGGCTATACCGCCATAAATAAAAAAACTGGGATAGCTGGATTCGAACCAACGCATGACAGAGTCAAAGTCTGTTGCCTTACCGCTTGGCTATATCCCAATAAAAAAGGGCGAGTGATGGGAATCGAACCCACGAGTGTCGGTGCCACAAACCGATGCGTTAACCACTTCGCCACACCCGCCAAAATAATAATATTAGTAAAAACAGGGACAGTAGGAATCGAACCCACAATGACGGTTTTGGAGACCGTAGTTATACCGTTTAACTATGTCCCTATCCAAGTAATATCCCATAGTTTAAAAAAGATAAATGGAGGGAGAAGGATTTGAACCTTCGAACCCGAAGGAACGGATTTACAGTCCGCTGCGTTTGGCCACTTCGCTATCCCTCCGTATGGTCCGAGACAGATTTGAACTGCCGACACCTTGAGCTTCAATCAAGTGCTCTACCAACTGAGCTATCAGACCATATTAATAATATTTTAAACTAACGGTCCCGACGGGAATCGAACCCGCGATCTCCTCCGTGACAGGGAGGCGTGATAACCGCTACACTACGGGACCAGGTATTTGTAAAACAAAATTCTAATGGAGAATGAGGGGCTCGAACCCCCGACATCCTGCTTGTAAGGCAGACGCTCTCCCAGCTGAGCTAATTCTCCTAGAATAATGACCCGTACGGGACTCGAACCCGTGTTACCGCCGTGAAAGGGCGGTGTCTTAACCGCTTGACCAACGGGCCATAAAATATTTTTTTACGGAGAGTAAGGGATTCGAACCCTCGAAACAGTTTCCTGTTTACACGATTTCCAATCGTGCTCCTTCGGCCTCTCGGACAACTCTCCAAGGCAAGGAACTCTACCAACTCCGCAAGTAGGACTCGAACCTACGACATCTTGATTAACAGTCAAGCGCTACTACCAACTGAGCTATTGCGGAATATTAATACTGCATGGCAACGTCCTAGTCTCACAGGGGGAAACCCCCAACTACATTCGGCGCTAAGAAGCTTAACTTCTGTGTTCGAGATGGGAACAGGTGTGT
>NZ_JBSEYI010000032.1:0-1116 GCF_053627715.1 Aerococcus sp. 150760013-2
CCCAGAAGAGCCAGTGGATCCAGAAGAACCAGTGGACCCAGAAGAGCCAGTGGATCCAGAAGAACCAGTGGATCCAGAAGAGCCAGTGGACCCAGGAGAGCCAAATAACACAGATGCAGCAAATGTTACTGTAGAACCTAAAAATCAAGATTTGCCTCCAACAGGGGTAGAAAGTACAACAATCACTAGTATTTTAGGAGCATTATTCCTATCTATTGGTTCTGCATTAGTTTTCAAAAAGAAAAGGAAATAGTATTTAATTGAATTTTAAGGAAGGGTCAACGTGAGTTTAAAATACGTTGACCCTTCTTTATTGTTAAAATAAAGTAAAAGAAATAGCTGAAGCAGATAAGGAAACCGTAACGATTCAATTGCGATTAAAAACCGCAGTCACAACTGATACGGGGAACCTTATCATAAATAAAACTCGTTTCAGTAGGATAAATGGCGGATAGTATGCATGATATGTTAAGATGCAAGAGAAAGATCACTTTTTATTTAAAGTCGCCCCTTGAGAAAACCGTGTAATTCATTACATGGATGAATCAAGTTCTAGGGCGACCGTCATTGTATTCCGTTAATTGATTTTCTATATACTTTTTAACAGCTTCTTTAGACATACTGCCTACTGTTGCCATGAAATAACTAGGTGTCCATAAATGGCCACCCCATAACATTGTCTTTGTTTCTGGATAAGCTTTAAACCATAGACGTGCAGATTTCTCTTTAAGTGTCTTGACGATACTACTTGCGGCATGTTTAGGGTTGAACGAAATCAACATATGAATATGGTCAGGCATAACTTGCAGCGATTGGATGACAATATCATGTTCATC
The DNA here is from genome assembly GCF_053627715.1 of Aerococcus sp. 150760013-2. NCBI lineage: Bacteria > Bacillati > Bacillota > Bacilli > Lactobacillales > Aerococcaceae > Aerococcus > Aerococcus sp. 150760013-2. Next base: position 837 of record NZ_JBSEYI010000032.1, read on the forward strand.
ACAAATGTGCGTCAATATATCTTGCATGGCGTTTTGCTTTTCAATGGTTGTAAATATTTCCTTACGATACTTTGTTACCCAAACCAAATAGAAATTAAAATTATAGGCATTTGTCCTTGTTTTCACAATCATATGTAAACACTTCTTCAACTAAATTATAGTAATTGTTATCGCTATAAACAAGTGTCATACGTATGGTATAATATATCTATAAACGCAAGGGGGTGAAAACATGTATCAAGGAATTGAGTGTAAAATCTATCCTAACGAAAAACAGCGT
>NZ_JBSEYI010000033.1:0-1114 GCF_053627715.1 Aerococcus sp. 150760013-2
GGACGAATTTACAATTTAAGTGCAACAACAATAATAAAATAAAAAAGATCCATAGTTTTCCTATAAAATAGATGTACCAACCAACTATTAGAAGGAGAAAGCTATGAATCCATACACACATCTTACCATGAATGAGCGAGAAACAATATTCCTAATGTATGAACAAGGCGAAACTATCGGGCATATATCCGAGACCCTGGACCGTTCTAAATCGACTATCTCAAGAGAATTACATCGTAATTCAAACAAGGATGGCAGTTATTCACCGTCAACTGCTCATGGAGAGTATAAACGTAGAAAACAACTATGTGGCAGACATCGCACGCTAGATAAAGACTCTATTTTCCAGTTGGTCAAACGACTATTTCTCAACGAACAATGGTCTCCAGAACAAATTTCTGGTCGTTTGAACCTTGAAAATTCCAAAAATAAAATCAGTTATAATACTATCTATCGTGCAATTTATCGTGGCGACTTCGATGAGCCTGGTTTATCAACCGGTAATCGAGGCGCTATCCGTAAATTAAGACACAGAGGTAAAACACGCCATTCTAAAAATCACGTAGAGAGAAGAGGAAAGATCCCTATCTCCAATACGATTCATGAACGACCAGATGGCGCTAATGAACGAACTGAGATTGGTCATTGGGAAGCAGATACAGTTGCAGGTCAAACTGGTAAAGCGTGCTTAGTAACGTTAGTTGATAGAAAATCTAGGTTATTACTAATCGGTAAATCTGAGAAGAAAGCTTCTAAGCCGGTAGTTGACCAAATGATTAAATTACTACAAGGTATTGATTCTAATTTTTGTAAAACCATTACACCTGACCGTGGTAAAGAATTCAGTCAACACGCCCGATTGACTGAGGAATTAAATAATACGCAAATTTTTTTTCCAGATCCTCATGCCCCTTGGCAAAGAGGATCTAATGAGAATACAAATGGACTCCTTAGAGAGTACTCACCGAAAGGTGTTGATTTGACAGATGCAACTGATGAAGAGATACAAGGTTGGGCAACGAAATTAAATACACGTCCCAAAAAATGTTTGAATTGGAAAACACCTTATGAAATCTTTTATAAAACTGTGTTGCACTTAATTTGACAAATTAAG